>JBLHEU010000278.1:0-3004 GCA_047614525.1 Bacteroidia bacterium | reverse complement strand
CAATTTAAGACAGCGGCAAGATGTTTTCTATAAACTCAAGTTCAACATTACCCCTAAAACCGTCTCAGAAACGATTTCAGAAGCGATGGCGCCAGAGCAAGCCATGACCTTTGCCATGCCAGAGTTTGATATGACTTCAGATTTGTATTTCACTTTTGCTGACGCAAACTCAGGATATCGAGAATATATTGATCGAGGTTTTGATGCGCTAAAGCTTGTCCCCTATTTTAAAGGAGCTCCAACTACGCTATCTGTCGTTGAAGAAATCCCGTTTATCGATTAAAAAACTATTTTAGACAGTCAATTGTGTACCTTTGGTGCATACTATTGCAAGATGGAATTAGACCCACTATTCAACTTAGATTTAGAAGTTGAGTTTCAACAGGAGCTCGAGGCGCTGATACAAGCACCCAAATGTTTGATTATACATAATGACGAATATCATTCGTTTGATTTTGTGATTGAAGCTTTAATTGAAATATGCGATCACGAACCATTGCAAGCAGAACAATGCACTCTTATCATTCATCACAGCGGAAAATGTGCTGTTAAAACAGACATGTTTAGCAAATTACAACCTGCTTGGGCTGAAATGATAAACCTAGGTCTTACAGCAACGATTGAGGATATTCCGATATCGAAATGATAACAGGTGTAGTCATTGCCTTATTGCTCCTTGGAGTTTTACTACTCCTTCTCGAAATTTTATTTGTACCGGGTACGACTATCGTGGGAATTGGCGGTCTAATTCTTTTGGCTATAGGCATTTATCTGGCCTATACGTATCTCGGATCACTAGCTGGACATATTTCCTTAGCTTCATGCGTTGCAGCGGTTTTTCTGTCCTTGATTGTCTTGTTAAAAGGGCAGACATGGAAGAAGATGGCGCTTGAAACCAATGTCGAGGGAAAAGGAGTTGAACAGGTTGAGAAGATGGTTGCAGTTGGAGACGAGGGGAAAACCGTTACCCGATTGAACCCTTCTGGCAATGCATTGTTTGGTGATAAACTGATTGAAGTTGATGCCTCAGGCGAATTTGTCGATGCCGAATCAAAAATTGTAGTGACCAAAGTAGAACAGAATAAAATCAGAGTTAAAACCGTATAAAAAAACCAACATGGCCTTACCAATATTAATAGCATTAGTCGTTTTTTCTGTAGTCATTTTATGGCTCTTTTTCTATTACGTTCCACTCGGATTGTGGATTACCGCCATCTTCTCTAACGTGCCAATTAGCATAACTGCGCTCATTGGCATGCGTCTTCGTAAAGTACCACCTACAGTTATTGTTAATGCCATGATTAGTGCCACCAAGGCTGGGCTAACCGTTAACCGTGATGCACTTGAAGCACATTACCTTGCTGGTGGAAGCGTACAGAACGTAACTTTTGCACTTATTTCAGCCGACAAGGCAAATATCCCATTAGATTTTAACATGGCTACTGCCATTGACCTTGCAGGACGGGATGTATTGCAGGCCGTACAAATGTCCGTTAATCCAAAGGTGATTGATACACCTCCAGTAACTGCAGTTGCAAAGGATGGTATTCAGCTAATTGCCAAAGCTCGAATAACTGTGCGTGCTAATATTGCACAGTTGGTTGGTGGTGCTGGTGAAGACACTATTCTAGCACGTGTGGGTGAGGGTGTAGTTTCATCTATTGGTTCTGCTGAGTCGCATAAGAAAGTACTGGAAAATCCAGACTCAATTTCAAAAGTTGTATTGTCAAGAGGACTCGATTCTGGAACAGCATTTGAGATTCTTTCGATTGACATTGCTGATGTTGATATAGGCAAGAACATTGGAGCAGAGCTTCAAATGGATCAAGCGGAAGCTGATAAGAATATCGCGCAAGCAAAAGCTGAGGAGAGAAGAGCCATGGCTGTTGCTCTTGAGCAAGAAATGAAAGCGAAAGCGCAAGAAGCTCGTGCCAACGTAATTGAGGCTGAGGTTCAAATTCCACAAGCCATGGCAGAAGCTTTTAGAGCTGGTCACCTCGGAATAATGGACTATTATAAGTTCGACAATATTAAAGCTGATACAGATATGAGAAGCTCTATCGCCAAGCCAGGTGGTAAAGGTTCTGGAAAGACCTCGAAGTAAATTCGAACTTATTTAAACAAGAAAGGCGCGGTGATTTCACCGCGCCTTTCCTTATTATATCTGTTAGGTTTTTAAACCCAAGAGTTTTCGTTAATCGATTAATACACCAGTAGCTTCAAAGGTTATAGCTAATTCTGGTTCTGTAATCGCATCAATTTCTTCCTGAGTTGCATTAGCATCTTCAGCTAAATGCTTTAAGAAATCAACATTGATTGTGTCATACATCGCAACACCTCTCATTGTCATGGTGCTTCCAGCGGCATCAAGAGGAACAAAGAATTCGTAGTCTTTGAAAGATACGCGCATGGATTCTCCACCGGCAGTTGCAACTTTCATCCAGCAACCTTTTTTCTGGCAGCATTCTTCGATTTCTCCTTTAATAACAAATTCATTTGCAGAAGAATCAGACATCAACCCGGCTATATCGCCAGCAGAAATGGCTTCTGTCATTTCAAATTCCTCACCGTACCATCCCGCGTTGGTTTCTTCGGTAGTCTCAGTCGATGCTTCATCGGCATGTTTGTGATTGTGTGAACCGCAAGAGGCAAATAGTACAATAGCAAATAGAGGTAGTAAATATTTCATGGTTTTTTCGTTAAAATTTTGCGTCAAATGTAGGATTCTTGTCATAATTGGTGCTTTATCTACCACACTCAACTTTACTATCTTGGCACATATCAATTTGTTATGACAAACGAAAAAAAGCCAACATTACTTCAGTCTTTTATTCCATTGATTTTTCTGGTGAGTTTGCTGGGAATGAACGTTGCCTTTTTCGGTGATGATTCTCTGGGCGGTGCAAATCAAATGGCACTGCTTTTTTCTGCTGGTGTTGCCGCAATTTTGGCGATGGTAATCGGCCAAAAATGGGATAAACTATTTGATGGCGTAATCTCAAGT
>JBLHEU010000277.1:0-3046 GCA_047614525.1 Bacteroidia bacterium | reverse complement strand
TCGTTATACGTTCTGAAAGGAGTGGTTAGTTGAGCTAGCTCAAATAATTTCTGACCGTATAAATTGATGATGTTGCGATTAACTAACATGGACCGTTTGTTTTCAACGCTTCGAAAAGCGCTACAACATTTGACTAGGGTTGGTTAAATGAACTCCAGCCAGATTTATCCTGCTAAATTAAATCTTACGCTCCATAATCGCCAAGCTTCTCTTTCAAAGGACAAAACCTTTGACAGATACAGGTCGGTGAAAACCAAAACAGATGTGGAGGCATGGGAGTTAGAATGTAAAACGTATCATGAGTTTAAGGAGATAAACAACTTTACCAATGAGAGGCATTCTAAGTGGCCTGGTAAAACAGGTGTTGAAAAATTAGCCTGTCTTTTCGAAGGTTGCCGGCTTTAAGGACAGGTTTAGCTCATCCTAATAATCAATAAACGCCCTTGATGACGACTTCTTTGCAGGTCTTCGATTTGCACTTAATGACAGGCAAAGTACCAGGTTGTTTGGAGGGGTAGTTATTACCGCAAAACTGAAACATTGCGATAAGTTGTAGAGGCAAGTAGAAGAGTGGGTAAATCATGGAAAGTAAGCCTTGAAGCCGCTGGATTTGAAAACGTTGTACAGTCGAGTTCCTGTATTTAATTAGAAACGACAGCTACGCTCAAGTATCGCTAGCCAAGTATTTTTGATGATTCATTGATCAGTCTAAAAGGGACAGCCAAAATGGCCCATTATGCGGATATCAGTGGTGCAGAGTATCGCTGCAAAAGATGGATAGGAGCTTTCGTAGACCTCAGAAAAATTGCCGCTATGCGTTATGATATTTGGAACCAATATCTCGTGCAGCGTTTCAGCTTTATGGTGGGTTTGAATTTTACTTTCTGATATAAGAGCGTATCACGATACACCCCTCTACGAAAAACGAAAAGGGCGACCAATTGGCCGCCCTTCCCTCTCATAAACTAAAAGTTGCTTATCCAGCAACTTTCAATGCAATTTCTAGAGCAATATCGTTTGAAAGCACCATTTCCTTTACAGGATGAGTGAATGCTACGTCATACCTCGTTCTGTCGAATGTCAATGTTCCGCTTAGTGTTCCATCATCAAGTGTGATGTTCTCAACAGTTTCTTCATTAGTGATTCCTCTTACAGTAAGGTTTCCTTTTGCAGAAGAGCCATCTTCAGCTACTTCAGTAATCTCGAAAGAAGCTGTTGGGTGATTTGCCGTATCAAAGAAATCTTCAGAACTAAGATGTCCTACCAATTTTTCTGGTGTGTTTCCATTTGCAGGATCGTAATTCTCATCCAATGGAGTAATGGTGCTTAGATCAACAACAAAGCTTCCGCCAGCTACTTTATCCCCAGCCATAGAAACGTTCGCTTCTTTCACGCCAATTGAACCATTGTGAGAATACATTCCCATCATTTCGCCTGTCCAGCTAACAGTACTTGAGGCAGCGTCAATAGCAGCTTCAGTAGTTTCAACTACAGCTTCTTTAGTTGTTTCGGTAGTAGCTTCTCCCTCGTTAGGGTGGTCATGTGATGCTCCACAGCTAGCAAGTAATAGACTTCCAGAAGCGGCAACTGTCAATAGTAAATTGGTTGTTTTCATAGTTGTTTGTTGATTAATTTGATTACAAATGTATGAGATTAATGTTTGAACATTGACTGAACTTCGAAAGAGATGTCATTGTTCATTATTCTCAAAAAATTTATTGAATCGCTCCTAGCGCCACCTTGGCTTCTGGGTCAATAGAAACATCAGCAACCCAATCCGCAGTTTCGACCTTAGGCGGAAGGTGAACTGGATTCCCCAAATAATCGAGTCGCTTGCCAGGGTAGATGCAAGACTTCCATAAATACTCGATTAGAGATTTCTGGTCGAGGTTCGGATGCACATGAGGTTTAACCAACCGTTCATGATAATCTGGGTATAAACTCCAATGCACACCCATATATAAATGATGAATGCCGTGGTAACCGTTGTTAAAAGTAAGCCAGTTAAAAAGCTTCCCAGTGAAAGAACGAGAGTGGTTGTAAGGATGCGTTTCATCGCAACCATCATGCTGCCAATAATTTGTTCCAAAAATGCCCCAAAGCGAATACATATTAGGAAGGAAAACCAGCAACAGCATTCTTTGCCAGTCAACTATAAGAAGGACGAGCTTGATACCGCCAACCAGCATTGCTTCGCCCAACCTGGTTTCACATCCTTCATTCTTTTAACAAACGCCTTCTCAGACTTCATAATATCAAACATACATAGGAAGAAGAAAACAGACTGGTTAATGAGATTATTACCGCGAGGGAATTTGCTAAAGAATCAGTGGGTTTTGAGAAATAGGGTTCGGCTATGTATTTACCTAAGACAATTAATAACGCACCTGAAAAAAACCAAAGACTCGAATCAAGAGAAGGGTCGAAGAAAAGGCCCCAGAAGTCTCCGTCAAGAGCCCAAAAAATCATTGACAGAACCATCAGGTAGATTAAACCTGCAAAGACTCTTTGAGATTGAGATAAGTTGATTTTCATGAGTTTCTAGTTTCAATCTGCTAATATAACAACGGTCTCGCGTTATCACTAGAGATGTTGACAACTGTTGAAACATCGCGTTAGGGATTATAGCAGTTACCCCACAGCGCAGCGATGCGTAAAAGCGCCTTCCGGCAAGCACGCTTTCAGCGCGTTTGTACGCTCTCATCACTATATCGGCCTCTTCACAATCTATAGAGGTCCTTGTTAAATCTATCTCGGTCTTGCCCCAATTATCGTACTACCAAGCCTCAATTCTTCACCGTCTCCCACCAATCAACCACCAAAAACCAACAAGCCATTCGGTATCTCAAGAGAATCCGCTAACTTTTGTAACACTTGGTGTGTTGGTGTATCTAATTGGTAAGTTCAACACGTGAAACGTAAGAAATGAAAAACCCGTTAGCAGATAATTATTCAGAAGAAGCAAACTTGGAGTTAGTTGATCAGGTGCTTTCTGGTAATTCAAAGGCACTTAATAAACTCGTAGATATTCATCAAGCGTTTATTT
>JBLHEU010000276.1:0-3060 GCA_047614525.1 Bacteroidia bacterium | reverse complement strand
AATACTGCCAAGAAAGTTGAAGAAGAATATCAAGGAATGATTACCACCTTGAATGTAACTGATGGTGAAGTTTCAATCCTTGGAAGTACAGAATTAAGCGTTGACAGACCTATTACCTGGGGATGTGTAAACAATGACCTAATCAAGAAAAAATGGAAAGGACAGACCTATCTGCTTGATTATGTCTTGGAACGCAAAACTGGCTATCCGTTTAAACTAGTCCGCGAACTAAAAACCTACACACAACAATGGTCGAAAAGACGGAAACATCTATCTGATCATTACGCTATTTCCCTAACCATTCATCCTTAATTTAGAACCGTAATTAAAAAACCATGACACGCATAATCACAGCCCTTTTTACCGCATTACTTTTCGTTTCCAATGTAGCAGCACAAGATGTTGATAAACATGAGATGTTTCGAAAAATGATGACCACAATTGATGGTATAAAAACGGTCAGTTTTAAACTAGATAAAACCGAAAGAATAAAAGGCAAGATGATGCCTGGTTCGCAAGATGTGAAGCTGAACGTTACACCACATCAATGCTATTTGAAAATTCATGTGCCAAACAAAGGAGCGGAAGTTCTTTATCGTGAAGGTGAAAACAAAGACAACTGTAAGGTTAACCCGAATGCTTTTCCATACATGACTTTGAACCTAGATCCTGATGGAAGCATCCTCCGAAAAGACCAACACCATAGTGTAAAACAACTTGGTTTTAAATACACGGGCGATCTTTTAAACCATGTTTACACCAAGTACAAAAGCAAGATTAACGAATTCGTTACCATTAACGGAGAAGTGACTTATGACGGCAGAAAATGTCTCAACATAACCCTCACCAATAAGGAATACAAGATTGAATCTTATACAGTTTTAGCTGGAGAAAATCTTCTAAAGATTGCACGTAAACTAAGACTAGATGAATACGCTCTTTTGGAACTAAACGGCAAAAAGAATTTTGATGATGTGAAGGCTGGTCAAACGATTAAAGTGCCTAATTCTCTTTGCAAGAAAATTGAGATGTACATCGATAAGGAAAACTACTTACCGCTTTACCAAAAGTTGTATGATGAAAAAGGTTTGATGGCTACTTACGAGTACACCAAGCTGGTAATTAACCCAACTTTTAAACCAGGCGAGCTTACAACAGAATACAGCGAATACGATTTCTAAAAGTTTGTACTCTTAACCCTAGTGGTTAATTTCGCAATTCGTTCTTTATTTTATTCTTATCAAGAAAGACAGAGGGATAAGGCCCTACGAAGTCTTGGCAACCTACATGAAAGTGGAAAGGTGCCAAATCCTATTCTCAGCTTAGGCAGAGAAAGAGATAAGCAAAATGTGAGAACATTAAACCGAACAAACAGGGCCTTCAATGAGAAATCGTTGGAGGCTTTTTTATTACCCCTAAATCTCCCAAAGGGGGAGAAAGCGAACAAAAATGAGTAACAGAACTGAATTGTTAGAAGCTGCTTTGAAGGATAGAATCCTCGTGTTGGATGGCGCCATGGGAACCATGATTCAGCGTCACAGTTTAGAAGAAGAGGATTACCGAGGAAACTTTTTCAAGGATGCCGAAAAGCCGCTGAAAGGGAACAACGATTTGCTCTCAATTACTCGTCCGGAAATCATCAAAGACATTCATCGGCAGTATTATGAAGCTGGCGCTGACATAGCTGAAACCAACACGTTTAGCGGAACAACCATCGCGCAAGCAGATTATGGTTTAGAAGATGCCGTGTATAAAATCAACTACGAATCGGCTAAAATTGCACGAGAAGTTGCGGATGAGTTAACGGCAAAAGAGCCACACAAACCACGTTTTGTAGCAGGAGCCATGGGGCCAACAAACAGAACTGCTTCGCTCTCTCCAGACGTGAATGACCCAGGTTTTAGAGCTGTCACATTTGATGATTTACGCGTTGCTTACAGAGATCAAGCAAAGGCATTGATAGATGGTGGTGTGGATATTCTGCTGGTTGAAACAGTGTTCGATACATTGAATGCAAAAGCCGCACTTTTCGCAATTGACGAGCTGTTTGATGAACTTGGTTTCCGATTGCCGATTATGGTTTCAGGAACGATTACTGATGCCAGTGGTCGAACACTTTCTGGCCAAACGGCAGAGGCTTTCTTGATTTCGGTTTCACACATTCCGCTAATTTCTGTAGGGTTTAACTGTGCTTTGGGTGCTTCGCAACTGCGACCTCACCTGCAAGTGCTTGCTGCAAAATCTCAGTTTAATGTTAGCGCACATCCTAACGCTGGTTTACCCAACGAGTTTGGGGAATATGACGAGACGCCTGAAATGATGGCTGAGCAGATTGAAGACTTCATGAAAGAAGATTTGATAAATATTATTGGTGGATGTTGCGGAACTACGCCACCGCATATTAAGGCAATTGCAGAGTTGGCTTCGAGATATAGTCCACGGACGATAGACGATAGTCAACAGTCCACGGTCGATAGTCCACAGATACTCGAATAATTGAACCCTTCCATGGTCTATCGACTGTGTACCATGGACAAAAAAGAAAAAGATGGCCTTCAAATTTGAAAAACTGAATGTTTGGCAAAAATCATTGGATTATTCTGCCGCCATCCATGAGGTCACTTTGACCTTTCCAAAGCATGAACTGTATATTCTTTCATCACAAATAAAACGCGCGGCAGATAGTGTGAATTTGAATATTGCCGAAGGTTCAACAGGACAATCAGATGCCGAATTCAGTAAGTTTCTTGGTTACGCAATTCGTTCGGCCATTGAAGTTGTCTCTTGTCTTTACCTCGGAAGGAAGCGTGGTTTGATTACCGAGATAGACTTTCAACGACTTTACAAAGAGGCGGAAGAACTTATTAGAATGACTCAGGCGTTACGTAATTCCATCAAACCAAAGAAATAACCATCCGTGGACTATCGACCATGGACCATCGACTAAATATGTCAGAAAAAATTCCTCCATTACAGCTTTCAGGTCTTGAACCATTAACAGTATTTGCTGGTTCCAACTTCATAAATGTTGGTGAGCGAACCAACGTTACGGGTTCAAGG
>JBLHEU010000275.1:0-3072 GCA_047614525.1 Bacteroidia bacterium | reverse complement strand
CAGACTCTAAATCGTAAGATGGAGTGGTTGCACCAAGCGTTATTGTTCCGGTATACTCTTTCTCAGCATCCTGAATATTCATAATGGTTTTGGTTTTCTTTCCAGTACAGAGAACCAAAAGCCCTGTAGCAAGTGGATCTAAAGTGCCAGCATGGCCAACCTTAATTTTTCGTAAGCTCAGCTTACGCTTTATCATACCTCTTACTCGGCTGACAACCGAAAAGGAGGTCATCCCAAATGTTTTATCGAAAAGGAGGACTTCTCCCTCAGGGAAATCGAAATTATCCAAAGCTTATTTAACGAAAAGAGTGATGGTAATAGACCCAAACCCAACTACAAAACAGTAGTAGGAGAAATAGCGGAGTTGGCTTTTCTTAACCAGAGAAATCATCCAAGTACAGGCAAAAAGTCCAGCTACAAATGCGGCCACAAAACCAACTGCTAGTGGCATTAAATCTGTAGTTTCTGATGAGATGTTTCCGTCTAAAAGGTCTTTGGCTATTTTGCCTAAGATAAGAGGAACAACCATCAAAAAAGAAAAACGTGCAGCTTTTTCTCGGTCAATTCCTAGAAGAACCGATGTAGAAATGGTTGCGCCAGAACGGCTAATTCCTGGAAGGATGGCGATGGCCTGAGAAATACCAATAATTAATGCATTGGCATAACTCACTTTCTTGTCTGTTTTCTTCGCTCTGTCTGCCAAAAACAACAATAAGCCAGTAAGAATAAGCATTGCTCCAACCAACAAAATTTGACCACTAAATAGGGCTTCAATCTGATCATTGAACAAGACTCCAATGATGGCCGCTGGCATCATTGAGACAATAATCTTAACCGAAAATTGAGCTTCCTCGTTCCATTTAAATTGAAACAATCCCTTCAGGATTTCTAGAATGTCATTCCGAAAAATCACTATGGTACTCAAAGCTGTAGCGGCATGTACAACAACCGTAAAAAGAAGGCTTTCTTCAGGCAAACTGTCATCGCCCAAAAGAACCTTTCCAAGTTCTAAATGACCGCTACTACTTACGGGTAAAAATTCAGTTACTCCCTGAATTAGCCCCAGAATAAGCGCTTCCCAAAAACCCATTATTTAGGCTTTTGGTCGGTACATACAAGCAACAATCTCTATTGCAAAACCAGCCAAAACAACAAGTGGTGCAACTGTAATTCGCATGGTGCTAAAAACCTCTTCGTTAAAAACGTTTGGGTCTTCCATTGCTCCGCCAGACATCAAGACAAAACCTCCAAAAATGAATACCAAACCAATAACGGTTAGGATATAATTCTCTTTGCCAAATGCGAATAGTTTCTCGTTGCTTCCTTGCTCAGTCATAATCAATAATATAGTTCGTCTGCGTTAAGGCGTAGGTACTTGTGTACCGCAAATGTCGTGCTTAAGAATGAGATAAAAAGTCCCAACAACAACACCGCACCAAATAGTGTAAATACAATCTCAACATCTTCTAAACCAAACAGTTCAGGCACGTTTTGATTGGTGATGTAGATAAAGCCAGCCAATAAAACGTTGGCAATCAATGCACCAAGAATTCCTCGAGTAACGCCTTCGTAAATAAACGGACGTCTAATAAACCCTTGCGTGGCGCCAACCAGTTTCATCGAGTTAATGATGAATCGCTTTGAGTAAACCGCCAACCGAATGTTATTGTTAATCAGGCTAATTGCGATTAATGAAAGTAGGACTACAAAACCAAGTATAATAAAGCCAGCCTTGCGCACATTTTTATTAATGAATCGAATTAAATCCACAGGGTAATCAATTTCATAAATGAGCGGGTTTTTCAGCAAATCGGATTGAATATTTATAATCCCATCTTCATTCGCGAAATCAGATTTAATCTTTACATCAATCGAACGTTTTAATGGATTGTATCCCATAAAGCCAACGAAATCTTCTCCCAGCGTTTCCTGCAACATCTCAGCCGCTTCATCTGCGGTCACATAATCCGTGCTTTTTACAAAATCAGAAGCGTCTAAAAATTTCTGAAACTGCAGAATATCTACCTCCTTGGCCTTATCCTTCATAAAAATTGTGAACCCAACATTTTCTTTCACATAACCAGAAAGAGCTTTGGCATAAAGCATCACTAAACCGAGCAAACCAAGCATTAGTAGTACCAGCGTAATACTCACAACTGCCATAAAGTTGCTACGCCAAATTTGCTTTCTATGTGCTTTTACTTCTGAGTTTGCCATTGCGATTGAATCGGACGAATTTACACTTTTTGCACCTCTACATGTACCATTTTAACGGGATTTAAGAAGTACTGATCGTTAACTTCGCGGCTTCAAATATTAGAGCATGCAATACCACCCGGAAAAGATTGAGAAAAAGTGGCAACAATTTTGGGCCGAAAACAAGACGTTTAAGGCCGAAGATTCGTCAGTAAAACCGCCATTTTATGTGCTGGATATGTTCCCATATCCGAGTGGCGCGGGATTGCATGTTGGTCATCCGCTGGGCTACATAGCTTCGGATATTTATGCACGATACAAGCGATTGAAAGGCTTCAACGTTTTGCATCCAATGGGTTACGATTCGTTCGGATTACCTGCCGAGCAATACGCCATTCAAACAGGAACGCATCCGGCCAAAACAACGGTCAAAAACATTGATACGTTCCGTAGACAAATGGACAACATTGGTTTCAGTTTCGATTGGGACCGAGAAGTGCGAACATCTGACCCATCTTACTACAAATGGACGCAGTGGATTTTCGTTCAATTATTTGATGCTTGGTATTGCAAGAATGCGGATGAAGCGCGTCCGATAGCTCGTTTGGTTGAAGAATTTAAAGCCAAAGGCAACAAGGATGTAAACGCACATTGCGATGAAACGCCTTTGTTTTCTGCCGATGAATGGAACGGTTGGGATGAGGCAAAACAGCAAACCATTCTACTCAATTACCGCATTGCCTATTTGAGCGAAGCGTATGTGAATTGGTGCCCTGGTTTGGGAACTGTTTTGGCCAATGATGAGGTGAAAGATGGCGTTTCTGAACGTGGTGGACATCCCGTAGAACGCAAGCTTATGAAGCAATGGAGTATGCG
>JBLHEU010000274.1:0-3141 GCA_047614525.1 Bacteroidia bacterium | reverse complement strand
CCGTTCAGGAATGGTATTACAAACAAAAAAACCCAAGTTATAAATCACTACCTAAGTTTCAATCGGATTGCGCTACATCTGCATCAGAAAATATGGCCGTCATTTATCCAAAAAACCGTTCGGGAATTTTCATTCCACGAAACTTAAATGGAACAATGGAAAAAGTGGTTTTTGAGATTGCCCATCGTCAGCCAGAAAGCACTGTTTATTGGCATTTAGATGACCAGTTTATCGGCACCACACAAACCGAGCATAACTTAGAATTAATTGCCTCTGCAGGCAATCATACCATGACCGTGGTAGATGAACAAGGCGAGCAAGTGAGCTGGCGTTTTGAAGCGCTTGAAAAATAGTAAGAGTTGCTGGTTAGGCAGTAAATTCGTCAGATTGAAAAGCACTGGTTCTAATAGCGCTATTTCAGCTAGTCATGAAAAGACTCTGGAAGCTTCCAAAGAAATTCTGTTGGCTGGCGCAAGCGTATTTGACTCTTGTAACCATGTTTATTACCGAGCCCTGCATGGCTTCGGCAGGTGCTGGTGGGTTTACCCTTTGCCACAAGACTGGAGAATCACCCGTCATGCTCGGTTTTTTGCACAAACATCAAGAAGTAAACCCCTGCTTGAAAACTGAGACTTCTAAACGACTTGAAACACTTCACCCAGAACTAGATTACAATCTGGAAGTAAAAGATGGTCATCTACAAACAAATAGAGACTGCAAACACTGCAGAGTTGCTAAAGTGTTTTACGCGTAGCGCCAACTCAGGATAAAAGCTGTTTCGAAAGTGTTGCAGAGAGACCCGTTTAATTACTCTATAATAGGACACCTTTTAAACGGCTTATTTCGGTCAAATAAGAATCGGTAGGTAACGTGCGTTTTGATGATATCTCCACCAAGTTGTTCGCACACATGCATCATTTTAGGGTTAAAATCGCCACACCAATTCATTTCAATGGTTTCATAAGGCGCCCAATCAATTTTAGACCATCTTACAACCATTGCACTTTCAACCCCTTTTCCTTGCCACTCTGGAACAACTCCGAACACAATACCAAGAATCTTATTGCAAGACCCTGTGTATTTATGATAGAGGAATTTGAGTTTCCCTATTGTATTCATTTTACCATCAACATGCTTAAAAAGCGTGTTTAATTCTGGTATGGAAATGAAAAATGAAATGGGCTCATCTTTATAAAAACCGAAGTACATCAGACGCTTGTCGTAAATCTGCTTCAACTTTTTAAACATCTTTTCAACTTGCTGCAAACTCATAGCTGGCACACCAGAATGACCTCCCCAAGCATTGTTGTATACATGATGAAAATACTCTGGTCCTTTCTCTATTTCCTTTCCAGTAAGGGACCTGAAAGTGATGTCGGGATTGTCTAGAGCGGGTTGAGCTCTTTCGTAAAAACGCTCGCTAAAATCTTTGTTCCGTAAATGCACTTCTCTACCATAAGTATACTGGTTGAAATAAAGCTGAAACCCGTAATTCTCATACAGTTTCTGGTAATACGGAGCATTGTAAAACATCCCGTAATTCTGTTCTTTAAAACCATCCACTAACACACCCCAAAATTTGTCTCTCTCCCCAAAGTTCACAGGGCCATCCATCGCTTCCATATCTTTTGAAACCAACCAATCCTTGGCTGTGTCAAAAAGTAAATTAGCAGCATCCTGATCATCAATACAATCGAAAAACCCACAACCGCCAGTTGGTTGTTCTTCCTTTTTGAAGATTTTACCATTAACGAAAGCAGCAATTCTACCGATGAGTATTCCATCTTCATCAAACAAAAGCCAACGTGTAACAGCACTTTCTTCAATTTCGAAAAGTCGGTTTCTGTTTCGGTCAAAAACATCCTCAACATCCTTCTGTAAACTTGGAATGTATTTAGGGTCGTTCTTGTACAAAACACTCGGGTAATCAATCCACATTTGGGCCTGAAAATCCGTGTTTACCTCAACGATTTTCATTGAACTTGCGCTATGAACATCTGTTGGCATTTTCAAAAGAGACGGAGGAACTATTAGCATGGCTTTAAATCTTACTGCAAGTTCTTTCGAAGAAAGCCCTTGAGCATTAGCACTTTGCGTATTCAAAACGTCAATTCACGACAATCGGTCATTTTTACTCACAATATCCTTTACTCAACAGCTAGGTTGCTCTCTAAAGATTGCCACAAAATTCTGGGACTTTATTGTGAACTTCTCTGTAAAGCCAGAAGGTACAGCAGGATGGCGGCTATTATTTGACAATTTCAAACCGAGCTTTCATCCAGATAATCATGACAATTACCATTTGGCTGAGGAGTTTTTTGCGCAACACCAAGACTATTTTGAGCCAACTGAGCTTAATGTGAAAGCATCGTAAACCAGACTCAATTCAAATTACGAGATTAGGCGCATGCTAAACTCAGAAAAAGTGTTGGACGTAGTTATTGTCGGTGCCGGACTTTCAGGAATCGATGCAGCATATCACATTCAAGCTTCCTGTCCGAACAGGAGTTTTGCAATTTTGGAAGGGCGCGGCAACATAGGTGGCACATGGGATCTTTTCAAATATCCTGGCATTCGTTCTGATTCTGATATGTACACGTTTGGATTTCCATTCTACCCATGGAAAAACCCGAAGGCAATTGCCGATGGTTCCTCAATTCTGAAATACATTAACGATGCAGTTGATGAATTTGACCTGCGGAAAAAGATTCAATTCAATAGGAGAGTAACCAGCGCGTCTTGGTCTTCTGAGGATAAGAATTGGGAATTGACCGTTACCTCTTCGGAAACTGGCGAGCACGAAATAATGCGCTGCAAATTTCTATTCATGTGCAGCGGATACTACGATTATCGCGCTGGACATACTCCAGCGTTTCCAAATAGCGATGCCTTCAAAGGAATCACGGTTCACCCTCAAAAATGGGATACCAGTTTAGATTATTCGGATAAAAAAATTGTGATTATTGGTAGTGGCGCAACTGCTGTAACATTAGTGCCCGTTTTGGCGAAAACAGCCAAAAGCGTGACTATGCTTCAGCGGTCTCCAACGTACATAATGAACCTACCAAGTGAAGATGTAATTGCTAACTTTCTCAAGAGAGTTTTGCCAAGTAGTTGGGCTCATCATATCTCACGCTGGAA
>JBLHEU010000273.1:0-3160 GCA_047614525.1 Bacteroidia bacterium | reverse complement strand
TTGCTTCGTTCCTTGCTCGACATGACGCACACATTAAACTTTAAGACATGAAAAAGAAATACAGCAGACCAGAAGTAAAGAAAGTGAACATCGACAACGAGATAAGCATGGTGATGATGTCCTTCGGACCAGGCGGAGACCCCGAGAGCAGCATGAAATTGCTGAACCCGCTTAGATGGTGGAAGTAAGAATTACACACTAAACCAACTGAAAGCAGAACCCCGTCCTGTGCGGGGTTCTGCTTTTTATGTACGGGCAGTAAGCCGTTTGGGAGATAAGTAGACTCCAATCAAGAATCCCTTGCCACAAGTTCCGTACCCCATTTGGGGTGGCGTTTCGTGCCAAATCCACTACAAGGCCAGACGCAAAAAACAGTTGTAAAGTATGATGCCCGAAGCGATGTGTGAAAATGCTTCATAGCAAACAGTCATAGATAATCCTCAAAAAATAGCATGAAATGGTTGTACATGCGCTTCAATTTAGTTCTTATGGGTTATTTTTTCAGTAGGAGCGAGGCGTGTTTTATGCTCCAGATAGCCCACGTTTGCACCACGTGCTCTAAAACAGCTAACGAATAGAAATTTTAAATTATCATGGCAAATAACTGGGGTATTTCTAGAGAAGTAGCGTTGCTTGTTGAGGCTAGAGATACTGTGCAGGTAGGACAAGTCTTTGGTGGGGTAATTTATCGGCTAAGTGAACCTTTTATAAGGTTAAGCGTAGCTCCTTAAAAGGCTTAAGAAAAGGATTCTTCCGTATTCGGAAAATGTGCTGTTTTGCTTTGGGTTAAAGCTGGTTTTAGATGCGGTAATCGGATAAGTTGAATTTTTGTAAAGCGCTACCAGATTGCAGATTTAATAAAAACAAAGTATTTTTGAGTTTATCTGATAAATAGTGCTTCATAACTTAAAGGAATATTAAGATGTATGGACTGGTAAATAAAGCAATTCAAGACATGGTAATTAAAGGCCATGGTGAAGAAGCTTGGAAGGGGATAAGAATGGAGGCGGGGCTGGATGATGAGAGAATTGTAAGCCTAAAAAACTACCCCGATAGCTTGACATTTAAACTTGTTGGGGCAGCTTGTCATCAGTTAGGTGCAGAAGCTAATGATATATTGGAAGCTTTTGGAGAACATTGGGTACTTTATACTGCGGAAGAGGGATATGGAGATATGCTTGAATTTACTGGGTCAACATTACCTGAATTCTTGAATAACTTGGATTTACTCCATCTTAGGGTAAAAAACCTAATGCCAGACCTTAGTCCTCCGCAGTTTACTTGCGAAAATGAGACTGAGAACTCGTTGGAATTGATTTACCAATCAAAGCGAGATGGACTGGCCCCAATGGTTGTAGGCCTACTTAACGGTCTTGGTAAAAGATTCAAGAAAGAACTTCAGGTAGAACACATATCAATCAAAGCAAATGGTGAAGGGCCAGATAGATTTCTCGTCAAGTGGTAAATATGATGCGGGCCAGTTCTTAGGAGCCTTAGCACCACTTTCAATATTTGTAGACTCTAAATTTGAGGTTACCGGTGCCTCACCTGGTATGATTAAGGCTGTTGACAACCTGAAATCGGGCGTAGATTTCAGCGAAGTATTCCAGGTTATTCGTCCAAAAGGTAAGGGCGGCTTACAAAAACTAGAAGACAGTAAATACTTTGTTCAAATAGAGGAGCTAGCTACAGGTAGGCAATTCAAATGCACTAAGTTGAATGCGACATCGGGTGGTTGCTTTATGTTAATCTGCAACCCCATTATCAATTCAGAAAATGGCCCTTCAGCATATGGTCTTGGAGTGGGCGACTTTCCAGTTCATGACGTGATGGCTGAGTATGTTTTTCTTCTCAAGGCAAACAAAATGGGAATGACAGAAGCGAATGAGATGCTTGAAAAGCGCGCTTCCCTTTTGAAGAAAATGGCTGCATCAAAGGAATTTTACGAGAAGATACTCAACAAGATACCAATTGACATTGCGGTTTTTGATAAGGCGCATAAATATATGTTCGTGAATGAAGCGGCTATTCAAAACAAGGAGCGAAGAGATTTTATCATTGGAAAAGATGATTTTGATTATGCAAAACATTTTAACATTCCCATAGAAGAAGCAAAGAGAAGAAGGGAAACGTTCGATTTCATAAAGGATACGGGACTCGAAAAAGAATGGGTTCACGAAATAACATCTAAAAAGGGGGAGAAAAAAAGCATTCTCAGAAGGATGTCTCCAATCCTAAATGAACGTGATGAGATGGAAATGGCAATCGGCTACGGTCTTGACTTGACAAAACAAATTGAGCAAGCCAAACAAATTGAATCCATTTCAAGGTTTCCAAAAGAGAACCCTCACCCTGTAATAAGGACTTCAATTAATGGGGGAATTTCATTTGCCAATGAAGCTGCTAAAGAAACCATTTTGGAAAATGGTTTAGGTTCGGGTTTAACAATACCCAATCAATATATGCAACTTATCGAAGAGGCTAATGAATCTGATTCGCCATTAGAAAAAGTAATAGTGATTAATGAGAAGGTTTTCTCTACTGTGATTGTTAAGGTTCCTAATAGAGATTACTTCAACATCTATTCCGTTGATATAACCAAATCGAAAAACATAATTGAGAAAAGAGAAAAGGAACTTGAGCAAGCAAGACAAACACTGACACAGCTAAATGAGCGACTAGAATCCCGATATGAAGAAGTATCTGAAAACTTAACGTTGGCACAAAAGAAACTTATTGAAGGAGAGAAGCTTACTATTCTTGGTCGTCTTTCTGCAGGCGTAGCTCACGAAATGAATACTCCGTTAGGTGCAATTTACGCTAGTTCGGAGAATTTAACCGGGCTTCTGAAGTCACTATTTAAGATAAAACTAAAAGAGGCAGATCATGAAACCATTCTACGTGCTTTCAATCTTTCAGAAAAATTTAGCGAAAAAGGTGCACTGGTATCAAGTAGAGAGGAACGACAGCAAGTTCGTGAACTAAGCACATTTATTGAGAATTCTGAAAAAATAGGAAATCATGGTTTGAAATACGCTCGCGAGCTTGTTGAATGTGGAATAACTACTGATGATGCTGATTCTTTGGAGATTATCTTTAATCTTCCAGATTATGAGAACCAAATATATTTATTACTGACTATACTAAAGGTTCGCAGGTC
>JBLHEU010000272.1:0-3160 GCA_047614525.1 Bacteroidia bacterium | reverse complement strand
TTGATGATTGTTTTATCCAATTTATTGTCAGCATTGGAAGAGGCTAAACCGTTAGGCTTAAGCAAAACCTTGCTGTATTTGTTGCTCACCCGAACTTGGCCAGTAACGCACAAAACCTCATAACCATTCATCCGGGAGTTGATATTGAAACTTGTACCCAAAACCTCTGTTGTTCCGTTGGCCGAAAGAACAGCAAAATTGCTTCCTTCTTCGACCAAAAAAAATCCTTCGCCTTCAAACTTCAACTCACGATTAACACTCCACCAATAAGGATGAAAACTCAAAGACGAACCTGCATTTAGCAGTACTTCTGATCCATCTGGCAACAGTTGAGACAAATGCTGACCGTTATTTGTTAGCACTTCTACAGTATAAAACCTAGCAAAAAGTGTAGAGCATACCAACGCTACTACAGATGCGGCAACGGCATAGCGCAACCAATTCAGCTGAATGATTTTCGTCTCCTTTTCCTCAGAGACTTCACTCATTTTTGCTTCAAGTTCTTGCCACACCTGATTTTTGGTTCTGGCAAATTTGGGTTTAGCCGTCTTCATATGACTTTCCAAAGCCTCATCCAGCCGGTGCCCTATGTTTATATGTTCGTTTTCTGAACTCATTGCTTACTTACACCGCACAAGTAGAGAAGTACCCTACCGCACATTTAGTTTTTTCTTTAATTCTTTGAGAGCTAAACTCATTCGCTTCTCTACCGCCTTCACACTCAATTCCAATCGCTCGGCTATTTCTTTGTAGGTCAATTCTTCGGTTCGGCTCATCAAAAAGACCACACGCTGCCCTTCTGGCAATTCAATCAACGCATTTTCATACTGGTTTTTTAGCTCCTTATACTGCAGCTCCTGCTGTGGGTCGTTGGTCTCGTAACTCAGGTCTAAGGAATTCTCGTGTTTATGAGCTACCTGTGTTTTACGATAGTGCGAAACAAAAGCATCGCTTGCCATTTTATACAACAGACTTTTAGTCTTGCCCTCTGTAAAGTCTAGCTCCTTCTGCCAAAGTTTAAGAAAAACATCTTGTGCTAAATCGGTTGCCACTTCAGTATCTGAACCTCGGTAGCAGATGTAATTCCGAATAGCATCGAAATACGCATCAAAACAATATTTGAACTCTTGGTGTGTCAAGTGCTTTTCACTAAGAACCGCATAAGTTGCCAGTTACCCTACTTAGAAACAAAAAATGCCCTTCTGAACAAGTCAGAAGGGCATTCATTTTGAATTGAATTTGATTAATTATTCCACTCAGGGTAATCGTTCATACTGAACAGGTAGCTTTCGTAATCCTCTGTCGACTTGTCGATAAGATCATCGCAGGTTCCATCACCATAATCGAAGGTAGCAACCCAAGTTTCATCCTTATAGAACTTAATGATACCAGAGACTACGTAACCGCACTCTTCAGAGTAAACAAGTGGTTCAACAATAATCTTTTTATAATCCAGCTTATCACCTTTATCGTCTTCACCCAGCTCAACTGTTTCCGAATTTCCACCTTTAGTAACAAGAGCTTGAAGTTCGTTTCCGTGAGAGAAGTCAATTGAAGCAACCACTTCTCCGTTCACTTTGTAGTTCAACGTACCCGAAGTATAGGCCATATCGTCATTTGTCCTTGCGGTTGCTTCTGCAACTTCAACTTCAAAATCTGTGGATGCTACACTTACAGTTTGTCCGTAACGAGCAGCATATTCCACCATATTATCTGTTCCGCCACCTTCTTTCTTACAAGAAGTGAAACCAAGTGCTACTGCAGCAATTAAAAAAAACGACTTTTTCATTGTATTATTTTTTGGTAATTGTTTGTGATTTACTCTTACACCGCCCAACCTTCATATTACCCTACCTGAATTCTGAAAAAATTTCCTTTTTGGCAGTTTCCAGCTCGGGCGTAGTGAAGAATAATGAATCATATTTGGATTAACCTGTCTTTTTTCCTGTCGAGTCCGAAATCAGCTCTTCGGAAAGTGTAATGTAATTGTCGTTCCCTTTGATAGGGCTGACTCCACGATAACTTTTCCGCCAATAGATGCAATGCGCTCAGACATGGTGCGAAGTCCAAGGCTTTTAGCAGATGAGATCTTTCTCTCATTCTCGAACCCTATTCCGTTGTCTTTAACCGTGATGCGTATTTCACTCTGACCTATGTCACACGAAATTTTAACAGCCGTTGCTTGGGCATGTTTGACCACGTTATTCAGCGCCTCTTGAATCGTTCGGTAGATGTGGATTTCGGATTTCTCCGTTACTAGTCCGTCTATGTCTGGAAGTTCTTTACTGATGAATAGACCGCTTGATTTCTCAACTTTGGATAACATGTCTTTCATAGCGGCAGTAAGTCCGAATTGATTTAATTGAAGGGGATGAAGATCGTGGGATATAGACCGTACTTCTTCCAACGCTTCTGTAATCAATTGCTGATTATCTTCTGTCGTCTCATGTGTTGCCACCATCTGTTTTTTAATCAAGAGAAGAGATTGTCCAATTCCGTCATGAAGGTCTCGCGCTATCCGCTTCCTTTCTTCCTCTTGGGTATAAATAAGCGCTTCGGAAAAGGCCATCCTATCATTCCGTTCTTTCTTAATACGGTTAAAATGAAACCAAATGAACCCTAGCAACAATAGACCCGCACTTGCGCCTAGGATATATTGCCTCTGCTTTTTTATTCGAGCGTTGTTTGCTGCCAATTCGAGAATGCTGTTCTTCTGAACAAGGATTTGCGTTTCCTTTTTGACTAATTGATATTGAGCGTCTATTTCAGCTATCGCCTTATTGCGTTCAATGTTTCCTATCCGTTGATCATACGCCATTAGTTCTTCCAAAAGGACATTGGCTTTACTATATTTTCCCGTTAGTTTGAATATGTCATACAATGATCTTTTTGCTACATATTCTTTTCTTTCAAGGCCATTTTTCTTTGCCAATGCAAGGCTCTCTTCTCCATATTCTACAGCTAAATCTAGCTTGCCTAATTTCCGATAGGTACTTCCAATATTAACTTTACTTTGGATAATTTGATTGATATCACCAATAACTTCTGAAAGAATTTCTGATTTTTTAGCTATTTCTAATGCCTTCTCATTATTCTCCATATTCAAAGTCAAGACGACCAAATTATTCAAAAGACTTAGTTCATCTATTTGGCTACCTAT
>JBLHEU010000271.1:0-3165 GCA_047614525.1 Bacteroidia bacterium | reverse complement strand
TTAATAAGTGGAGAATTAGATTGCAGCTTAGCAAGCTCCTTCTTCCCATCTTCCAATTTGGCTTCGGCCTCTTGGATTTTTCCGTAACGCAATTCTGCCACTTTTCCGTAATCTCCCGCACGCTCAGCTTGCTCAGCTTCTAGCTTAAAATGCTCGATACTTTCCTTGGCTTGTTGAATGCCCTCTACAATATCCTTCTCATTCTGCCATTTGGCTTTTAGCTGGTCGCGCTCCTCTCCTAGCTCAGCCAATTGCCCAGCAAGTTTGTCCAGTTTGGTTTTGTCTTTCTCACGCTTGATGGCTTCACGCTCAATCTCCAGCTGACGAATTCTACGTTCTAACGTTTCCAATTCTTCTGGCGAAGAGTTGATTTCTAAACGAAGTTTAGAAGCTGCCTCATCAATCAAATCAATGGCCTTATCTGGCAAGAACCTATCATTTATATAACGCTGCGAAAGCTCTACAGCTGAGATGATTGCCTCATCTTTAATACGAACCTTGTGGTGCGTTTCGTACTTCTCTTTTAATCCTCGAAGGATAGAAACCGCATCTTCGTTATTCGGCTCATCCACCATTACTTTCTGGAAACGTCTTTCTAACGCTTTATCCTTTTCAAAGTATTTCTGGTACTCATTAAGCGTAGTTGCACCAATGGCTTTCAGTTCGCCTCTAGCTAAGGCTGGCTTCAGAATATTGGCCGCATCCATGGCGCCTTCTCCTCCACCGGCTCCTACAAGCGTATGTATCTCATCAATGAAAAGGACAATCTCGCCTTCGGCAGATATCACCTCTTTCACAACGGATTTTAACCTTTCCTCAAACTCGCCTTTGTACTTGGCTCCCGCAATAAGCGCCCCCATATCTAACGAATAGAGTTGTTTTGATTTCAGGTTCTCAGGTACATCACCATTAATGATTCTGTGCGCCAAACCTTCGGCAATGGCCGTTTTACCAACGCCTGGTTCACCAATAAGGATTGGGTTGTTCTTGGTTCTACGTGATAGAATCTGAAGCACACGTCTTATCTCCTCGTCTCTACCAATTACGGGGTCGAGTTTACCATCCTTCGCCAATTGGTTAAGATGCAACGCGTATTTACCTAACGCGTTGTACGTGTCCTCCGCAGTTTGGCTGTTTACAGTTGACCCCTTACGTAATTCCGTAATGGCAGCTTTGAGATGCTTCTCAGAAACACCACTATCTTTCATGAGTTGAGAGATGGTGTCTCCAGCACCAAGTAATGCCAAAAGCATGTGTTCTATAGAAACATACTCGTCCCCAAATTCCTTTAAAAAGTTGATGGCTTTGCCTAAAACATGCGTGGCTTTATTAGAAAGATACGGCTGTCCGCCATCAATCTTAGGGTAGCTTTTTACTTGGCTTTCTACTGCTGCTTGAAACGTATCCACATTCACTCCTACCTTTTTAAGAAGAAAAGGCGTTACGTTTTCATCCACACTCAGAATGCCCTTTAATATATGTCCAGTTTCAACTGCTTGTTGACCGTTGGTCAGCGCTTCTTGCGTTGCAGCTTGCAATGCCTCTTGCGACTTTATTGTGTAGTTATTGAAGTTCATTCTGGTATTATTCAAATTCTCTTACCAACCATCAAAAGCTTGTCCATTACTAAAATTCAAGCGTTTAGCGGACGGTTTGACAGACGAAAATCCATTTACATACCGTTATGACATGAAAACGAAGAAGGAACTAAAGATTCAAGGCAAAACGGAGGTCAACTTTGATTTGTCAATAAACACGTAAGTTCAATACGCAATGCTTTTGACTTCGACTTATGAATTCCGATGAAGTTTTTGATGTATGCTTCAGTTCCCCGTTTTGAAGTGTCCTGATCATCCTTCTTCAAATCCTGAGAACCGCACACAGCTTTATCTTTAACAAAAACCATCTCGTAATCATTCTCATCGAAAAAACTGTTAACCTCTTTTACTGAATTAGACCGGTGTCTCTCCTCTATTTCAACCAAGATATTGGGTTTCGAGGTTTTTAAAACATCAACCATTCCTTTCAATACGCTAATCTCGTGGCCTTCAACATCAATTTTAATGAAACCTATATTCTCAATTTTTTGAGAATCAAGCGTGGCTGTCCGAACTTCTATCTCATGAATTCCTGTCAATCCTTCTAGCTTATTGTCTGATTCTATGGTTGCGTTGCCCGGACGAGCACTGGGGATTCTAATCACTGCTTTTCCATCGTAATCTGATAGCGCTACATTATTCATTAGAACTTCTGGCGCGAAAACTCTTTTCAAATGTCTATACATTCTTGCATTAGGCTCAAAGCAAATAACCGACCTTGAGTACTTCTTCATTTCCAGCGTATAAGCTCCCCAAAGAACACCCACATCCAATGATGTTTTTTCCTTGTCGCAAAGCACAGGAAGTAGTGCCAATTCAACATCTTTACTGAACTTCAGTCTACTTTCGACTATGGTTATTAATTTCGGCCAAAACCTCAGAACTAGATTAAAAAGAGGTTTTCGCCTGATAATTTTTTTGACAATTCGAATACAAGTAAACTTGTCCAAATTCATATAGCATCTTGTTAAGTAACGTGTAGTTGAAATTCGATATGAATTTCATATTGTTTATATTAAAGATAGAGTTTTATTATACCAAATGTCAAGGATAGAAAGAATGAAAGAAAAGATTCTTAGCCTTCTCGGCTTTCCAACTCCAGCGTTACTAAACAAGACCTACAAACCATGGAAAGATGGTACTGCCACGATTGAAAACGCAATCGTAGTTGATGGCAGAAACGTGAACAATGCTGCTGCACTTAGAACTGTTTTTAACGAATTACAAGCAGGTGTTAAAAACATAACGACAAACGAAAAGGTGCTCATCTACTCTGTACAGCCAGAGTTGCTCGAAGATGTTCACCACTCAACATACCAACGAGCATTGGAAGGTATTAGTCGTTCGTTAGCCAAAGAGCTAGGCGGACGAGGAACTACCGTGAATCTTGTAAAACTGCCGCCCAACGTTGATTTGAAGAATTACAAAACCGTTCAAGAGTTCTTTACTTCTGGACGGTCTGCATTTATTTCTGGCCAAGCATTGAACTTAAATGAAGCTACCAAATCTGGTAGGGAGTTATCTGAGAAAATCTGCGTGGTTACTGGCGGTGCCGGAGGAATTGGCT
>JBLHEU010000270.1:0-3168 GCA_047614525.1 Bacteroidia bacterium | reverse complement strand
TCCCATTTGGAACCGAAATCGAGTTTAGTTTCTTTCTTTTTTGCCATCAGTCTTTGCTGAAATAATCCAATCCTTGATATCTTCCTTCTGCTTGTTTTGCCAGTTGCATGAGCACGTCATTTGTCAAACTACTAGCCCCAAATCGGAACCATTCGTTGCTCAACCATGCATCGCCCAACGTTTCTTTTACCATCACTAAATTGTGCAATGCCAACTTCGATTTGCTAATTCCGCCAGCAGGTTTCATGCCCACCATTCTCCCGGTTGCGTAGTAGTAATCTCTAATGGCTTCAAGCATTGTAAGGGTAACAGGCATTGTAGCCGCTGGGCTGATTTTACCTGTTGATGTTTTGATAAAATCGGCACCTGCCTGCATTGCAATATCACTAGCAAACCTGACATTGTCTAGCGTTGAAAGTTCTCCTGTTTCCAAGATTACTTTTAATCGGGCCTTACCGCAGGCGTCTTTAATTGCCGCTATCTCATCAAACACAAAACTGTAATTACCAGAGAGGAATTCACCTCTCGAAATCACCATATCTACTTCATCTGCGCCAGCATCAACAGCAATTTTGGTGTCTGCCAATTTGATTTTCCGAGATGAGTTTCCTGATGGAAATGCGGTCGCCACAGCGGCAACTTTTACTCCAGATCCTTTTAAAGCGTCTACAGCTGTTGCAACGTGAGTTGGGTAAACGCAAACTGCCGCTACGGTTGGTAAATCGGGTAATGCATCGTGCGGATGAACTGCCTTGTAGCACATCTGCCGAACTTTTCCTTCCGTATCCTTCCCCTCCAAAGTGGTAAGGTCTATCATATTCAAAGCCATTTTAAGCCCTTGAACTTTGGCTTCGGTCTTAATGCTCCGAGTTTGAAATCGTGCCACGCGCTCTTCAACACCAACCTGGTCGATGGGTCGCTTTAAGGCTATCAGTTGATTGTTTGTCATTCTTGATTTTGGAGTTGTAAAGGTAATTATTCGGCTAATGTGATTGTTGATGTTGGATTCGCATTAATGGAAGTGATTCCGTAAATTTGCGCGCTTAAATGAGCACACCCAAAAACATTCATACTACTTTTGACAGAATCCTTCAGCGTAAGGACAAGGAAAACCTTCTAAGTCAGAAAGGGTTGGTGGTTTGGATGACAGGTCTTTCAGGTTCAGGAAAGACCACAATAGCAGTTGCATTGGAGCAAATGCTATCTGAAAAAGGAGTGTTGACTCAGGTACTTGATGGAGATAATATCCGTTCAGGAATCAACAATAATCTCAGTTTTACCGAGGAAGACCGAAAGGAGAATATCCGGAGAATATCTGAGGTTTCGAAGCTGTTCGTCAATTGTGGAATTGTAACGCTCAACTGTTTTGTTAGCCCAACGAAAAATATCCGCCAGCAGGCGAAAAACATTTTGGGTGATGATGTGATTGAGGTGTTTGTGAATACACCATTTGAGGAGTGTGAAAAGCGTGATGTGAAAGGGTTGTATGCTAAAGCGCGTGCAGGGGAAATCAAGAATTTCACGGGATTGGATGCTCCTTTCGAGGTGCCAGAAAGTCCATTCTTAGATGTAAAAACCGTTGGTCGTTCGGTGGAAGAATGTGCCAAACAAATTTATGATGCGGTTATGCCGCTTGTCAAACAATAAATAGTTTATGGAATCATACAAACTGACACACTTAAGGGAATTGGAGGCCGAATCGATGTATGTACTTCGAGAAGTTGCCGCTCAGTTCGAGAATCCCGTACTTCTTTTTTCGGGAGGGAAAGATTCAATTCTTGTTACCCATTTAGCCCGGAAGGCATTTTGGCCTGCTAAAATCCCATTTCCGTTGATGCACATTGATACTGGGCATAACTTCGATGAAACAATTGAGTTTCGAGATAAAATGGCGGAGAAGATTGGAGCCAGATTAATTGTTGCTTCGGTTCAAGATAGTATTGATAAAGGTCGTGTGGTTGAGGAAAAAGGGGTGAATGCAAGTAGAAATGCTTTGCAGATTACACCACTTTTAGATGCTATTGAAGAGCATAAATTTGATTGCGCGATGGGTGGGGCTCGTAGAGACGAGGAGAAAGCTCGAGCCAAGGAGCGTTTCTTTTCTCACCGAGACGAATTCGGACAGTGGGACCCAAAAAACCAACGTCCTGAATTATGGAATATATTTAACGGTAAGAAGAATGTAGGCGAGCATTTCCGCGTTTTTCCAATTTCTAATTGGACTGAAATGGATGTATGGCAATACATTTTACTGGAAGAGATTGAGATTCCAAGCCTATATTTTACACACCAACGCAAATGTTTTGAGCGTGATGGTGCTCTTTTAGCTTATGCTGATTTCATGCAGCTGAAAGAAAGCGAAGAAGTGAAAGAAATGCAGGTGCGTTTCAGAACTATTGGTGATCTTACTTGTACGGGGGCATCAGAATCTAGTGCATCAACCTTAGAAGATATTATTGATGAGGTTGCGTCTACACGAGTGACTGAACGCGGTGGCAGATCTGACGACAAACGATCAGAAGCTGCAATGGAAGACAGAAAGAAGCAAGGATACTTTTGAGGGTAGAAAAAATGACTGAAGAACAGACTATAGAAAAGTACGATAGCAAAGGATACCTTGATATGGAGCTTTTGCGATTCACTACTGCAGGTAGTGTTGATGACGGAAAAAGCACCCTGATTGGACGGTTGCTTTATGATAGCAAGTCCATTTTTGAAGATCAGATGGAAGCTATCCAAGCTGTTAGCGACCGTAAAGGAGAGGAGCACGTAAACCTTGCCCTTCTTACTGACGGACTTCGAGCAGAACGTGAGCAAGGAATTACCATTGATGTGGCTTACCGCTATTTCGCTACACCAAAACGAAAGTTCATCATTGCTGATACTCCAGGACACATTCAGTACACTCGAAATATGGTTACTGGCGCGTCAACCGCCAACATGGCCATCATTTTGGTAGACGCAAGACACGGAGTAATTGAACAGACCAAGCGTCATGCATACATTGCTTCGTTGCTTCAAATTCCTCACGTTGTAGTTTGCGTGAATAAGATGGATCTTGAAGATTTTAGTGAGAAAGCCTTCCAAAAGGTCCGCAAAGATTTCGAAGACTTTTCATCGAAATTGGATATAAAAGATGTTCGATTTGTCCCAATTAGCGCATTGCTT
>JBLHEU010000269.1:0-3176 GCA_047614525.1 Bacteroidia bacterium | reverse complement strand
GTTGAATCGCCAATAATTGGCATATGATTGATTGTAGTCCTCAAGTGTTCTTTGATTATTTAAAAGTTTGAAAGCCGTAACAACCGCATCGTAAGAATCTCCAGCATCTTCGTTGGTGGAGTATGCCCGAATAAACCATTTGTCCCGCTTAGCCAATTCTATTCGGTTTTGAAAGAACAGCATGTTTTTCAGGGAAAATCGATTCTGCCCTTGGTAAACCGTAGTTCCTGAACCAAAATTGAAGGAGTAAATGAGTTCTAAATCTTGTTTTATACGGTAGTGCATGGCAAGATTTGCCTTGAAGTTTCGGGTGTTGTAATCAACCAAATCCTGCTCCATATAACCTCTTCGGTGAAAAACGCCTAGCCCTGGGAAATTTGCATGTTGGGTAGAGTAGTCGTTCCCTCCGGCTAAATCTTCGTCACCATAACGGTTAACCGCATCGTATCCACCAGGGTTATCTGCGCCAACTTGTAAACCATCAATAGGCTCTAGGTTATCAGCAACCCAATCATTTGCTTGTAGATAGAATAGATTCACCTTGTAAGCGAATTTGTCTTCGCCATCCTTATTCTTGAAAACCTGTGCCCAACGTATCGCTGCTTCAGCCAAATTCCTTTCACCCACTTTAATCTGAGCAGTAAGTCCAGGCTTAATGAAAGGATCCTTCGTCTTCATGTCAATCACACCGTTGAAGGCATTTGGTCCGTAAAAAGCAGAACTGGCACCTTGCACAATATCAACCTTCAACACATCTAATTCAGATGCCCCTAGGAAGTTTCCAAGGCTAAAATTCAGCCCGGGCGATTGGTTGTCAACGCCATCAATTACTTGAAGCGACCTAACTGGTGAGGTGCTATTAAATCCTCTGGTGTTAATCACTTTAAAACCAATACTTGCTGCGGTTAAGTCTACGCCTTTCAGGTTTCCTAATCCGTCATAAAAGTTAGCCGCTGGGGTTTCCTTTATGGCCAGAATGTCCATGCTTTCAACTGTAAGAGCGGATTCTTTTTGTTTGTCAGTTACTCTTTGTTCTTGTACCACTACCCCCTCAAGCATAACGGCATCCGAAGCAAGCTTTACAGTAAATGGAGCGGTTAAAGAAGTAACCTCCATCTCTTGCTTTAAATACCCGATGTACGAAATGGTGATGTCAAAAGGCGGCTGTTTGCCTGTGTTAAATTTGAATTTCCCATCAAAATCGGTGGTTGCTCCAACCGCTGTTCCTGTCAGAACTACAGTGGCCCCAAATAATGGTTCGCCAGATTTTTCGTCCGTTATGGTACCGCTAAACTCTTGGGCTTGTACCAAAGGATTTGCACAAAATGCGAAAAGACTAAAAACTGTAATTAATCGTATCAATTTCATCATACGAACCTGAGTTGAGGTGAATTCAAATATACCTAAGTAAGTGTTGCTTAAACCATCCTGTTAAAGACAAGTTACAGAATTAAGCGACTACCATTTTCATGTTTTCGTAGTACCCTCGAATTTCTTCAAGTGTTTCGAAAATTTCGGAGTTGTCGTTGGTCGTAACCAGTCGCATTCTGAAGGGCTTAAAACCATGAAACCCTTTGAAGTAGTTAGAGTAATGTCTACGCATTTCCACGTTGCCTAATTTCTCACCTTTCCATTTTAGTGAGAAGTCAAAATGTTTCAGGCACGTATCAACCCGTTGGTCTATAGTTGGAGGCGCTAAATATTCTCCAGTGGCCAAGTAGTGCTTCACTTCGTTAAAAATCCAAGGATAACCTATGCTGGCACGCCCAATCATAATTCCGTCAACGCCATAATTGTCACGCATTTGCTTGGCTTTTTCTGGGCTATTTACATCGCCATTACCAAATACTGGAATTTGAATTCGAGAGTTTTCTTTGATTTTCCTGATTAAAGTCCAATCCGCTTCACCCTTGTACATTTGTACCCGAGTTCTTCCATGTATGCTGATGGCCTTTACACCCACATCTTGCAAACGCTCCGTTACTTCTTCAACATACATTGAGTCAGTGTCCCAACCCAATCTGGTTTTCACTGTTACCGGCAAGTGAGTACTCTTCACAATTTCGGAAGTCATTTCAACCATCTTAGGAATGTCCTTCAGAATGCCTGCTCCAGCACCCTTGCAGGTTACTTTCTTTACAGGACAACCATAATTTATGTCGATGATATCTGGTTTAGCTGCCGTTGCAATCTCTGTAGACTCTTTCATCGAATCGATGTTGCCACCAAAAATCTGAATGCCTATTGGTCGCTCATATTCGAAGATGTCAAGTTTTTGAACGCTTTTAGCCGCGTCTCTGATAAGACCTTCGGCAGAAATGAATTCGGTATACATAATGTCTGCACCATTTTCCTTGCAAACCGCACGGAATGGGGGATCACTAACATCCTCCATGGGAGCCAGTAACAAAGGGAATTCCCCTACATCTATATCGCCTATCTTTGCCACGCTTTAAACAGCTACAAAATTACTTATTCTGTCTTGATTGATTCGTTACAAGCTTATTTACGGCAATCCATATTAAATCGGGTTTTGTTCCTCCTGCTTCTCATGTTTACAGGAGCCTCAGTTTTTACGTTTTTTGGGTTCGTTGTTTCTGAGTTGATGCTTGGCATTCCACTACTTTCCCAACAAGACCTTCTAAGCAATCTTACAGACCCTGAGTTGCTTCCTGCGTTAAGGCTGATGCAAATATTACAGGCGCTGGGCATGTTAATCATTCCTTCTGCTGTGTACATCTGGCTTACCTCCTCAAAAGAGGGAATGATTTCCTTGTTTCTGCCTCCAGTTAGACAGTCAGTGCTCATTTGCATTGTGTTTTTTATGGTCGCCCTTCCTGGAATTAACTACCTCTCAGAATGGAATTCTAGTTGGGAAATACCCACGTTTATTGGCGATTGGATGAAAGACAAAGAGCTGCAAGCGGGTGGCTTGACAGAGATGTTCCTAGATATGCCAAACCCTGGTTTTTTAATTCTCAATTTATTTATGATTGCGTTGTTGCCCGCTTTGGGAGAGGAGCTTATTTTTAGAGGAATTGTTCAGCGAGGAATTTCAAAAGCTAGTGGCAATCCGCACTTGGCCATTTGGATTGCGGCAGTTTTGTTTAGCGCCATCCATTTTCAGTTTTTAGGTTTTATTCCAAGAATGTTTATGGGAGCAGCTATGGGGTATT
>JBLHEU010000268.1:0-3198 GCA_047614525.1 Bacteroidia bacterium | reverse complement strand
CCATAGTATTCATATTAAATCGGATTCTGAAAAAGACGAAATTAAAGTCACTGTTTTCGATATAAACGGAAAATCAAAACTTAAAAAAAGTTTTAAACCTTCTAAAAGTGGATTATATTTTCTTGATGCTGAGGATTTATCAACCGGAATGTATGTTGTCATAATTTCAACAAAAAATACACGGTATACCAAAAAGATAAGTGTCATAGAATAGTCGATAACAAAACCTAAAACTGCATTAAAACGCAGTTTAGGCGAACCGTTGTAGTTAATTGTGAATGAGGCTTCTAGCATTTCAAATATTCTTCCTTTTGACGGTCGGAAATGCATTTGGGCAAGCCGACACGATTTACTCGCCATTCCTAGCCCCTGTTATTGGCAGTTGTGCAACCGTAGTATTGAACAGGTTCGACCTGACATTTCGATATGGAAATGTTGAATTGTTGGAAAGGAATTTTAAGACTTTAAGGGTGCTTTCTGAAACGCATGCCGAAGACGTCTACGAATTGCTGATGGAAGATTTCAAATGTTCCAGACGATGGAGGCAATACTTGAAATCTCTAACTGGACGGAAATCAGCGAGGCTACCAAAATGACTAAAACCAGGGTGGAATAAAAAACGTGTTACAACATCGGCCAAATAACATTGGGCTGACGTGCTAGTTGCAAGCTCTGTGCTTTCTACAAAGTTCGGTTCTGGCCGAAAGGTCAGTACTTTTAAGCCCTACGTTTTTTTAGCCGTAGAACGTTGCATAACTCAGATGCAAATAGATTACAACAATCGAAAATTTAAACCAGTATCAAATTCTGATAATGGCGAAGTATCAACCGATATGGTTTTCCAATACCAACAAGTTGGTAATGTGCTTACGTGCACGTATAACGGAAAGAATATCATAAAAGGACATGTCATTGGATTAGTTGATGAAACCGGTTGTATTCAAATGAGTTATCATCAAGTAAATAGAGATGGCAAGTTGATGACAGGTATTTGCAGCTCAAAACCTGAGTTGATTAATGGCAAGATTCGACTCTACGAAACATGGCAATGGACTTCGGGAGACCAATCCGAAGGAGTCTCAATTTTGGATGAGATTTGATTTATAGAGAATCGAATCAGCTAAAAAGTAAAAGGGCACACGCCAGTTAGTACAGGTCTTCCAAAAACAACCATCTTCCTTACCTTCGGCTTCCAAATTTTTAAGCATGTCCGAAGAATCAGCATTAGGTAGCATAGACCACATTTCGGTACACAGAGTAGGGAACAAGACCAATGAAGAAGGCATGGTGCTTTCTAACCAAGCGTTGGTGCTAAACTGGGAGCTTACCGAGGCCTTGCAGGAGTATTTTAAAGCGCCACTCAAAACAGCGGAGTACTTCAAACTCTTTCACGAAAGCGAGCTAAGTTTGAATGAGGTGTTCACGTACGTAAGCGCCATTTTTGAGAATCCCGAAAACCTGCACGAGCAGTCGGTAAACTTGGCTAAACACCTGTTTGAAGCCAGCACTCATCCCAATATTAAAGGCGGAGAATTTTACACCGTATTCTTTCATCACTGCCTAAAGGATGGACAATTGGTAGATGCTATTGGCTTGTTTAAGTCTGAGAACAAAGACACCTTCTTAAAAGCCAACCCAGAAAACGAAGGGTTTGTGGTGAGAACAGATCAAGGGGTAAACATCAATAAACTAGATAAAGGCGCCATCATCTTCAATTCTGATAAGGAAAAGGGATATGTGGTTGCCATTGTAGACAAGACCAGCAAGGGTGCCGATGCTCAGTATTGGGTAGATGATTTCTTGCACGTAAAACCGCGTGAAGACGAGTTCTATCAAACCCGTGAAACCTTGGCTATGACAAAGGATTTCATTACCAAAGAATTGCCACAGCAATTTGACCTTGATAAAGCAGACCAAGCAGATTTCTTAAACCGTTCTATTGATTTTTTTAAACAGCAAGACTCCTTTGATATGAGCGAGTTTGAAGCCGAGGTTATCATTCAGCCAGAGGTTATTGAACAGTTCAAGCAATACAAGCAAGAGTACCAGCAAGAGCGCGAAATGTACATTGCTGATGCCTTTGATATTTCTACACCAGCGGTTAAGAAGCAGCAAAGCGTTTTCAAAAGCGTACTAAAGCTAGACAAGAACTTCTCGTTGTATATCCACGGAGATAAAACCCTTATTCAAAAGGGCAAGGATGATGATGGACGCAAGTATTATAAGTTGTATTACCAAGAGGAGCGGTAGTGGGCCGCACGCAGGCTGAGGTACTCGAAGCCAACAATTAGTACGAAGCAGAAACTCATAGAACAGGCCAACGTCATTACCCTTCGAGAACCTCAGACTACGCCCTCTGCGAAATCTCTGCGTGTCTTTGCGGTTAAGAAATCAAGCTCCCAAGAAACTTCCTCCGCAAACGCGTAAAACCTGTCCGTTAACAGATTCTGCTCCTGGGTGTGCTAAGAAAGCCATTGCTTCTGCAATATCTTCTGGTTTTCCGGCTTGGGCAAGACTTGTTAAACGCTCTGCAAAAATGCGCGTCATTAGCGGCATGGTCTTCACCATGTCTGTTTTTATGTAACCAGGAGCTATGGCATTAATCGTAATGCCTTTCAACTTTAATTCTTTCGATTTTGAAGCAGAATAACCAATCAAAGCTGCTTTGGTGGCCGTGTAGTTGGTCTGCCCAAAGTTTCCAGCAATCCCAGAAATAGAAGAAGTACTAATGATGCGTCCTCCTTCAGGTATTAAGCCCATTGCCAATGCATCTTCTGTAAGGTTGATAACCGCAGTTAGGTTTATGGCAATTAGGTTATCCCAGTAATGCTCGGGCATATTCTTCAACGTCTTGTCTCTGGTAATCCCAGCATTATTCACCAATACATCAATACGTCCGTGTTTTTTCTTGATAGATTCTAAAAGTGATTTGCGAGCGTTGTCGTCTGTTAAATCCGCTCCCATGAAAGAAACCTTTCCGCCAATTAGAGAAGAAGCGCGTTCTTCCATCTGCGGAATGTCAGCTATTATAACTGTAGCACCTTCAGCCGCCAATCGCTTAACCGTTGCCGAGCCAATTCCTCCGGCACCGCCAGTAACCACGCAGATTTTCTCAGATAACTCCCTACCAGATTTGGTAGCTTCATTTAAGTTCAATGCTTGGCCAGAAATAAATGCAGACCGTCCAGAAGTAAAGAA
>JBLHEU010000267.1:0-3244 GCA_047614525.1 Bacteroidia bacterium | reverse complement strand
TATCTGAAATTGTAGGAGAAAAGGCACTAGACTTTGATTTGGAACAGCGCAGAATTGGAATGGGGTGGGCTGCTGAAAAGGCAATGTCAGTCATTCCTGATGATACGGTGAGCATAAAAGTTCTAACGGCATATGCAGATGGTGTTAATCACTTTATCTCTTCGCTCCAACCAGACCAATTACCTGTAGAATACAAACTGCTGGACTACACTCCGGGAAAGTGGACAGAAATAAAGTCTTCGTTGCTTCTGAAATACATGGCTAAGATGCTTACTGGAACAGAAAGGGATCGCCCGAACACGGAAGCTTATAAATTGCTTGGACCAGAAATGTTCAACCGATTATTCCCTGATCAGAACTATTTGGACGAACCTATCGTTCCAAATTTCTCAGTAGACACAAGCATCTCAAACTCGGCTACAGACAATTCGTATGTCACCGCTGGGTCTTGGGGAAAAGGGGAGATTCAGCCACACATTGTAGGCAGTAACAATTGGGCAGTTTCTGGCGATAGAACTGAAAACGGTGTGGCGGTTTTATGTAATGACCCGCATTTACGATTGTCTCTACCGTCTATCTGGTACGAAATTCAGCTACACGGAACAGACGTTAATTGCTATGGCATATCGTTACCTGGATCGCCAGGAATAACCATTGGCTTTAACGATAGCATTGCTTGGGGCGTAACCAATGCTGGCCGAGATGTGAAAGACTATTACAATATGGAAATGGTCGATTTCAAAGCAGGAACGTATCGCTTTGGAGATGAAATTCTAACTGCCGAGAAGCGGATTGAAGAGATTAAAATTCGAGGACAAGAATCTGTTTTCGATACAGTATTATACACCGTGCTGGGGCCAATTGCTTATTCGGATAAGAAGGAAAATCAGCATTTGGCCTTGCGTTGGTTAGCGCATGACCCGTCAAATGAGCTACGTGCTTTTTACAAGTTAAATAGGGCCAATAATTTTAAGGATTATGAAGAGGCGCTTTCTTATTATCAATGCCCAGGACAGAACTTTGTGTATGCAGATGCTAGCAATAACATCGCCATTTGGCAGCAAGGAAAATTTAAGATTAAACCAAAAAATTATGGCCGAATAATTCTTGATGGGACTGATGCCTCACATGCAAACGAGAGTTTTATTCCGCAGCACCATAACCCACATATGCTGAACCCAGCAAGAGGTTTTGTGAGTTCGGCCAATCAGGCGGTAGCCGATACCAATTACCCTTATTATTTCTCTGGGGTTTATGAGGAGTTTAGGAACAGAACAATCAATAGTTTTTTAGCTAATGATAGCTCTGTAACCAAGGAAGATATGATGGCATTGCAACTGAGCAACCATAACTTACTTGCCGAAGAAGCTTTGCCACTTATGCTCGCAATGCTGGATACCTCTCGTTTTCATAATAACGAATACGATGCCTTGGCGCTGAATGAACTTAGAAATTGGAATTATAGTAATGATAAAGGCATTATTGCCCCAACGGTTTTTGAGATTTGGTGGGATGAATTGAATAATATTCTTTGGGACGAATTCAATAGTATGGAATGGGATCAGGATATGTACTATAGATACTCGTGGCAACAGCTAATCGAAAATGGTAAGGCTAAGGTTGAGATGCGAGATGAGCGTTACATCTATCCAATGGCTAAGGTGACTATCGATTTACTTGAAAACGAACCCAATCATCAAGTTTTTGACCATCATTCTACCAACAATAAGATTGAGAATGCAAATGATGCTGTAAACGATGCTTTTTACTGGACTGTGATGAAATTCTCTGATATCATAAAGTATAAGTTCAATCATCCGCATTGGGGTCATTACCAAGGGACGCGTGTAAAGCACCTTATGAGACTTGATGCATTCAGTTCACCAAAATTGTTTGTGGGCGGAAGTGAAAATGCGCCTAATGCAACTACCAGCACCCACGGCCCATCTTGGCGCATGATAGTGGAAATGCACCCAGATGGCCCAAAAGCTTGGGGTGTTTTACCTGGCGGACAATCAGGAAACCCTGGAAGCAAATCTTATGTAAACTCGCTAGAAAAATGGGCAAATGGAGAATACAATGAGTTACATTTTCTTTCTTCTTCCGAGGGGTTGAAAGAAGGCTGGATTGTGCAATCATTTAATTCTGAATCCGAATGAATCTCCTACTCAGAATATCACTAATTTCCGCGTTTGGGGCCGTTGCTCAAACGTTTCTTCCTTGGTGGTCATCTGTAGTAATTGCGTTGGCGGTAGAACTTGTTTTAGGAAAAGGGAACGCTACGGCATTTTTCTCCGGTTTTTATGGCATTGCTATACCTTGGATGATAATGGCAACTTACATAGATATTAAGAGTGAGTCCGTACTGAGTGTTCGAATATTAGAACTGTTTAAACTCCCACAATACCCCGTGGTAATGATAGTTTTAACCGGATTGTTAGGGGGATTAGCAGCTGGAGTAGGTTCAATGACTGGCGGCTGGATAAAAAATGCAATTACAGGTAAGGATGGAGAATAGAACAACCGTTTCGTTGGCTCTTGGGAGTGGTGGAGCAAGAGGCTTAGCTCACATTGGTGTGATAGAGGTTTTAGAGGAAGAAGGATTCTTAATTAAAAATATTGCAGGTTCATCTATTGGCGCTTGTGTTGGCGGTATTTATTGTGCCGGAAAACTAGAAGTGTTTAGAGACTGGATACTAAAGATTAACAAACGCGAAACGTTTCGTTTAATGGATTTTACCATGTCTACTCAAGGCGTTTTAAAAGGTCAAAAGGTACTGGACCAGCTGAAAACCATACTTGGGGAAATCCGCATTGAGAACTTTGAAATAGCCTACACTGCAGTAGCAACTGATGTGAGTACCAAAGAGGAAATTTGGATGCGTTCAGGTGATCTTTACAACGTTATTAGAACCTCATCTTCGGTACCAACTCTAATCATGCCTATTAAACTCGGAGATCGTGTTTTGGTTGATGGAGGTGTGTTAAACCCATTGCCAATAGAACCACTAATGCCAAAGTCTACAGATTTGGTTGTGGCCGTAAATATTAATGCCAACGCAGATGAGCACACTCGATTTAGAGAAATGAAGGTTTCTGAAGAATTGGAGAAGATGTTAGCGACCAGCGAAGAGGAATCTCAGGCATATTCTGGACGAATGGTTAGTAAAGTAAGAGGGTGGCTGGGAATAAGTCATTCGGTAGAAATCGATAAATCTCAAGACAAAACACTTAGTTATTTAGG
>JBLHEU010000266.1:0-3252 GCA_047614525.1 Bacteroidia bacterium | reverse complement strand
TCTCCAGACCACGAACACCACTTTCTCTCGTGTATTCTTCAACCACCTTTTCAAGTGCTTGCTTGTTAATCTTAACCTGAGATTTCTTGAGACCATGCTCTCCAATCTGCTTTGGCACCAAATGACGCTTGGCAATTTCAAGCTTCTCTTCTATCGTGTAACCGCTTACCTCAATAATTTCTAATCTATCTCTTAAAGCAGGCTGAATAGTGCTCAGGCTATTAGCCGTGGCGATAAACATGACCTTGGATAAATCGTATTCGGTCTCCAAGTAATTATCGTAGAAAGCTCCATTTTGCTCCGGATCCAACACCTCCAGCAAAGCAGAAGAAGGGTCTCCATGATAATCGGAACCAACCTTATCTATCTCATCTAATACAAATACTGGGTTAGAAGATTTGGTCTTTTTAATGTTTTGAATAATCCGACCTGGCATGGCACCGATGTACGTCTTACGGTGTCCACGTATCTCCGCCTCATCCTTTAATCCGCCCAAAGAAACGCGCACATAGCTACGGCCAATGGCTTCGGCTATCGATTTACCAAGACTGGTTTTACCAACTCCAGGAGGGCCAACCAAGCACAAAATAGGCGCTTTTAGATCACCTTTCAATTTCAGTACAGCAAGGTGTTCTAAGATTCTTTCTTTAACTTTTTTCAGACCAAAATGATCCTTGTCAAGAACTTTCTGGGCTCTAGCTAGGTCAAAATTATCCTTCGAGTATTCGCCCCAAGGCAAGTCTAAAAGGACATCTAAATAATTCATTTGAACAGAATATTCGCCAGCACTTGGGTTCATTCTTCCCAATTTATCAAGCTCTTTCTGAAAATGTTCTCCAACCTTTTTGGTCCACTTTTTAGCCGATGCTTTCTTACGCATCTCCTCTACTTCTTGGTCCAATGAGTTTCCGCCTAATTCTTCTTGAATCTGCTTCATTTGCTGATTCAGGAAATACTCCTTCTGCTGCTTATCAATATCTACCTTAACCTTAGACTGAATGTCGTTTTTCAGCTCAAGCATTTGAAGGTTCTTAGTAAGATGCTCAAGAACCATAATTGCACGCTCTTTCAAATCAGCCACCTCAAGCATCTTCTGCTTCTGTTTTACAGAAGCATCCATATTAGATGAGATGAAGTTGATAAGGAAAGATGGGCTTTCGATATTCTTTAGAGCGAACTCACTCTCGGAAGGAATGTTTGGAGATTGACGAATAATGTTGAGCGCCAAATCTTTTATAGAAGCAACTAATGCTTTAAACTCCTTTGTTTTACGGGCTGGCTTAATTTCATCGAAAGCAGTGATGCTAGCCTTAAAATAAGGGTCAACTTCTACCATTTCTCGAACTTCGAAACGCCTTTTACCCTGTATAATAACCGTGGTGCTACCATCGGGCATTTGAAGCATTTTAATAATGCGAGCTACAGTACCAATAGCATTCATGTCATCTGGCTGAGGGTCTTCTACCGCCACATCCTTCTGCGCCAAAACACCTATCACCTTGGTACTGTGATAAGCATCTTTAACAAGCTTAATAGACTTATCTCTACCTATAGTAATTGGAATAACAACGCCTGGAAAAAGCACCGTATTTCTTAATGGAAGTATTCCTACGAGTTCAGGAATCTCTTCCGTATTCATGGTCTCCTCATCCTCGGGAGACATTAATGGAATGAACTCAGAATCTTCTTCCAACAAATTTGAAAAACTCACAATATCCTCAAACGGATTACTCATAGACCAGGGGGTTTAAGCAGACAAAACTAATTCGTTAGCCTGTTGCGAATTGTCAACGAATGTGCCGAAGTTTCAAATTGCCGCAAATCGGCCAAAAGGTCAGGAACGGTAACTCTTTGTCAGTTCAAACACTGACGAAAGGATTGCTTTGTCATTTTCATCAAATTCTACCCCACGTCTTTTCATAACACGTTCTGCGGTTGCAAAGGCTTTTTGCTGATTGTATTCTGTAAAACCTGCGGCCCCTCCCCAATTGAATGATGGAATGAAAGTTCTTGGAAATCCCGAACCGAAAACGTTGGTACTCACTCCTACCACAGTTCCTGTATTAAACATGGTATTAATACCAGATTTTGAATGGTCTCCCATAATAAGGCCGCAAAATTGAAGCCCTGTTTTGGAAAAACGTCCTTCTCCGTAACTCCAAACTCTAACCTCGTCATAGTTATTCTTGAGATTAGAATTGTTGGTGTCTGCTCCCAGATTACACCATTCGCCTAACACGGAGTTCCCTAAAAACCCATCATGGCCTTTGTTGGAATAACCCATTATAACGCTATTATTTACCTCGCCACCAATTCTGCTATGAGGACCTACTGTAGTTGGACCATAAACTTTAGCGCTCATTTTAACTTGGCTTTCTTCACATAATGCAAAAGGACCTCGTATAACGCTTCCTTCCATCACCTCCGAATTCTTACCAAGATAAATTGGGCCATTGGCAGTATTAAAAATACAAGCCTCAGCTTTGGTGCCTTCCTCAAGAAAAACTTTTCCGTCACCAATAACTGTAACCGATGCTGATAAAGGCTCACTCTTTCTTCCATCTGTCAGAACATCAAAATCAGCCTTAAGGGCTTCACCGTTCTTAGAGAAAATATCCCACGGATGCTCAACTGTTACTAATTCGTGAATAAACTCAATGCCGTCTGCCTGGGTAAAGTCAATGCTTGCAATAGTATCAGGTGTAAAAATAGCAAGCACTTTCCCATTTTGCACCAACCTTTGTCCTTTGTTCAACTGGCTAATGGCCTCTACCAATTCTGGCGTTGGACAAACTCCTCCATTAATTAAGGTGTTTACGTCATTCTCAACACACGGAAATTTGCAAGACAGATAATCTTCCGTCAATGTACTTGTAGTAGTACTTAAGTAATTCTCCCATTTTTCTCGAATAGTAAGAATTCCAATTCGCAAATCGCAAACAGGTCTTGTAAAAGTTAGCGGGAGGAGATTTTCCCTAGAATCGTCAAATAGTATATAGCCCATGGTTTGTCCAAAATTGCAAAATAAAAAGCCCCGTACATAAATAATGTACGGGGCTTCAATATCGTTTCGGATAAATTATCCTTCTGTTTGCTCTTCTTCCTCTTCTTCAGGCTTAATCTGAGAAGCTCTGTGAGTTTTGTATCGGTTACGGAACTTATCTACACGTCCTGCAGTATCTACCAACTTCATTTTACCTGTATAGAACGGGTGAGATGTATTTGAAATTTCCAATTTAATCAAAGGATATT
>JBLHEU010000265.1:0-3263 GCA_047614525.1 Bacteroidia bacterium | reverse complement strand
ACATAAAACTTAACGTTAGCAGTTGTAGCTCCAATTGCCACATTTCCACCAGATGTAATTCGCATGTGTTCGGCAGGCGCGTTATACCATCCAGCCACTTGAGTTAAAAAAGCCATGTGCCCCCCCTTGTTAGAGTTACCATGGGTTTCTGCCGCAATACCTCTAATTATGGCACTAGCACCACTAGACGAAGGTCCAGAATTAGCCTCACTGTCAAACTGAAATTCTCCTAAGGTTTCACCAGCAAGGGTGTTTGCATCGTTTCTGGTAACAATAATTTTAGCACCAGTCGTAGCGGATACATGTAAATCTCGTTTTGGGGTGCTTATTCCAACACCAACTCTGTTACTTGCTGCATCTACCGAAAAAGTAGCACCGTCAACACTGAACCCGTCTATAATGGTGGAAGTGAAGTCCATTGTACGTGCCCCTTGGGTAATGATTGTGTTTTGAGTGAGTGTACCCCCTAATCGAATATCATCAGAAACCTCTGTAAGACCGTTGCTTGCTGTAGTTACATCCAAGCCAAGTAGAGCAGGGTCGGTCCAGGTCATCACGCCATTTGCATCTCCAACAGGCACGTGCCCTAATGTGGAGCCCGTTCTCATTCTAATCTGACCGTTTACGTCTAATGATGTTGTCGGAGCGAGTGTTCCAATTCCAAATTCAGCTCCCATTAAATTAACCTCACCATCACCACCTTGAAAGACGAATCTTTCTATTGATGAACCTAAACCAAACCAAGTACCATCATCTACACGCACGTTGGCGTCATCTACATCCAAGATACCGGGAGCGCCATCTGTGTAGGTTAATCTTGGGCTGCTGCCATCAATACCAATCCATCTACCACCGTCTATTGTCAGGTCGGCATCCTCAACATGAATTCTACCACTTGAATTATCGTCAAAACGTAGCCTTTGAAGAGTTGGGCTTGAACCAACCCAAGCGTCATCTTCCGAAATTTGAATATTACCATCAGTAGTAAGTGCTATAATACCTCCACCACTTCGAACATCAACTGCTCCAGCATCCGCAAGGATGATTCGACCATTACCAGACCCTGCAGTTCCACCGTCATAAGAACCATCAAGTGTTGTCACAATTCCAGCGGTATTAGGAATCTCTCTCCAAGCCAATGCTACACCATTCCAATATTTGTAAGCCTTATCGGTAAGGTCATAAATTAACATCCCATCATCACTCAAGGAAAGTGAATTACCAAGCGTTGTAGCTTCACCTGTGCTCATCCTAGGCAATAAGACACCCTTTGTGGTTGAGGAAATGTCTAAAATCGAGTGCGCAGCTGGGGCGGTTCCTGTTGCATTAATAGATACCGCTTGTCCAAAAGAAGTTTCAGCACTTAGGACACCTAGACCAACCGCAAGAATGAACAGTGAATAGAAGTAATTGTTTTTCATCATTAAGAATATAAAATCGTTTAACCGACAGAGTGCCGAACTTAACGGGTCATTTTAACCCGTTCATCGAAACAAATCTAATAGATATTGCAACAGATAACACTCTAGTCGTCTCTCAGAACACGAGTTTTTTAATTTTCAAATGACAAAGTTTGATTTTTACAGCTAATATTGTGTCTCATAATTTTCATGTCTAAGGGAGATAAATTATATCGATTAGTTCATTCACTGGAGCTCAACGAGAAGCGCTACTTCAAGCTGCAATCCTCCGTTCAGAAGAAAGAGAGCAATCTCTCTAAATTGTTCGATTACTACGTAGATGCAAAAAAGTTTAATGAAGATGAATTACGGAAAACTTTTAAAGGTCAAACGTTCCTTGATCAGTTAGCTGTAACACAAAATCATCTTTACGAATCGATTCTTAGGGCTATGAGGCTCTATCATCTTAAGCGGTCTATCGATTTTAAGCTTCAAGGCATGCTACAGGACGTTCAATTTCTTTATGAAAAGGGGCTAGTTGAGCAGTCATCACAATTACTTAAGAAGGTTAGAAAGGCAGCAGTGAAAAACGATTGCTTTCTTATCATTCTTGGCGTTTTAGATTGGGAATCAAGATTCCTTTCTGAGGGCTTTTACGTTGGTAAAGATGAGCTGGATATAGACGCGGTTTCTGAAGAGTACTATGAGATTCTTGGACTCTTGCAGAATGAGCGGGAGTACATCGACCTCCAATCCAAGATTTTCAACAACTACTACAAGATTGGCATCGAGCGAGGAAACGCCCAGTACAAAACCAACGACCAAATAGTCAATCAATTTGCTCTAAAAGACCCCAAAAGGGCGTTAACATTTAAATCTCAATGTTGCTATCTAAATATTCACGCACAATACAACAAAATCAACGGCAATTGGGAAGAAGCTTACAAGTACCGGCTACAATTGCACGACTTGGTAGCGTCTCGTTTTGGGTCAAGCTACAGCAAAGATATTGTTGCCAGATACTTTGTATCCTTAAATAACCTGATACCCATTTGCATTAACCTTGGAAAGTGGGATGAAACAGAAGAATATCTTTTAAAAATGGAGTCAATTGAAGAACGCTCTTTAAAGAGCCACTTTTCAGAAGAACTCCGAGACCGAATTTTATTACAGTCTTCGCTAGGAAGATTGGCCTTGTGCAGTAGATTAGGAAAGTTAGATCAAGGTCTAAAGCTTATTGCGGACTTAGAAGAAAAGAAAGAAAGACTGGAGCTATATCACAGAAAGTATGTGCTGCTTCATCTCCACTTCAATATCGCTTACTTTTTGTTTACAGTCGGACAATATTCTCCGGCAATAAGATGGCTTAACAGTATATTGAATGACACTGACTTGAAAACAGTAGAAGACCTACACTCTTCTACCAGAATATTGACAATGATTCTTCAATTTGAATTGGGCAGGAATGAGCTATTAGAATATTTAGCCAGGTCTACTTATCGATTCCTGAATAAGCTTGAAGGTCTTTACGGGTTTGAAGAAGTAATGCTTTCTTTTATGAAGAAAGTATCGAAAAATGATTCTCTTGAGGAGGCATCAAACTCATTACAGAAATTGAGAAAAGATTTAATCGAAGCGGGTTATGAGCCAGGAGACAGAAACGCCTTATCCACAATCGATTTAGTGGCATGGGTTGATGCAAAATTGGCCGGAAAAATGGTATACGAAGTATTAAAGGAGAAACACAGTGTTTGACAGAAACCTAACCATAGATAAATTATCGGAACTCCTGAAAATCGGGAAACTCGAAATTGCAGATGAAACCCTTTTATCAATTGAGAAATCTGCAGATTATTTGCTCAA
>JBLHEU010000264.1:0-3268 GCA_047614525.1 Bacteroidia bacterium | reverse complement strand
TTTCGATTGAAGTTTGATGAATTATTCTTCATCCAATTGCGTTTAATCAAACTCAAATTGCTTAATCAGAATAAGTTTCAAGGAGCTGTTTTTGGCGAAGTAGGAGAAATGGTAAATCGCTTTTATTCAGAGTGTTTACCGTTCGATTTTACAGATGCCCAAAAGCGTGTAGTTCGCGAAATTCGTGCTGACCTTGGTTCAGGCAAACAGATGAATCGTCTGCTTCAAGGAGATGTTGGTAGCGGTAAAACCATTGTTGCATTAATGTCAATGTTGCTGGCAATCGATAATGATTATCAAGCCGCTTTAATGGCACCAACGGAGATTCTAGCAGAGCAACATTTTGCTACTATTTCAGCGTTTCTCAAAAAGTTGAATTTGCATATCGCTTTACTAACTGGCTCAACCAAAACAGCCCAACGTAAAGTGCTTCATGAGCAGCTGAAAAGTGGTGAAATTCATATTCTCATCGGCACACATGCGCTGATTGAAGATGTGGTGCAATTCGGAAAACTTGGCCTTGTAATCGTTGATGAGCAACACCGATTTGGAGTTCAGCAAAGAGCAAAATTGTGGCTAAAAGGACGTAGCGCAACGGAAGTTCCGCATATGCTTATTATGACAGCCACGCCAATTCCGCGTACGTTAGCCATGACAGTTTACGGAGACCTCGACACATCTATTATTGATGAACTACCTCCAGGCAGAAAGCCAATTAAAACGCTTCACAGATTCGATTCTTCTCGCCAGAAGATTTTTGATTTTATGAGAACCGAAATTGCACAAGGCAGACAGGTTTATGTGGTTTATCCGCTGATTGAAGAAAGCGAGAATATGGACTTCAAAGACCTGACTGACGGCTACGAATCTATTGTTAGAGAATTCCCTCAACCGCAATATCAGATTGGTGTCTTGAATGGCAGAATGAAAGCCTCAGACAAGGAATATGAGATGCAGAAGTTCAAGGAAGGCAAAACCCAAATCATGGTTTCAACCACGGTAATTGAGGTTGGTGTTGATGTTCCAAATGCATCCCTTATGGTAATTGAAAGTGCAGAGCGTTTTGGGCTTTCGCAATTACACCAGCTTAGAGGCAGAGTAGGTAGAGGTGCAGAACAAAGTTTTTGTGTTTTAATGACGGGTTACAAGTTAGGGCAAGAAGCCAGAACGCGTATGGAAACCATGGTTAGAACCAATGATGGTTTTGAAATTGCGGAGGTTGATATGAAGCTACGTGGTCCTGGAGACATTCAAGGTACCCAGCAAAGTGGACAGCCACTATTCAAGATTTCCAATTTGAGTAAGGACGGACAGATTCTTCAAGCGGCAAGAAGTGCTGCCATTGATTTGCTATCCGAAGATCCAAATCTTGAGAAACGAGAAAACGCTTTAACTAACCACCATTTGGTACAAGGCATGAAGAATAGGCCTAACTGGGCGCGTGTCTCGTAGAGGCGTTCCACGGAACGCCCGCAATGATTAGCATTTGCCGTGGCAAACCCGTCATCACATTATGCGTTAACTGCCGCTCTTCGCAAGCGATCATTTATCGCCTTACCCAAACCAATTTCCGGTAATTCTTCGGCAAGAATAATATCTACTGGGAAGTTCTCGAACTCTCTCATAAATGCGAATAAATTCAAAGCTGCTTCTTGCAAGTCGCCACGCGGAGATAGTATCAACTGTCTCTCCGCTGGAAGGAATTCGAGGTGTGTCATAAATCCTAAAAACCCAATTCGTTCCGCTTTAAAATCAGTAATCATTTGACTAGGGTTGCCAAAATACAATGGCTTACCTGGTGAGTAATGACTTTTCAGCATTCCAGGGGCTTTTGGGTCGGAAGATTGATTCAATGCAATCCCTACTTTTCCAATCGAGTCCTCTATCACATCAATACTAAGTCCACCAAAACGATAGATTATGGGTTTGCCATCTTCAAAACCGATAATGGTGCTCTCCAAACCAACGGTAGTTGAGCCTCCGTCTAAAATGTAGTCAATCTTATCTCCAAGCTGGTCATTCACGTGTTGCGCGGTGGTCGGACTCACGTACCCAAACGGATTAGCGCTTGGCGCGGCTAAAGGAAAATCCAGTTTCTGAATCAATTCCAGAGCCATTGGATGAGATGGGATTCTTACTGCTACACTATCCAACCCAGAAGTAACAATATCTGGGACAATTGATTTTTTAGGTAATACTAATGTGAGTGGTCCAGGCCAAAAATCGCTCATTAATTTCTGCGCCAAAGACGGAATGTTCAGCGTATGCTCCTTTACCCATTGAGTACCAGAACTGTGAACAATAAGCGGGTCAAAATGAGGTCGCTCCTTCGTCTCAAAAATATTGAGCACAGCATCTTCATTAAAAGCATTAGCCGCCAAACCGTACACTGTCTCGGTTGGAATAGCCACCAATTTCCCCGCTTTAAGCAGCTTTGCCGCTTTATTTATATCAGTCCCAATCTCAGCCATCGTAACAAAGATAGCAGCATCTGCTTTCGTTTGCCTTCATTTCAACAAACGTTCTCCTTCTTTTCCGTTGCACAAACGTTAAATTTGCCGCCAAATCTGAGGTATGAACATTTCCTATAACTGGCTCCAAGAGTATTTATCAATTGATATTGAAGTAACTGAAGCGGCAGAGTTGCTTACAGCATGCGGTCTAGAGGTAGAAAAGATTCTCCCGTTTACTTCGGTAGAGGGCGGGTTAGAAGGATTGGTAATGGGTGAGGTTTTAAGTTGCGAAAAGCATCCGGATGCTGACCGATTGAGAATAACTAAGGTTAATATTGGTGGTGATGAGCCACTTGATATTGTTTGTGGCGCTCCAAATGTTGCCTCAGGCCAGAAGGTTGTTGTTGCCACCGTTGGTACCATGCTCTATCCTGATGGAGGCGAGGCGTTTAAAATCAAGAAATCGAAGATTAGAGGAGCGGTTTCGGAAGGGATGATTTGTGCCGAAGACGAAATTGGTCTAGGCGTAAGTCATGATGGAATTATGGTTTTACCAGCTGATGTAAAAGTTGGAACACCTGCATCAGAATATTTCAAAATTGAAAACGACCGTGTTTTAGAGATTGGATTGACTCCAAACCGTGCCGATTCAATGAGTCATATTGGTGTTGCAAGAGATCTTAGAGCCGTTGTGAAGGAGATTAAAGGCGGGCACCAAGACTTACAAGTTAAGTGGCCAGATGTGATGGGTTATTCCGCTGACATCAAGGAAAATCCAATTACTGTAGAGGTGAAGGATTTAGATGCTTGTCCGC
>JBLHEU010000263.1:0-3301 GCA_047614525.1 Bacteroidia bacterium | reverse complement strand
ATTCTCTATGTCAACAATAATGCTGGTCATCACAACATTTCCGACCCATTACATTACGCACATTCTTCCTATCATTCCTTGCTTTCAAATTCTAAAACACTGCTTGCACGAAATCGAGTAATAGAACTTTTCGGAAGTATGGCAGAATTTGAAGAATGTCTGGAAGACAAAACTCGAAGAATTGAACTAGCTCAGTCGGTGCTACTGGAAGATGAAGATTAACCACAAGGCACATTTAGCTAACCTAGACCTACTAGGTTTTAGAAACCTAGTAGGTCTTTGCTCCGAAGATCCCAGTATCTAGTTCTCGATACACACTCGTACCTCGCGCACTCGAACTGACCTCAGGCTGCATCACTTCCCGTCACTTCGAGTGATTTTAAGGAACGAAAAATCGTATCGAGAAGCGGTTTATCCATATGTTCTCGATACACGCTCCTACCTCGCGCACTAACTGACCTCAGGCACTGCGTTCAGTGATTGAAACCTACTTGCAGCTGAAGCAATTGGCGGGAGTGTTATTGGATGAGTAATTTTCCGCAATGGAAAACATACGTTCTCAATTCCTTCTGAACCCAGAGGTAACTCACCTAAACCACGGTTCCTTTGGTGCTTGCCCCAAACCCATTTTTGCGGATTACCAGAAATGGCAATTAGAACTGGAGAAGAACACTTTTAACTTCTTTGTAAAGCAAGGTCCAATCCTGATTGAAAAATCGCGTAAGGCGCTTGGCGAGTTTATTGGTTGCGACAAAGACGATGTGGTTTTTACCATGAATCCGAGCTATGCGCTGAACATCGTTATCAAAGATTTTGATCTTAAAGAAGGAGATGAAATTCTAGCTACTGACTTGGAATACGGTGCAATGGATCGTACTTGGAATCATTACTGTAAGAAAGCTGGAGCCAACTACGTGAGGCAACATATTTCGCTTCCGGTCGCAAGTAAAGAACAGATTATTGAAGAGTTCTTTCAAGGGCTAACTTCTAAAACCAAAGCTATCTTCATAAGCCACATAACCAGCACAACGGCTCTTCGTTTGCCAATTGAAGAAATCTGTAAACGTGCTAAAGCTGAAGGGCTGACAACGATTATAGATGGTGCCCATGTTCCCGGTCATATTGACTTGAATCTGCAAGAACTTGACGCTGATATATACACGGGCGCGTGTCACAAATGGATGCTTACCCCAAAAGGTTCTAGTTTCCTTTACGTGAAGAAGGCATTCCAGCCATTCAACCCATTGCTCATCAGTTGGGGGTTTGAATCGGATATGCCTTCCGACTCTCAATTTATTGACCATCATCAGTTACAAGGAACCAGAGATTACTCAGCATTTCTTACGATTCCTGCGGCTTTAAAATTTAGAGAAGACAACAATTGGAATCAGGTTGCAGCTGATTGTAGGAAACTGGCTCAATCCAATTACGAGCGCTTTGCTGCGGTTACGGGAGGAACCATCCTCTGCCCTATTTCAGATGAGTTTCTTGGTCAGATGTGCAGTTTGAGTATTAACTGCCCAGACCCAGTTGCGTTACAAGAATTGCTGTACAACAAGTACAAAATTGAGATTCCCGTAATGCCGCATGACGATAAAGTATTTATCCGATACAGCATCAATGGCTACCACACACAGAAAGACCTTGATATTCTTTTTGAAGCCCTTGAAGATGTTAAATCGAGCACAAACTTGTTGAGCTGATTACCAACTAAGCTTAGCCATTTTACCGCTTTTACCCATCACCCAGCCCGTTGAATCTGCCAACGAGCAAGTGTAGTATCCTTCATCTGAAACAGGCATCCAATTCAGGCCTTCATCAAGTGAATATTCCATTCCTGTTCTACCACAAGCAATTAACAAATTGGATGGTTGAGAATAAGCGACACATGAACGATAACCGCGTGGTTGATTCTCAGTTATCAATTCCCAAGTTTCTCCCGCATCTTTTGAAATGGCACAATTAGCTTCTGCGTTGGTGCTGTCCAAGTAGCATCCGCCAAGAGCTACAAGAGTTTCATTTGCTGCGGTTAGGGAAAAAATACCACATCCTTCTGCAGACCGTAACGGAGTGTCGAACATCTCACAGTTTCCTTTTCTGAGTGATGTTCTCATGATTCTTGCTGTAGCCCCTCCTCCAGTAGCTATGTAACTCATCTTCCCTAACGTCAATATTCCAGTTCCGCTGGCGGCAAAACCAGCTTCGTTTGGTAGCGAATTAGGAATAGCATGGCTTGGAAGCTTCTCCCAATGTTTACCAAAATCATCCGAAAAGACTAAGACAAATTTCCCATCAATAGGATCTCCGTAGCAGTAACCAACATTATTGTGAAAATCCATTCCATCTAGGAATATTCCAGAATCTAATCTGGTGTAAACCTCCACCCAAGAAACTCCACCATCATCAGTTCTTAGAATTCTTCCTTCTTCGCCAGCGGCCATTAGCAATGCTGTGTTTGCGTCAAAGCCGTGTACATCTCTAAAATCGAGATGGGTATAACCTGCAATCGTATCCGCAGACCAGTTCTCTCCATCTGTCATTCGTAGGAATGTACCACCAGCACCACTTGCCCAACCAATATTGTCATCAACCAAAAACAACCCGCGTATGTGAGCTTTTGATGCTTCTTCCTTTGGTTCTAGACGTATTAGAAATTCAGATTCAACTTTTTGCGCTTTATTCTGACACGAAAAAAGACCCCATCCGCAAACAGCGAACAGGGTCAAATACAATGAGTTTCGGCTTGTTTTCATAGAACCGAAATTAGTGGTTTGAATCTACCAACTACCTTTTAGCTCCGCTCAGGGTGCGCTAGCCTTTATGAACTTTATTTCTGATTCGACTTAAGGTTTCTGGTGTAATACCGAGCATAGAAGCAATGTAACGCAACGGAACATCCTTTAGCAACTTAGCGTCTGTTTCAAGCATCTTCCGATAACGATTTTCTGGGCTGAGACTTAGGTAGTCAACTACCCTACTTTCAACATAACCATATACCTGCTCGGTAATTAAACGCCCAAGTCTTTCCCACTTTGGAATACGTTTGTAAAGCTCCTCCATACTATCATAACTCAGAACCAATAATTCTGAATCTGTAATGGCCTGTATGTAAGCCATAGAAGGCCTTTGAAGGGTAAAACTTGTGTGAGCCGTTACAATGTTGTGCTTAGTATTAATCATGGTAGTTACCTCCACATCATTAATTTCATAGAAACTACGCAGATACCCTTTGGTGATAAATCCTATGTTGTTGCAAATCAAACCTTCATCCACAAAATATTCTCCTGATGGTAAAGACATA
>JBLHEU010000262.1:0-3320 GCA_047614525.1 Bacteroidia bacterium | reverse complement strand
CTAAGGATACGGATATGGCCCAGTTGAATGGTTTGACATTGAAATCGGCTAGGTAGTAGCAATACCAACCCATTGTCCATGAAAATGTAAAGATGGAAACTGCAAATTTGAAGGGCTTGTTCCAAGCATTTACACCAGCCACTTCGGTGCTAGTTATTTTGGTTAAAAAGAAAAATACCACAGCCAAGCAGAGGCAGAGCAAACCAAAATAAAACAGGTGCTCATTTCTGTCTTTTAATTCTCTTACAAAGGATAGCATTGGGATGTGTTTTACTTACTAATCCTAAAATGCTTTTTGCATTTCAAATTTTGGTGTGAAATAGTTGAGGTACACTATCATACCCACATAGGTCATTACCAGGGTAGGAACACTAGAATTGAATCCTAAAGTAAAATCTGGAATGCCAAATAACTCCCTAAAAGAAGTGGTAGCAATGGACAACATAAAGCCAATGCCAAATACAAATAGACCAATGATGGCAGCTTTGTTTTTCGCGGTACGCAGAATCCCTTTTTTAGTGTCTTCTTTAAAGAAATACCAGAGGGCAAAAACACAGAAAACAGCTTCTATGCTTATGGCGAGGTAAACATTAGAGGCATATAAGCCAAGGCCTGCTTCTGCTGTGCCTACACCAAACATGTGGTGCGGATGGCCAGAGAAGAAGTCGAGCACAAAATGCCCGGCAACTAGGGCAGAGCCCACCAAACCAATTTGGGTGCTTTTGAATGCTACTTTTCCAATAATAAAGATGACAACCAGCCAAAAAGTAAGGGGAAGTAAATCGTGGCTGTAGAGCATATCTACCGTCATATTAGTTAACGTTGTATCGAAGACATCACTCGGTCCTGTTTTTTCAAGACCTAAGTAGTGCAGCGTAAACCACAGTAAATCCTGTAATTGAGAAGCAATTAAAAAGAATAATATTGTTCCTTTCGGAAATTTTTGATTTGCCACTAAGGCGGTAGAAAAGTGTCCGACTAACATACTTTTGTATTACTTTAATATTTAAAGCAAAAATAGAATAACTTTAAAATGTAAAGTGATTCTAAAGAGACAAATGGAAAAGAAATTTCGTTCCACCTGTATTATAGCTTCTGCTTTAGACCTGATAGGGGATAAGTGGTCTCTGCTTATTATCAGAGACATGCTGCTCAATAAGAAGAAAACGTTTAAAGAAATGGCTGCATCCGATGAAGGTGTGGCAACCAATCTTCTATCCTCCAGATTAAAAATGCTGGAATCGTTTGAGGTGATTACCAAAAGGAAATTGCCCGAGAATAAGAAGGAGAATATCTATTTGCTTACTCCAAAAGGAATCGATTTAGCGCCATTAATCTTAGAAATCGTTCTGTGGAGCGACCAATATGTGAGGCCGTACAACACGCCAATGAATGCTTTTGAAGGACAGCATTTAGACAAACCGGTAGTTATAGCTGCTGTTCAAGAAGAATACAGAACATTAGTGCGTCACGTTCTAGGTTAGAGGTTTAGGTCTCATTCGGCAGCATCTGCAATTATGCTGCAATCATGCTGAGTGATTTTATATCTGTGACTGATAGCAAATAGACCCTGAAATGAATTCAGGGTGAAGGAGTCTGGTATGCCAGTAGTAAACCCCAAACTTCATGCTGAACTTGTTTCAGCATCTAGGTAGAATCTAAAATAAATACGGCTGACTTGCGCGTTGACAATAGGTTAAAGAGTACCCGTCCATTTCAGCTTCAATCATCTTCAGTTAAAGTATAAGTCTACCGTTACTCAACTTCGCTACGCGTCATGAAAATACACTATTGGCCTATCTCAAAGAAGCAATTCGTCTTCCATTATACAGTATTAGCGTCCGCTAATTATCAAATCCCCCAATCCTCTAAACCAAAGCGTTGAAACATCAAGCTGGTGCTGAGTCTTTAAGGTTACTTTCGAATTTCAATAATAAACTGTGGAAGATGAAAATATCGGATTTTGTAAAAGTAATTGACAAGAAAGTTGCTTCCCGTTATGCGAAGGCAACGGTGGAGGCAGGTCATTTTGTTGAAGATTATATGCACGGAAGAATCGACCTCGCACGCGATTTCAAGGATGTGATGGAGCATAAAAACGAGATACTCACATGGGGTTTTACCCCACACCATTACAAGTTCTTTCTAACACGTTTCATTCCTGAGGTGCTTATTCACTCGCAAAAGCAGGATGAACGGATTATTAGAGGTCATTATGACGACAAAAATGACTTATTCAATTGGTTTTTAGGACCTCGTATGATTTATACAAGCTGCTATTTCAAGGATGAGAATGAAACGCTAGAGCAGGCTCAAGACAATAAAATGGACCTCATTGCTCAGAAAATGCAACTGAAGGAAGGCGAAAGTCTTTTGGACATTGGTTGCGGCTGGGGAACGCTTGTTACACATTTTGCTAAGCATTATGGCGTACGTTCTACGGGTGTAACTATAGCCGAATCAGGCGCTAAATGGGCGCGTACACTCATCAAAGAGAACGGAGTAGAGGACAAGGCCGATATTCTGAGAATGGATTACCGTGATATTCCAAAGGATAAGAAATACGATAAGATTAGCTGTTTGGAAATGGCCGAGCACGTTGGTGTAAAGAACTTCAGGAAATTCATGCGTCAGTGCTACGACTTACTAGAGGACGATGGTATATTTTACATGCAAATTGCAGGATTGCGAGAGCGGGACAGTCTCTTTGGTGGACCAGATCAAGAAGACATTGTTTGGGGTCTGTTCATGAGTGAAAACATCTTCTCAGGAGCAGATGCCAGCATGCCTCTCAACTGGGATATCAGACAACTTGAAAAAGCAGGATTCGAGGTGCATTCGGTAGAAAATATTGGAATTCACTATGCGAAAACTATCGATGCTTGGTATTACAACTGGATGTCGAACAAGGATAAAGTAATTGCTAAATATGGCGAACACACCTTCCGTATGTATCAGGTATTCCTTGGTTGGTCTGTAGAAATTGCCAAACAGGGAAGTTCTTCTGCTTACCAGATTACCTGCTATAAGAATTTGGACAAGTTTAACCGAGGTCGCTTCATTGGAAAAACTTCCTTGGGAGAATCTTCTGGTGTTAAAAACACCGACTCGGTAAGCTCTAAAACGACTACTGAAGAGTTGGTAGGTTAAAGTGAGAACCCATTCTTCGTTCCGATGAATATCTATTCTGGGAAGATCTACGCCAGTGTGAAAATCACACTGTTTAAGAATCCTGCTTGTGGAGAAGGAAGAGGGGGGGAGAAGAGAAGCAAAAAAGGAAAATACAAGACAGGTAGTGCTGTTGATTGTCCTGCGTTTAT
>JBLHEU010000261.1:0-3321 GCA_047614525.1 Bacteroidia bacterium | reverse complement strand
GGCATGTGCTGCGTGTAAAAGCTGAAGTCTTCCCCGGTCATTCTCATATCTAAATCAACCACATTTTCTGCGCCTAAATATTCTTGCGCCATGGTTTGCGCAAATTCAGTTACGCCTTCATCATTGTACACGTATGGGTAACCAACATCAACTCTAAAGTCACAAGAACCGCCCATTGAACTGGCCATTTCTTCTGCCATCTTCTTCATAATAGAATGCGCCTCCATTCTCCACTCTTCATCCATGGTTCTAAACGTACCCTGAACTCGAACTTCATCCGGAATAACATTAGTAGCTCCATCGGCTAAAACATGGCCAAATGAAAGCACACAAGGAACTCCTGGCTTGGTTCTTCTACTTACCAACTGCTGTAATGCAACTATTATGTGAGATGTAATAAGAACTGGGTCTATGTTGTAATGTGGAAGCGCAGCGTGACCGCCCTTTCCTTTTACGGTAAAATGAACTTCGTCTGCCGAAGCCATGTACATTCCTTTTCTGAAGCCGACTTTTCCTACTTCAAGTTCTGGTAAAACATGCTGTCCCACTATAGAGCTGGCCTTCGGGTTTTCTAATGCCCCTTCCTTAATCATAAGGGATGCCCCGCCAGGTAATCTTTCTTCCCCAGGCTGAAAAATGATTTTAACCGTCCCTTCAAAATCATCCTTTAATTCGCTCAGTGTTTTGGCAACACCCATTACGCAGGTGGTGTGTACATCATGCCCACAAGCGTGCATTACACCTTTATTCTTTGAACAATAAGGAACATCATTCGCCTCAAGAATTGGGAGGGCGTCCATATCACCCCGAAGTGCAATAACCTTAGAAGAAGGGTTTCTTCCTTCAATATGTACTACAATACCAGTTTCTACATAGCCATTCTTGTACGGAATTCCCCATTTATCAAGGACGCTGCATACATACTTGCTGGTTTCGTATTCCTTGAACGAAAGCTCTGGGTGCGCGTGTAAGTGCCTTCTGATGTCAAGAATTTCTTGACTACTCTGAGCGGTAATTTCCTTGATTCTATCAATCATTTGCTAAACAATATTTTGAGTGAGGCCAAAAGCATAATCACGCCAAAAACTCTTTTTACTGCTTTTTGATCAAGCGAAATGGAGAGTTTACTTCCGAAGTACCCGCCAACCACAAAAGCTACGGCAATAATTAGTGCCGCATAAATATTGGTGTTTCCACTCTTCTGATAGTTGTAAAAGGCCAAAATTCCGATTGGAGGAAGCATTAGCGTAAGACTGGTTCCCTGCGCCATGTGTTGAGAGTAACCAAGAAAGAAAACCAGTGCTGGAACAATTACAATTCCACCACCTACGCCTACAAAACCGCTTAACAGCCCAGCGAAAACTCCAATTAACAAAAGGATGATGATAGTAGATGGGTCCATGCTATTTGGTTTGATTTTCATTAAAAATCCATACTAAGCGAAATGTACCAGAAGCCATCGTTTATCGCTCTATTTTCAACTCCCCAGGCGTAATCTAAACGAATAAAGTAACCAAGAAATTTGGTTCTAGCACCTAAACCAAAGCCACCCACAATCGGCTCTCTTCTGTTCTGAACCGTAATAAGAACCGAGCCTTGTTGAATCTCTTCACGGTTAAGGGAATTCTCGTCTGAAAACGGATGTAAACCAGTCCAAGCGGTACCAATGTCTCCGAAGCCAACAATCTGGAAATTATAGAGGAAATTGGATTTAATAGGGCGATTAATTAGGTATCTAAAGATTGGCCAACGTAGCTCACTATTTATTACCGCAAAACTATTTCCGTTCCTGATGTTTTGAGGATGGCCTCGCATGTTTGTAGCCAAGGTTTGATAAGCGTAATTCTGTTCAAAATCTACCGGAATATCATTATTGTAAGTTGGTGCAATCCATTGGTCAACACCACCAAGGAAGTAGGCCAATTTCTGATTTCCAAATGAAGTACTTGCTGCCAATCTGTTGGCCCAAATTAGTTCTCGATGAACCTTAATGTAGTTTCTAGCGTCCAACCCAACCACAAAAAGGTTTTTCGCATCCTTATTTACATCTTGATAATACTCTCCAAAAATCTTCAGCCTTGTCCCTCGATAGAGATTCAAACCCATTGGTAGTGTATTATCAAACACATATTCAATCTTCAAACCACCCGTCCATAAATGCTCGTCTGGGCGTTCTAGGTTTCTATCTGAAGTGCTCTTATAAACCGTTCTGTCGTTTCTGCCCAGCACGTTTGCACGAACCGCAGAGAAATCACTAAACGGCCAGCTCATCTTCCAAGTAAGGGTGTGTGTGTAAACTTTTGCCAAAGTTGAGGGACTTACCAAATCTTCGAACGTCTGACGATGGAAGACTAACTGTTTGTCTAGTCGTCTTTTAAAGTTTTGAGCTGAAATAAACACCTCGTTTGTTCCTAAATTTCCTGTGACACGAAAACCTCCCACAACCTTGTAATCATCTAAAATGTCTGTAATTCCTGTTTTGAAAAACCCGTTCAAACCAGGGTTATTGAATGAACCTCCGCCAGTAAAACGCTGATATGTAGAGTTGACAAATGCGTTATCTAATTGAGTTACTACATACTCGCTCTTAAAGGCCACATCGTAGTTTCTCTGAGTAGGAAGTTGCATTTCTAAAGCTACATTTTGCACTGCTTCTAATGCCGCATGCAGACTGTCAATACGCGCCATTACTTCCTCTCGCTTGCGTTCTCTTCTTGTTTTGGTTGGTCCATCAGAAAGGAGTCTAGGAGACTCAACCTTTGGTTCGGCAGAGCGCTGGTCATCAGCACTTAAATCGATATCAAACTGATAATCGTAGATGTTGATTTCACCTGGTGTTCTTGGAACCGTATCTCTTGGAGTAGGTTGTGTAACCACAATAACAGGCTTATTCTCTTCTGGCGATAAAATAGAGGTCCTTTTTCGTTTCTTCTTAGGTGGTTCAGCAGCTTTATTTCTAAACCCAGAAAAGCCTATATCAGTCAAAACCTCAGCCTTTTCAGCATCTCGGTCTTTAATGGTTAAGCGGTAACTCCCATTGGCAAAAATGACTTGAGCAATCTTTCCGTGAGTTGTATCTACATCAAACTTATTGATGCTCCGAGGGTATTGAGTAAGAGGCTGAGAACGCGTAAAATAGGAGTAATGAATACTCGTATCGATGTAAGCTATGTTGCTATCAAGCTTAGCCAAATACCGATTGAAAACACCCGACTCATCGCTTAGATAAGACAAGCTATTACCGTCATATTCTTGCGGAGCAACTTCATCAACAAACGGAGTATTTGTAACTCGTCTCAGCGTTTGTTCGTCTGATTTCCG
>JBLHEU010000260.1:0-3330 GCA_047614525.1 Bacteroidia bacterium | reverse complement strand
AGAAGAACGCCAAACTCGTACAAACGCTCTTGTATTAGCATGAGCATTGTCCCGAAAATCCCGAAGGAAACCACCATGTAGAGTATCATAAGCATGATTTGACCGCCAGCGCTATCTGCCTGTATCGTCTGAACCAATTCTGGCATGGCTTCTTCCCAATCAAGCACCTCATATTTGCTCGTATCAAGCTCCGCTGTGATGTCTTTTTTAACTCGTTTCAAACCTCCAGGGTTGTCGATAATGGCAGCAATTGACGTGGCCATATTCTCTGCCCCGAAGAAGTATTGAGCTTCTTTTAGTGGGAATAAAACCGCCTTTTCGTTAAGTATGAAGGCTGTGAATTTCACGATGCCTGCAACAGGATATTTTGCAGCAGCGCTGGCTCCGTGGTAGCCTTGAGAAATGAATACAAGCGTATCGCCAATACTCAGGTTATAAAACTCAGCTAGCTTCTCGCCAACAACCACAGATTTATCGTCTGCACCGAAAAGAGCTCCCGCTAAAACCTTCTCTGAAAGCCCCATTAATTCGTCTTCAACTTCAGGTTCAACCCCAAGCATCAATACGCCTTTAGTTAAATCTTCTTTGGATGAAAGAGCAAACCCTTCTAGTCGTTTTGCGACAAGCGTTACATGCTTGTTCTGGTTGATTTTATCTAGCTCAGGGTCGTCAAGCGCGAAGGCATTATCCATGGTTTGATCATCCCAATAACCCTTGCTATGAATTTGAATGTGACCAGTGTAAAAACGCACCACACTGTCAATCATTTTACCGTAGCTGCCCAGTTGCATGCTTCGCATAAAAACAGCGAAGAAAACAGCAAAGAATACTGAGGCGATGGTGATTCCCGTTCTACGTTTATTCCTCCAGATATTGCGCCAAGCGAGTTTGAATAGCATGGGATTACTTCATTCTTTTCATTTGATTGGTGTTGAAGTAATCTTCCTTCACACCCGTATCGAAATTGATGTTGTTGGTGATTAGAATTGTCTTGTTTCCAGGCTCTTCAACCGGAATCATTTCCATTCTAGTAGCCATTGTTCTTCCGTCCATCACCTTGACATCGTAAGCATTGAAAATGTTGATGAGGTAACCGTCTTCATCAAAGAATTCCGTTCGTAGTTGAATGTAATGTTCCTTATCAACCCAAACCAAAACATGACCCCAAACTACGGGTGCATCTGGCTTGGCTGTAAGCTTCAGTTTCCATGTTTCTCTTCCGTCAATGGTGCTGTCTTTAAGGATTTCGTGTGTGTAATCGATTACAACCGATGATTGTCTTACCAAATCATCATTGGTGAGATCAGTGCCCATCCAGCTTTGCATCATCATGCTCGGAGGCAGTTTCACTGTACGTTCAATGGAAGGAATCCAATTCCAAACCTCTTTCTCTCGCTTAAGCATTACGGTTCCTTTTTCTTTGGCTGGGGCCGTGATAAGCATGAACGAATACTCTGTGCCTAAAGACCACGTTTTCATCGTCATTTCACGCGTCCACTTCGGACGGATAATCTGAATTGTCATTTCTCCTTGAGAAGACGCTCCGCGCGTCAATTCATCGGCTTTTTTAATAATCTCGATTGCGGTTTGGGACTGAGCAAACATGCCAGCAAGAAGGAATGGTATTACAAGTAGCCTTTTCATTTTATGCGAATTGATCTATCATCATTTGTTTCACTTTCTCAATCGGGAAATTCTCCAGATCCATCAAAATATGCATTTGAACACCATCTAAAACCGCTGAGTAATACCGCATCATTGTCATTGGGTCTTCATGTCCTTTGGCAACGAAATAGTTGCTCACGGAAATCATGAATGGTTGAATATTAGGCATTATTTGCTCCATCAGAATAGGGGTTACATCTGGCTGGAAAGACAATGAAGTGTAGAGTTTCCACCGTTGCGGATTTTTAACCACTTCATCAATGCTTTTATCAATTACCTGAATAAATCTGTCTTTGGTTAAAGGTTCGCCTAGGTTAAGATCCAATTGACCCATGACTTCGTCAAAAACATCAACCACAAGCGAAATCAGAATCTCTTCTTTACTCTTGAAGTAGTTATAAATAAGCCCCTTACTCACCTTGGCTCGTTTAGCAACAGCCGCCATGGATGCTCCGTGATAACTGTCCTCCGCAAACACGTGCAAAGCGGCCTCCAAAATCTGGTGCTTGCGCTCTTCACGAATCTGCGCAAACTGTTCTTCTGATCTCGGAGCCATTATATTAAGTTGCGGTGCAAGTCGTTCATAGCTTCGGTTGGTGTATTGCCAAACCCACGAATGGATTCAAATCCGTTGTCATCTTCAGTAATACTGATGTTGCTAAGTGCGCTTGTTTCAATTGAGTGGTTAATGGTCGTTACAGATGTTCCACTTTCCATAGTCGGATGGTTGACTGACTAAACGGTCAGTCAAAGGAATGATCTATTTTTTAATTGACCAAATGGTCAGTGTAAAAAGGTCAATTACTTAAAAGGTTATTTCGGTACAACTAGGGTCTAGCCCCCAGAATGGATTGGGGTCTGGCATTCAAATTAGACCATGAAACTACATTACTGTTGATTACGAGCAAGCTGGATGGTTTTTATGGTCTACCATTGATGGTAACCTTTTACAACTCGATTATGAAAAATTTATTAATTATTGCCCTACTAGCAGCGGTTAGCGTATCAACCACTTTTAATCAGGCCTTTGCAAAAGGGAAAAAAATAGCGTTAACCTGCTCTGTTCAGAATGCCGAGATTTTCTCCAATGGTAAACTGGTAGGAACTGGAAGTGCAACGGTTGTCGTTAACAAAAACACTCAAATACTAGTGGAGTTTAAGAAAGTTGGCTTTCTAACGATTAAGAAAATCTTCTTCTACATGAAAAATCAACCAAAGCCTCCAAAGACGTTTCATGCAACAATGAAACCAGATGATGCATATGAAGCTTCTATGCAAACAGACGTTGCCAATGTAAATATTGAGCTCCCAACTAGCCGCACCAAAGATGAAGCATGGCAGGTATTGAATCGGGTTATTCTATCCTACATGGATGTAATTGAAACTACCGATAAGGAAACTGGATACATTAGAACAGCTTGGACGGTTCAGAACTTCTCTCAATCAACTATAAGAACTAGAATCATTGTAAGAAACGGAAGTGCAGATCCTCTATCGTACATCTTTAAGTTGGTTTGTGAGGTGGCGGCAAAGACAGGAGTAAGCCCAAAAGACGATCAGCTTTTTAAGGAATGGGATCGAGTACTTAGAAAGTACGAGCCTATTGCAAGCGAGTTGCCCTCTAGAATGAAGTAGTCTTCTCACCAGAAAAAATTGAGCCGACCT
>JBLHEU010000259.1:0-3366 GCA_047614525.1 Bacteroidia bacterium | reverse complement strand
GAGCAATCGGTGATGTTCCTCGTTGTGGCAAGTAATTAAGGATATCAGTTTTGGTAACACGACCCTCTCTACCAGAGCCAGAAATTGCTTCCAACTCCTGAACAGAAACACCTTCAGTTTTTGCTATAGTTCTCACCAACGGAGAATAAAAACGACCCGAATCACTTTTTCTTGGAACATCGCCAACTTCGGCTTGGCCATTTGATGAGCTACCGTTTGCTAAAACGGCAACTGGCGCGGCAACTGCTGCTGCGGTTACTTCAGCAACTGGAACTGGTGCAGGTTTTGGCGCCTCCACAGTTTCAGAAACATCGGTTGTTATGTAAGCAACAGGACTTCCAACTTGAACAACATCATCCATTTGGCAACATTGTTCTGCAAGAATACCATCAACCGGAGAAGGGATCTCAGAGTCAACTTTATCTGTTGCAATTTCCATTATCGGTTCATCCATTTCAATGGCATCACCCACCTCTTTCAGCCACTTGATAACGGTAGCTTCTGCAACACTTTCGCCCATTTTGGGCATCAACACTTCAACTTTAGCCATTGCTTAAATTTTGAAAGCACAAAAGTAAAATATACTATTTACCTATATGTCATTTGCGCCCTAGATTACGGAAACCTTTAATGATGATGTTAAGATCATTTGATATTCGGTAGTCCTTAGCGTACATCATATTTAATTGTAAAAGCCCTTCTTCGTCTGGCTGACCCGCCTGTAATCCGTCTACAGGGTTGAGCACAGAATTTGCGATTTTTGGAAGGTAAAAATTCTGATCTGCGTTGTGGCCTTTTACGTAACCCACCCACGTTCGTTTAGAGATAATGACAAACAAAATGTTCCGAATCAATCCAAACGGGCTCTTCATAAACCAAATAATGAGCGGAGATAAACCCAAAAAAACGGTTGAAAGAACCAAGTCAAGCAATCGTTTAACTCTTTGGTTGGTTGGTTTTGAGATGGCATTAATTCCATAGGAGTACAAATCGCCAGCGGTATTGATAGAATTACTGCCAATTAGAAACATCGATTCTGCAGGGGCAATTTTAAAATCCACTTCAGGGAATTTGGTCTGAGTCATACAATCGATAATACGTTGAGCAGGAACATCTTTCGCACAAAAGATGACCTCACCCACTTTATTAATACGAATAAAATCATCTAACGTAGATAGATCAACCTCGTTTTCCACTTTGTAATTGCCCACAAACCCGGGAGTTTTAAAGGTGTCTTTCAGTAAACTTTCAACTCTTTCTACTTCTGAACTACCGCCAACCACCAAAAACCTTTTGGTCTTCTCGCTATTCAGATTAAAGCCATCAACCTTAAGAAAGTGAAGCGCAAATCTGACTAGAGGAATAATCACTAGAACCCAAACGGCTCCAAATAAAATAACGGCACGGCTGAATCTCACTTCCTCACCCATTAATCCGTAGCCTATTAATATGAGAGCAGAACCAGCAACAAGTCCTCTTATCAGATTTGAAAGCTTTATTGGCTTATCATAACCACCAGAGAAATGCATGGACATTAACCAAACGAGCACGTAAAAAGGCAAAATCAGCAAGAAAAATTCCTTCGGATAATGTAACCCTTCGCTAGCACGTACACTCAATTCCCAGTAATTAGAAACCAGAAAAAGACCGATATATATTAACGCACCATCTAATATTGGAAGCGATATTCTCTTCACAAATCGGTTAGCAAGCGAAATTGACGCTCGTAGCAGAATTGCGAAGTTTATCAGTAATGAGAATAGCTGTGCCCGCTCCTTGGAAAAATGCTTTCGAGCAAAAATTGCCATCGCATTGTAGAACACGTACACATAATTAAGACTGCCTTTTTTTGTGCTTTCTCCTTTATAATGGATAATTCTTGCTTCGTGGTAATAGTAATTTTTGAAGCCACCTTCGATAATACGATAAGACAAATCAATGTCTTCTCCGTACATAAAATAGTCCTCATCTAGCAAGCCAACCTTATCCAAAGCGGTTTTTCGCATGAGCATGAAAGCGCCAGAAAGAACTTCAATTTCGTGGGTCTCGTCTTTAGACAAGTATGTGAGATGGTATTTCCCAAATCGTTTTGATTTTGGGAACAACCAACTAAGGCCAAAAATCTTGTAAAACGCTACTTCGGGTGTAGGCAAACTTCGCTTGCTTTCAGGAAGAAAGATTCCTTTTCCGTCCACCATATTAATTCCCAGCCCACCAGCATCTGGGTGTTCATCCATAAAGGAAATAACCTTTTCAAAGGTGTCTTCCTCCACCAAAGTGTCGGGATTTAAAAGAAGAACATACTCACCTTTGGCAATTTCCATCGCCTGATTATTGGCTCTAGAAAACCCAGTATTTTCATTGTTCACAATCAGGTTTACAGATGGAAACTTCTGTTCCACCATAGCAACTGAACCATCAATTGAGTTGTTATCCACCACAAAAACCTCCGACTCAACATTTTCAATAGCAACCATAACGGATTGCAAACACTGCTCTAAGAAGTGCTGAACGTTATAATTGACGATGACTATGGTAAGTTTCAAGCGGCCTGATTATGCGAAGTCGCAAAGATAGTTTTCAGGCTTAACCTGCTAATGTGTTCTCATATGGCACTCGATTTACGAGAGAACGACCCAAAGTAAGTTCGTCTGTATACTCTAAACCGCCACCAACAGAAACGCCCCGTGCAAGCGTGCTCACGCTAATGTCAAACTTTTCCAGCTGGCGCGAAAGATAAAAGTTGGTCGTATCACCTTCCATTGTTGTAGTAAGCGCAAAAATTACTTCTTGTACTTCTCCTGTCTCTAAACGCTCCATTAAAGGCGGAATATTAAGGTCTGATGGACCAACGCCATCCAAAGGAGAAATAATTCCGCCAAGCACATGATACAAACCTTTGAATTGCTCGGTGTTCTCAATTGAAACGACATCTCTAATATCCTCAACCACGCAAATTGTTGAGCGGTCTCTGCTCGGATTAGAACAGATATCGCAAGTGTCTAGATGGGTGATATTGAAACAACTTTTGCAATACTGAACCTGCTCTTGTAGCTGAACAAAAGTGTTACCGAACTTCTTGAGTTCCTCTGGTTTTTTCTTTAAAAGATGAAGCACAAACCGAAAGGCTGTCTTTTGACCAACCCCTGGAAGTTGTGCAAATTCATCTACCGCTTGTTGAAGGACTTTAGAAACCAGATTCATTGGGGCGAAGATAAACCGCTTTCCAACTAAAACCGTGCTAAGGATATTGAAAGGTTTCATCAGAGTTTCTCTCTACACAGTAAAATTGCAGTTTAATTCTCATGCATGGGGTCGTCCGAACACTCATCGTTAAATTAATTCTCATTTAGAATCCAACACTAG
>JBLHEU010000258.1:0-3501 GCA_047614525.1 Bacteroidia bacterium | reverse complement strand
TCTATCGGAGTTAAACAAACTTCAAGTACGCGATTCACTATCAGAGTGATTGACAAAACACTTAAACTCGCAGGCTACTCATCGTGAACTTAAAACCCAAGAAAACCTCCTCTTTACAAGGTCTTGTAAATCCTAAACTAAGTGTAGTTGTTACCACTTGGAATAACGAAAAGTTTATTGCAAGGTGTTTACGCTCGATTATTTCTCAAGACCTATCATTTAACTATGAAATTCTCGTGGGTAACGATGCATCGACAGATGGAACAGCAGATGTAGTTCGGCAAATTGAATCCGAATTTCCAGATATTATTGTTTTTTATGACAGACCAAAAAACGTTGGAACCAGCGAGAATTTCATTGATCTAGTTTACAAGGCTAAAGGGGAATATATTGCCCAAGTTGATGGAGATGATGCATTAATTGACAATTCTAAATTTCGGGTTCAGATTGACCTGCTTGATGAGAATAAAGACGTTTCAATCTGCTTCCATCATTACAAAAAAGTTGATGCTGATGGAAATGAACTAAAGCCTTCAAAAACACCATTTGACAAAGACACAATCACAGATTTAGATTTGCTATTGACTACCACAATGGGGCCGGGAAACACCACCGTTTTTCGTAAAAATGCTCTACCTCCTACCTCACCCATTTGGTTGCGCCAATGTGCCAATCATAAAGATTTTGCCCTGCAATTTCTTGTTGCCAGCAAAGGAAAAATCGCTTATATACATAAAGTGATGTCTGCTTATACCATTCACGAAAACAACATCACCAAAATAGAGTCTGTAGAGAAATTGCATAGCAATGCCATTCTCATTAACAACGGGTTTTTAGAGTACCATAAGCTTCTTGGAATAAATAAATACCAAGAAATTCTTAAGGGAATAATAAACCATAAAATGCTTCTATTTTCCTTCTTTTTCTTGGAGTCTGGGCTTTATTTTAAGTTCCTGAAAAGCATTTTTAGCTCACTAGTTTTTCACAGACATTGGAATAAGAAAATGCTGAAAGACGCGATGTATGTTGGGGCTCCTACGAAGTTTGAAAGCTGGAAGACATTCTTTAAACCACTATCGCGAAAAAGTTTGGATTAATTCTATTCTCTAATTTACGCTGAGACAAACTCCCATACGTGGAAAACATTCTAATAAGCACCGCATTAATCAGTTATAATCAACAACAGTTTGTGGGAGGAACTTTGACTGGAATTTTGTCGCAAAAATTGACCGCTAGCCATGAAGTTATTTGTGGAGATGACGCATCAATAGACAAGACTCGGTCTATTATTGAAGGCCACATTTCTGACGAAAGAGTCCGTGTTTTGGAAACCAAATCAAACCTTGGTATGCACGGAAACTGGGCTAGAACAATTGAAGCTTGTAACGGTAAGTATATCGCCATTTGTGAGGGAGATGATGTATGGATTGACCCGCAAAAACTTCAAAAGCAAATTGACCTGTTAGAAAAAAACCCAGTTGCTTCTGCTTGCTTTTCTAACGCAAATATTATTGACAATGATGGCAATGTTGGAGAATATTTGTACGTAGATAAACCCTACTCCATTATTGAGGCTAGTGACTTTTTCGAACTGAATTTCAATCCAATTCCAACGTGTACTGTTGTGTTTAGGAAGGCGGCCTTTAATGGGTTTCCAAAGGAATACTACGATAGCCCTTTTGCAGATTGGATTTTACACACACTACTAATTCAGACTGGACCATTCATTTATTTACCCGATGTAACGTCTAGTTATCGGCAACATTCTGGTGGTGTTTGGTCAGGTATTAATGAAGAAAAACAACTATCAAATAAGCTCAAGGCTGTTACAATAATCAAGTCTTTAGTATCCGAAGCGTATTTTTCAAACGTAGTTGTTGCACATAAAACGCAATTAGACAAACTACTTTACTTCTATCGAGAACAAAAAAATTGGGGGCGTTATCTCAGCACCTGGATTAAACTTAAAACACTCTGATGGAAGTCAAAAAGGACGGCATATCAGTAATTGTCTGTTGTTACAACAGCTCGGCTCGGATTATCCTTACACTCGAGCATTTGGTTGCCCAGCAGGTTTCTGCAAACATCGCTTGGGAGATTATTCTTATTGACAATAACTCTAGCGATGGAACTGGCAGTATATCTGAGGTCTATATGGAAAAGCAATCGACAACGATTCCCTTTTCTATTGTTTCCGAACCTAACCCAGGTTTGAGTAATGCGCGCAACAAGGGTTTTGCTGAGGCCAAATATGAGATTGTTCTCATGGTTGATGACGACAACAGCTTAGCGCCTAACTATATTGAAGGCATCTACCGTGGGTTTGAAAATCAGCCAAATACTGGAATGGTAGGTGGGCTAGGATTTGCAGCTTTAGAAGCTGATCCACCAGAATGGTTTAACGATTATGCATACTGCTTTGCCGTTGGCGAACAGAACCCTAAACAACATTTGTACGGTGCAGGATTAGGACTGCGCATGACCGCTTTAGAAAAGCTAAGGCGTGCTGGATTCCAAAGCCTACTTTCTGACAGAACAGGAGACAATTTGATGTCTGGAGGGGATACTGAATTATGCCTTGCATTTAGAATGGCTGGATACGAATTGAAGTATAATCCATCCCTGACTTTTAAGCACCACTTGCCTGATACAAGGATTAACTGGGCCTATTTAAAAAGGCTGTTTAATGGATTTGGGATGAGTAAAGCCCGTATGGACATTTATACTACCGTAATGGCAAATAGGCCAATTCCAAAACGCGGTAAGCTCCCTGTATGGTTTGATCGAAGCCTTTATCTGATAACCGATTTGTTTCGCCATTTTCCATTAGTATTAAAATCAAGTCTATTTTTATCAGAAGGAGATACGAGAGTATTGACGACCATAGCCAAATTGGGTCAAATTAGAGGGATATATGCCGTGCGAGAGAATTATGAAAACATGTTTAAACAGGTTCAACAATTGAGCAAGAACCTAGCTAATGAATAATCCTTCAACCACATCCAACCATCCATTAGTAACGGTGTTAATGCCAGTTTATAATGCGGAGAATTATGTGGAGACCGCTATTCAAAGCATTCTGGAACAGACGTACGTCAATTTTGAATTGCTGGTAATAGATGATGGGTCTACAGATGGATCAGCAACAATAATAAATGGGATTGACGACAGCCGCATTAACTACGTTAAAAACGATGTTAATCTCAAATTAATCACCACTTTAAACAAGGGGCTTAAGCTTGCCAAAGGCAAATATATAGCGCGCTTAGATGCCGATGATATTGCAGAAAAGACGCGCTTACAGGAGCAGGTAGACTTTATGGAAGCTAACGTTGTGGTGGGTCTATCTGGCACGTGGTACACCGCATTTGGAACTGTAAACTCCACTGTTAGAAACCCAACATCTAACCAAGACATTAGGTTTATGGCGCTCTATCAGTGTCCAATAATTCATCCATCAACCATTTTTAGAACCTCGGTAATTCGTGACAACGAACTTTC
>JBLHEU010000257.1:0-3522 GCA_047614525.1 Bacteroidia bacterium | reverse complement strand
CCTTGGGGTGGCGGTTCGGAAACCTTTGACGGAGGGTTAAATTGGGATTACTTGTCTATCGCTAACTTAGGTTTCTGTCAAACAACCTCTCTGTTTTTCTTTGATGAAGACAATGGCTTTGCAGGAGGGGCTGGGTGCTTTGAAGGCCATATCATCGAGCGATTCGAAAATGGAACATGGAGCACTACCAACCACAATGACTCTGAAAACTGGAATAGCAGCGATTATGTTACCTCCATCGAATTTTACGATGATATGAATGGGTTTGCGGGGACAGTAAACGGTACACTTTTGAGAACAGATGATGGGGGTTTAAACTGGGATACGATTCCAAATATTGCAGGGGATTCTGCCATTACCGACTTCATTTTCTATGATGCTGACGTTGTTCGTGCTACCCACAAAAACAACAGTCAATTTGGAGTGATGATCAGTAATGATGGGGGCTTAACATGGGGTGTGGATTGGGAAACAGCCACCTTCTTGTACCCTGGGTTGAACGCAGCCCATATTGCTGCCAACGGAACGACATATTTGGGTGGCGGAGGATCTAACAGCAATATCCAAGGGGTAATCTTTGAAAACAGCGGTATATTTTGGAACTGGGTAAGCGTTGATCAACCGATTAATGACATAACCTCCTACGGTGATTCAACCACTTTTCTTGTAGGAGACTCAGGCGCAATCTATGTCAATGTTTTGCCCACAACTTTGGGAATTACAGATACCCCAACAATTGAGTTTACACTTGCGCCAAACCCAGCTCACAATCACATTCAAGTGGCTGGATTAGATGAGGAGGTTCTTGGCTTCACCATATCAGATATTTCTGGTAGAACAGTTTTGGCAGTAAATGAAACTGCCTTTGATCGGTTTGAGATTAACGTGTCTAACCTAACCAAAGGGTGCTATTTTCTTAACCTACAAACGGAGCAAGGACAAGGCACAAAACGGTTTGTCAAGCTTTAAACGCTACTAAGCTTATTTCAACATTTACGCCCTTGGGAAGCCCTGCAACTTGCACGGCTTCTCTTGCTGGTGGATGTTCTCCAAAAGACGCGGCATAAACAGTATTTACCTGTGCGTAATAAGCCATGTCAGATAAGTAGATGGTTGTTTTAATTACGTGAGAAAAATCCATTTCAGCAGCTTCTAAAACAGCTTTTAAGTTTTGCATTACACAATCCGTTTCGTGTCCAATAGTTTCCATTTCCAACTCGCCAGTCTCCGGGTTTAGAGCAATCTGGCCAGAAGTATAAAGGAATCCGTTAACGGCAATGGCTTGGCTATATGGGCCAATGGCCGCAGGAGCCTTATCTGTATGAACGGTGGTTTTCATGTTGATTGATTTTACCGCGAATATAACCGCTGAGGTTAAATGCCATTAGCTTTGCCAGCCGATGAAAATTCTCATTCTCGACAACTACGATTCTTTCACCTTTAACTTGGTTCATTATTTGGAGCAATTCTGTGATGATATAAGCGTGAAACGAAATGACGAGATTTCTTTGGGTGAAGTCGATGCGTTTGATGCAATTGTTCTTTCGCCAGGGCCAGGTTTGCCAGAAGATGCTGGCATTATGCCCGAACTCATTAAACGCTACTCATCCACCAAGAAAATCTTAGGCGTTTGTCTTGGCCATCAAGCAATAGGAGAAGCGTTTGGAGCAAAGCTCAAGAACCTGAATCAGGTTCATCATGGAGTTGTACTTCCAGTCAACATTACCAGGGTTGATGAAGTCTTATTCGCAGGATTACCAGCAGGGATTGAAACTGGTCGTTACCATTCTTGGGTAATTGATAAAGACACAATTCCATCAGAATTAATCATTACTGCTACTGATGATAACGGTGAAATAATGGCAATTCGTCATTCGGAATTAAACGTTTGTGGTGTTCAGTTTCACCCGGAGAGTCTTTTAACCCCAAATGGTCTAAAAATCATTGAGAATTGGGTACTCAGTTAATTATATTTGAATCATGTCAAAACTGTTTGAGGAATTTGAAAACCCGTCAATCGAAGATTGGAAAAAGCTTACTGAAAAAGAGCTTAAGGGAAAGAATATAGACGAACTAAAGCTTTGGTTAGAAAGCGATGGCTTTGCGGCTAAACCCGCTTATTTCAGAGCTGAAACGGAGAAGCTGCCCATGTTCGGTCAAAGCATTCGTCCGTTGCGGTTTGATGAGCAGAACAACGATTGGCTCATTTGCTCCGATCTGAGGATTGAAGATGTTGGTGAGGCCAATGCTGAACTACTTCACAAGCTTTCTTTAGGCGCTTCGGCTGTAACAATCGACCTGAACGGTCTTGATTTTGCAAGGGACGAATTCGATGAGCTGTTTGATGGCGTGATTGTCGATGCCATAGCCATTTCATTTACCAACGCTTACAATACACTACGTTTTCAATCCGATTATTTTGAATGGACAGAGCAAAATGATTTTGGTGCTGAGAACTTGATGGGCGGTTTCTGGTTTGAGCACCTAAACGCAGATTTAGCTACAGCCATTATCAAGGAAAATAATCGCCATGCGTTTGGCGCCATCGGTTTAGATTGTACTCAGTTTTATACTAAAGGAGCCAACATCTGGCAACAATTAGGAGCAAGTATCGCTTGGGGAAATGAACTACTTACCGGACTTCGTAAGAATGGAATCTCATTCGAACAAGTTTCAGACAACTTCGGTTTTAGTATGGCCGTTGGAACCTCTTTTCTACCTGAAATAGCCAAGTTTAGATTAATTCGATTTCTGTGGGCCAGAGTAATGCAACAGCATGGAGCATCAACCAAACGGTGGAAAACGTGGGTTCATGCCCAAACAGGCGAGCGTCATTTAAGCAGTTTAGACACGCCCGTTAATTTGCTTCGCGAAAACTCAATGGCAATGAGTGCCGTTATGGGAAGCATTGATAGTTTGACCGTTAATCCCTTCAGACAAGATGAGCCTGAATTGGCGGATAGAATGGCCATCAATACACAGCATTTAATGAAGGATGAAGCTCGTTTAGACCGAGTGATTGACCCAGCGGCCGGAAGCTATTATGTAGAACACCTCACCGATATCCTCGGCAAAAAAGCTTGGGATTTCTTCTTGAAAATTGAAGAAAGAGGTGGTTACACAGTTTGCCTGTCAGATGGATTTTTGGAAGACGAGTTTTCCAAAACAGATCAAGCATATTATGATGAAGTTGAAAGTTTAGAACGAGTACTGGTTGGAACCAACAAGTTTCCATCGCCATTTGAAGAGTCGAACGATAAAGGAGAGGAAGAATGAAAACAGATTTTAAGAATACCGAGTTCTATCTGAAAACAGACGATTTAGAGTCTAGTAATACAGGTGAAGTGTATGAAACTCCTGAGGGGATTTCTGTTACTGCAGATAATTATCCTGCTGAGGTTGAAGGTCTTGAACATGTAGATTTCGTTTCTGGTTTAGCGCCTTTTGCTCGCGGACCTTATGGCTCTATGTACGTAAGCCGTCCTTGGACAATCCGTCAGTATGCAGGTTTTTCAACGGCAG
>JBLHEU010000256.1:0-3540 GCA_047614525.1 Bacteroidia bacterium | reverse complement strand
AACTTGCTGTTGTACAAAGGATTGAGCAAAAGCTCCAGTAGCAACAACTATGGCTGTTGCGGTTAAGTAGATTTTTTTCATTTCAAATGATTAAAAGGGTTGTGTTAAGCTGTGAAGTTAATTAATTACTCAACAGAACGTATACTAGGAATTGCTCATTCCTGCATTTTTTCCCAAAGCAAATCCTTCAATTCTTGAATTCCTTTCTGAGAAACTGAAGAAATATAAACCGTTGGCACATCAATATTTATGCTTGCTCTTAATTCGGTTTCTAACTCATCATCTAGCATATCGCACTTACTTATTGCGAGTAACCTTGCTTTGTCTAACAGCTCTGGATTGTACTGGGTGAGTTCGTTGAGAAGCACCTCATACTCCTTTTCTATATCATCTGCATCAGCAGGCACCATAAAAAGTAAAATCGAGTTCCTTTCTATATGGCGAAGAAACCGAAGCCCTAACCCCTTGCCTTCATGAGCCCCCTCAATAATTCCTGGAATATCGGCCATTACAAAAGACCGATGATCGCGGTAGCTTACTATTCCTAGGTTAGGAACTAAGGTGGTAAACGGATAATTGGCAATCTCTGGTTTTGCCGCAGAAACTACAGATAAAAGAGTCGATTTTCCGGCATTCGGGAATCCAACTAGACCCACATCAGCCAAAACTTTTAGCTCTAGAATTTTCCACTCTTCCTTTTCATCCTCTCCTGGCTGTGCGTGGCGCGGAGTCTGATTAGTTGGCGACTTGAAATGAACATTACCTCGGCCGCCTCTTCCGCCTGGTGTAATGATTTTCTGTTCGCCATGCTCAGTAATTTCAAACAAAATTTCTTCTGTCTCGGGGTCTTTAATTACGGTTCCCAGCGGTACATAAATTATTTCGTCCTTACCCTGCGCTCCGGTAGACTCCTGCTTACTTCCAGATTTACCATGGCCAGCACGAACATGCCGCATGTAACGTAAATGCAGAAGCGTCCACATTTGTTTATCTCCTTCAACAATTACATGTCCTCCTCTACCACCATCACCGCCATCAGGGCCACCTTCGGCATCGCCTCTCATTCGCAAAAGGTGAGATGAACCAGAGCCGCCTTTACCGCTTCGACAACAGATTCTTACATGATCAATGAAGTTACTTTTCATTACTGGAAACGTTTAACTACAACCTTGCATTGTAGCCGTAGTATGTATTGGGTTTTTAGCCTTTATCAATGGCTGTGCAAACTCGACTAAAAATGTCTTCAATCGTTCCTACACCATCTACCAACCTAAGTTTTTCTTGGGTTTTGTAAAAATCGGCAACTGGAGCTGTTTGTCTTTTATAAGTGTCTATCCTATTTTGAACAATCTCAGCATTAGCATCATCTGCTCGGCCAGAAACTTCCGCCCTTTTAATCAACCGATTTTTTAGCTCTTCTTCCGATACATCTAAAGCGACCATCATAGATATTGACGTGCCTTTTCCTTCCAAAAATTTATCTAGTGCTGCTGCTTGAGCTTCTGTTCTAGGAAAGCCATCATAAATAACGCCTTTGGCATTTGGATGTTTGGCAACCTCATTCTCAAGAATATCTATCGTGATGTTATCCGGAACTAAGTCTCCTTTATCCGCATAACTCTTTGCTAATTTGGCAAGATCAGAGTTTGGATCCAAAGCTCTAAAAACATCGCCAGTTGAAATATGCACCAATCCGTAATGAGAGATTAGTTTTTCTGATTGCGTTCCCTTTCCAGCACCTGGAGGGCCAAACAATACTAAATTTAACATGCTTAAATTTTTGGTTTAATCTGGTATAACGAAGGTAAATTCCTACCCAAGCCATCATAATCTAATCCATAACCAACTACAAATCGGTTTGGAATTTCAAACCCAATAAAATCCACTAAATAATCTCCTTGAAACGCTTCTGGCTTATAAAGCAGGGTGCAGATACTTACAGAGTTTGCACCTTCTGAAAGCATCTTACTCTTTACCTCACCCATAGTCCTGCCGGTATCTACGATGTCTTCTATCAGAACCACTTCTCTATCTCTAACATCAGTGCCAATTGGCATCATCTCTTTCACTTCACCCGTGCTTGCAGTGCCACGGTAAGAACTCACTCTTAGAAAGCTTACTTCGCAATCTAGGTTAACCATTTTCAAAATATCAGAAGCAAATATGAATGCTCCGTTAAGCACTACAACAAAGAGTGGCGTTTTACCTGAGAATTTTTGATTAATAGTGTCCGCTAGGCGCGAAACGACCTCTGCCAACTCCTGCTCAGAGAGGTACGGGACGAATTCAAGATCATGAAGCTTTATTGTGTCTGCCATTATTAAGGCGGCAAATGTAGGAAACCAATCTTTCGGGATTTGTTCTTAGCCTATTTTCCTTTTTGAGCTGCCTTAATTTTGTCAACCAACTCTTTGGTTTCCCCTACTTTTTGTTCCTCCTTTAAACCAAGTTCTATGGCATTGGCGGCTGCAACCAAAGCTTCATCATATGCGCCAGTTTTATACAATAAGGCGGCATAGGTATCCATACCTGCGTAATCTGGTTTGACACGAACGGCCTTTGACATCCACATTACTGCTTCGCCTAAAACTACTTGGTCATCACACTTTAAGTAAAGTTTCCAACCATAATCATTTGCTTGGCCTGGGTTGGTTTTAATTTTTTCTTTACTCAATAGTTGCGTAACAACCTTAGCGTAAAGCCTCCAATCTTCCTTAACCTCAGCAAACCTAAGTCTGAATTGCATTTTAGTTGGTTGCTTCATTTCTTCATCGAGAAACTTATCGATGAGCATGTACGCAGGCAGCATATCATCCTCAGTTGAACCTTCTTTCTTAAGTGCTTCATTAAATGATTTGGAAGCGATATCTACTATCTTAGAGTTGACCTCTACCTTACCATAAAGTTTCCGGTACGTTTCAAGCTCATGAAAAAACCTCCTATTAATTTTCTCATCTGTATCAAATCTTCGCATCACCCCCCAAGCTGCTTCTGTGGTTAAGTCTTCCTGTTTGGACAGCCACATAGAAACGACCTCTGGTTCTGCAAATTTTCTTTTCTTTTTAGAGTTTGCGTCAGTAAAAGTGGCTTTGTAGAATTCTGGAAAGTCCACTTTCCCGTTCAGTTTCGATTGATACTTAAATTGGCGTTCACCAGAAGTCCCCTCCTTGAGGGTTTCTATAAACTCTGACTCATCAGAAATATATCCGAATTGAGAAAAGAGTAGCCGACCATCAGGGTCAAAAACTAGAAATGTAGGATAACCGAAAACTCGGTATTTCATACCTAAATAAATGCCCTCATCTCGTTCCATATCAACTTTTACAGACACGAAAAGCTTTTTCATCACGGCTCCTACTTGTTCTGATTTGAAGGTGGTGCTATCCGCAACCTTACACCAATGGCACCAATCCGTATAGCAGTCAACAAAAAGATACTTCTCTTCTTCCTGAGCTTTCTTTGCAGCTTCCTGCCAGTTACCATCAAAAAATTCAACTTGAGCATTCGCAACTATCGAACCTAACAGTAATCCAACAACTA
>JBLHEU010000255.1:0-3560 GCA_047614525.1 Bacteroidia bacterium | reverse complement strand
TACCAACTTTTTCTTGTTTCACATCTGGTGTTGCGCTTCCGTTGCAATACTTTACCTCACCGTCAATAAGCGTAAAAGTGCGTTTTAGCTTCTCGGTTTCAGTCTTTCCATCGAGATGTGAAAGAAGCGTCATAAGGGGTGCTTCGCCATCATCTAACGTGATGTAATCAACAAACTCAAATACGCGAGAATCTGATAACGAACGCAATTCTGTATTCGGAAATCCTCCACCCATTGCAACGCTAATATTCGGATGGTTCTTCTTCAACCATTGTCCGCATTTGAATGCCGCAAAAAGATTACCCGGAAACGGAACAGAAAGACAAACCGAAGTTGGTTTTATGGCTTCAACTCTGTCTTTCAGAATCGCCAGCATCATTTCGGTAATTACGCTTGATTCTGAGTGTAATTCCCCATACAATTCATCGAACGAATTAGCCGACATCCCTAACCTTTCTGCATAGCGGCTAAAGCCAAAATGTGGGTCAACCAACTCAACGATAAAATCGCTGATATCTTCTAGATAAAGCGTTGCCAAATGGCGCGCCTTGTCTCGGATTCCCATGGAACCAAATGCCCATTCCAAATCCTCCATTTGCTCGAATTTGGAAGCTTCTGGAAGGAAGTTTCTTTCACAAATGAAATGGCTTAGCGTTGGATCGTCATCTTGTAAGAATGCAATTACCGCATCAATTGTGCTGGTGTAGCTTTCTCTCAAGCTGTAAATCCTCAGCGAATTGTCCGATGCATCATCGATATTTTCACTCGCGACAGTAAACAATTCTTCAAACCCAACTTTCGAAAACAAACGAAGAATGGTCTCAATACCAAGATCCATTTGGGTGCTTTTCACGCTTTGCGTGTTCAGAAAACCCTTTAAGTAAGCCGTAGCCGGATAGGGCGTATTCAGCTGTGTAAAAGGCGGACAGACAAGGAGAATATTTTGGCTCACGTTTTCAGGTTGGAACGAGTTCAAAGTAAACGTTTAGTTCTTGTTTATTCGTTTTCAACTCACCCCATCCCGACAAAGTCGGGATTTCCCATCTCTTGCAAGAGAGGGGTGTCCGAATTGAATGAGGTCGGGGCGAGTTTTTGTTAAAAGCCTTGAAGGTCCAAGTTTTCAGAATCTACCATGTCCACCACCTGTTTCATCTTCTTCTGAATAACCTTGAAATGATGCGTGCCTTCTTCGGTTACAAAAGTGATGGCCTCGCCAGGGTTTTCAGCTCTACCGGTTCTACCAATTCGATGCACAAAATCTTTTGGAGAACGAGGTAATTCGTAATTGATTACAAACGGCAAAAACTCAATATCAATACCTCGAGAAAGGAGGTCTGTTGCTACCAAAACCGTTATTTCTCCTTGCTTGAAATAGCTTAATGCTTCCGTTCTATTGCCCTGACTTTTCTTACTATGAATGGCTCGTGCCGAGATGCCGTTTTTTTGAAGTTTTTCGGCCACCAAATCTGCTTGATAAACGGAAGAAGTAAACACCAAAACCTGCTCCATTTCCTTCTGCTTAATCAGGTAGCGGAGCAACGGGCCCTTCTTTTCATCCTTAACGAAATACCCAACCTGATTAATGAGTTCAACCCGTTCTTGCTCTGGCGCAATATTGATGACCACAGGGTTGGTCAATAAAACCTGCTCCATGCTCTTAACATCTGGACTAAGCGTAGCCGAAAACAAAAGGTTCTGTCGTTGACGCGGCAAAAGCGCAAAGACTTTGTCCATCTCTTCCTTAAACCCAAGGTTCAGCAACTTGTCAGCTTCATCTAAAATAAGCGTACTTACAGAAGAAAAATGAATTGCATTTGATTCCGATAATTCCAACAATCGCCCAGGAGTTGCAACCAGCACATTTACGTTTTGCAACGATTTCATCTGCGGATTAATAGAAACCCCGCCAAACACAGCCATCGATTTAAAAGGAAACGGAACATCAGCGCCAAACGAACTAAAAACCGCTTCAACCTGAATAGCCAATTCTCGCGTAGGCACCATCACCAAAACGTTGATGTGTCTATTTCTTGTTGGCGGTTGCTTCTCCAACTGCATCAAAACAGGCAACACATAACTCGCTGTTTTACCAGAACCCGTTTGGGCAAGTCCGAGCACATCCTTTCCATCTAAAATAGCGGGAATAGCTTGCTCCTGAATAGGATACGGTTTCGTAAAACCGAGTTTTTCAAGGCTATTTAACAGATGAGAAGATAACTTCAGAGAAGCAAAAGACATGTAGTGTTCCGTGTTTGTTGAAGCCGCCAAGATAAGCAGGTGAACCGCACTTGACTTCTTATGTGATGACAGTTAATCAACGCGTAATTTCGTTTTATGTACCAACCACTCCAAGGCTACCGAATTCTAGATTTCACAAAACTGCTTCCTGGTCCGTTGGCAACGCTTTGGATGGCACAGCAAGGCGCGGAAGTTATTAAAGTGGAAAGCCCAAGTTCTCCAGATCCAGTTCGGTTTTATCCACCAATGAAGAATGGGGTTTCGGTTTATTACACAACATTAAATGCTGGTAAGAAAAGTCTCTGCATGGATTACCGTTCAGACCAAGGAAGAGAAGCTATTCTCAAATTGGTTGAAACGGCAGATGTGGTTATAGAGCAGTTTAGACCCGGAGTAATGGAAGCATTCGGGTTAGGATATGAAACGCTCAAAATAAGAAACCCAAAGATTATTTTAGTGGCCATTACAGGTTACGGACAAACAGGAGAAATGGCTTCAGCACCAGGCCACGACATCAACTATTTAGGGTGTTCTGGAATGCTTGATGCCCAGCGAGATTCAAAGGGAAATCCGATTATCTCTGCCGCTCAAATTGCAGATGTTGCAGGTGGTTCTATGATGGCTTTAAATGCCACAACTTCGGCTTTACTTCATAAAGAGAGAACAGGAGAAGGTCAGCATGTAGATGTGTCCATGACGCACAATGTTTCTGTTTTACAGTCGATGCGAATTGCTGAAGAGTTGGAAACAGGTAAGAGTAATGGCTATCTGTCGGGTGCATTGGCTTCTTATAACATCTACAAATGCTCCGATGGTCGGCATGTTGCGTTAGGCGCTCTCGAACCTAAATTCTGGCAAAAATTCTGCAACCTTGTAGAGCATCCAGAGTGGGGTGGAAGGTTGATGGAAAAAGAACTGATTTCAGAAGTTCAGGAACTTTTCTCTGGACAATCCATGAAACATTGGACTGATAAACTAGAAAATGAAGGAGTTTGCCTTTCTCCGGTGCTCACCGTTCAGGAAGCGGCTAAGCATCCATTGTTCACAAATGGATTTCCTGCTGGTTTTGGAAATTCAGAACTTACGCCAGCACCAAAGTTGGGTACCGACAACGATTCATTGCTCAGTTAGTGCACGGAGCAAACGTGATTAACTGCAAATAGATCTTCGTTTTACCTAACTGTCCCATCAGCCAATCTCGTTTTTGGTGATTGATAGGCGAAGTATAATTAGCTACGAGAAACCGATGTTTGTCTAATCGGATGATGGATGGAAAAGCGGTGTCACCCGCTCCAGGTAAATCCATCACCCATTCCACTTTT
>JBLHEU010000254.1:0-3593 GCA_047614525.1 Bacteroidia bacterium | reverse complement strand
GAGATGATTTCGGTCAGTGGGACCCAAAGAATCAACGACCAGAGCTTTGGAATATTTTCAACGGCAAAAAGAACATGGGGGAGCATTTTCGCAGTTTCCCAATTTCCAATTGGACAGAAATGGATGTATGGCAGTACATCCTTCTTGAAGACATTGAAATTCCAAGCCTTTATTTCACTCATATGCGTAAATGCTTTGAGCGTGATGGAAACCTTTTGGCTCATGCTGATTTCATGCAGTTGAAAGAAGGTGAAGAAGTCAAAGAAATGCAGGTTCGTTTTAGGACAATTGGCGATTTGACCTGTACAGGAGCAACGCTTTCTGACGCATCTAGCTTAGAGGATATTATTGATGAAGTTGCTTCAACTAGAGTAACGGAACGGGGAGGTCGATCTGACGATAAGCGATCAGAGGCAGCAATGGAAGACAGAAAAAAACAAGGATATTTTTGATTCAGGAAAACATGACTGAAGAACAGACAATAGAAAAGTACGATAGCAAAGGATACCTTGATATGGAACTTTTGCGTTTCACCACTGCTGGCAGTGTTGATGATGGAAAAAGCACACTGATTGGTAGATTGCTTTATGATAGCAAGTCGATTTTTGAAGATCAGATGGAAGCTATTGAGGCAGCGAGCATTAAGAAGGGGGAAGAGCATGTAAACCTTGCTCTACTTACGGATGGGCTTCGCGCTGAACGTGAGCAAGGGATTACTATCGATGTTGCTTATCGCTATTTCGCAACGCCAAAACGGAAGTTTATTATTGCCGATACACCAGGACATATTCAGTACACCAGAAATATGGTGACCGGAGCGTCTACCGCTAACATGGCCATTATTCTTGTTGATGCAAGACATGGTGTAATTGAGCAGACGAAACGACACGCATATATAGCTTCGTTACTTCAAATTCCTCACGTTGTAGTTTGTGTGAATAAGATGGATCTTGAAGATTTTAGTGAGAAAGCCTTCCAAAAGGTCCGCAAAGATTTCGAAGACTTTTCATCGAAATTGGATATAAAAGATGTTCGATTTGTCCCAATTAGCGCATTGCTTGGAGATAACGTGGTAGACCGATCTACAAATATGAATTGGTATCAAGGACCGACTTTGATGCATATTCTTGAGAACGTTCACATTGGTAGCGATCAGAATCATATCGATTCACGGTTCCCTGTTCAGTATGTTGTTCGTCCTATGAGCAAGGAGTATCACGATTACCGAGGTTACGCAGGACGTGTTGGAGGCGGTATTTTTCGCGCTGGTGATAAAGTTTCTGTTCTTCCATCTGGGTTTACTTCAAAGATCAAGTCAATTGATTCGATGAATGGGCCAATTGAGAAAGCATTTCCGCCAATGAGTGTGACGATGACTTTGGAAGATGATATCGACATCAGCCGAGGAGACATGATTGTTAAGGTTGGAAATCAGCCCAAACAAGAGCAGGAATTTGATGTAATGATTTGCTGGATGAATGAAAAGCCAATGCAAGTTGGTGGCAAGTATTCTCTTAAGCATACATCTCGTGATGCGCGATGCATTATTAAAGATGTGAAATATAAGATGAACATCAACACTATGCAGAAGGTTGAGGACGACAACAATGTTGGACTGAACGACATTGCTCGAATTACGATTCGGACAACAATACCGATGTTCATTGACGGTTATCGAAAGAACCGCAATACAGGGTCTCTTATTCTTATTGATGAGGCGACAAACAATACGGTTGGAGCGGGAATGATTGTTTAGTCAACTTGGGTGTGTTTCAATCTGAATTTGGAGTCATTGCGATTAAGCCATTTTGTCGAAAGCAATTTGTGGTTTCGAATCTGAAAGGGTTATAATTAAAACGCATCTCAATCCCGTTTTGCGGTAGCATCAATCGGTAAGCAGCACTTTAATAGTTAGCTTTGCTCACTCGAAATCGAGCTTAATTTGATGAAGGAAAGTTCAAAGATCTATGTTGCTGGTCATGCAGGAATGGTTGGCTCGGCAGTTTGTAGATTTTTAACTAGCAATGGTTATTCAAATGTCGTAACTCGAACTTCTGCAGAGCTTGACCTTAGAATTCAATCAGATGTAAGCGCTTTTTTTGAGAAAGAGAAGCCCGATTACGTTTTTGTGGCAGCGGCAAAAGTTGGTGGAATACATGCAAATGAAGTCTATCCGGCCGATTTTCTTTATGACAATCTTATGATTGCTTCTAACGTCATTCATTATTCCCACTCAACCAACGTTAAAAGGTTGATGTTTTTTGGTTCATCTTGCATGTATCCAAAGTATGCTAATCAACCTATAACAGAAGACCAGTTGCTTACCGGATTATTAGAACCAACTAACGAGCCCTATGCTGTGGCTAAGATTGCTGGTGTGAAATTATGCCAGACATACAAGCAGCAGTTTGGGTGTGATTTTTTAAGTATTGTTCCTACGAATTTGTTTGGTTTGAATGATACGTATCATCCGGAAAATGGACACGTTATTCCTTCACTAATCAGACGTTTGCATGATGCAAAGATAGAGGGGATAGGAGCTGTGTGTCTGTGGGGAACGGGAACCGCAAGAAGAGAATTTCTGTTTGCGGATGATTTAGCCGAGGCAAGTGTATTCTTGATGAATAAGGAATTAATCGATGATGAAGTCTATAACATTGGTACTGGTAAGGATATGACTATAGCTGAATTGGCAGCACTAATAGCGGAAGTAGTTGGTTATCGCGGTGTTATCGAATGGGATTCAAAAAAATCTGACGGAACACCAAGAAAGCTTCTCGATGTAAGTAAACTAAGAGATTTGGGATGGGTTAGTTCAACCCCTTTGAGAAAAGGACTGGAATTAGCCTATTCAGATTTTCAGAAAAAAATCGAGTTGAACATATCATGAGTAAAGTAGCTCTCATAACAGGTGTAACTGGGCAAGACGGATCTTACTTGGCCGAATTCTTACTGAAGAAAGGATACACCGTACATGGGTTAAAACGTAGAGCTTCTCTATTTAACACAGACAGAATAGACCACCTTTATCTGGATCCACATGATGAGAATGTGAATTTTCATTTGCATTACGGTGACCTTAGCGACTCGATGAACCTTACTCGGATTATCAAGGAGACGCAGCCAGATGAGATTTATAATCTCGGTGCAATGAGTCACGTTAAAGTGAGTTTTGAAATGCCTGAGTATACAGGAAACGTGAATGGCCTAGGTGCGCTTAGAATTCTTGAGGCAGTTCGGTTATTGGGTCTAAATGAAAAGACAAAAATTTACCAGGCTTCTACATCAGAATTATACGGGTTAGCAAACGAAACGCCTCAAGATGAGACAACACCGTTTAGGCCGATTTCTCCATATGCGGTTGCAAAACTATATGCGTATTCTATAATGGTTAATTACCGCGAAGCCTACGGAATGTTTGCTTGCAATGGAATCTTGTTTAATCACGAATCTCCAGTGCGGGGAGAAACGTTCGTTACCCGAAAAATAACGCGTGCAGTCGCTCGGATTGCGCTTGGAGTTCAAGACAAGGTTTACCTAGGGAATCTGGATGCAAAACGCGATTGGGGGCATGCCAAAGATTATGTGGAAGC
>JBLHEU010000253.1:0-3610 GCA_047614525.1 Bacteroidia bacterium | reverse complement strand
GCGAATTGCCAGCGATGCAAGTTTCACAGACGTGATTTATGACGAATGGTATCAGCATGAAAACTGGTATTTCGATGTTGACTTAATGGCGGGAAACAACATGGTAGATCAAGAGGTTAACGTGCTTCAGGAGAACACAACCTATTACTGGCAAGTACGCTACCGCGATAGAAGTTTAGCTTGGAGCGAATGGTCAGACGCAGTCACATTTCAAACCAGTAATTCAAATCTCACTCCTAACCTACTTGCAAATGGCGGTGCCGAAAATGGAACTGATAATTGGGTAGAAGATGTAGGCTCTTTTGAATCTATAGACAGTGGCGAATGTGCAGGGAATGATTCTTACGCTGGTCAGAAATTGTTTGCTGTTGGAGGTGTTTGCGATGCGAACTCTTATGGAGAAGGTCATCAAGATGTTGATTTAACCACCTATCAAACAGTAATAGATGCTGGAAATGCAACGGTCGTATTCGGTGGGTATTTAAGTGACTTTAATGGCGATGACCGACCTGAATTCAAACTTGAATTCTACGGGCAAACAAATGATCTATTAGGTGCAACGGCAACCTTTGGAAATCAGTCTTCTAGCTGGACTTATATGGAGGAAAGCGAAGCATTACCGGCTGGTACATACACCATTAGAATGATTCTTATGGGAACAAGAAATGTAGGTACCGACAACGATTCCTATTTCGATGAGATGTTTGTAAAACTTGAGTTAGGAACTAGCGGATGTGAAGAGTTTGTAGCTGTTGGAATTGCTGAAAGGCCGAATAACAAAGGAGTGGCAGTTTACCCAAACCCATTTACGGATGAAGCAACAATTGAAGTTGTAAAACCGAGTAGAAACTCCACATACTCCTTAGCCGTTTTTGATAGAGCTGGTAGAGAAATTCAGCGTTTACAATCTACTTCTGGTAAGTTCATCATTCAAGGTTCTGAATTGAGTTCAGGTATGTATTTCTACCAAGTATCTGATGGAGATTGGTATTCAACAGGAAAACTGGTTGTCAATTAATCAGCTTTCCTGTTTTTCAAGTGTAAAAAAGGAATACTTGAATAGAGAAATAACAATTGTGCGGCAAACCAGCAAGCGCATTCATTGTAATGAATTTGCTAAAGGACAACAATAGGTTTTTAAAGTCAAATTCTACATTTCTAAAGCTAGGTGGCCTTAAGCACCTTCCCATTAACCGTGTTTATTACAGGTTTTGTATTTACTGGTTTTATTTTCCTAACCAACAAGATTATTGGTAAAACGTGTGTAATAGACAAACAAAAATCTGCTTTTTAGTGCCTTATTTTTGTCTACTACGCCTTTATGTTTAAAAACACTACATTTGCCAAGTATTTAAAACACTATATATTATGAGTAACGGAACAGTTAAATTTTTCAATGATTCTAAAGGATTTGGATTCATCACTCCTGACGAAGGTGGCAAAGATGTCTTTGTACACGTAAATGGACTAATTGATGAAATCAATGAAGGGGATAAAGTAAGCTACGATGTAGAAGAAAGCCCAAAAGGATTGAATGCATCAAATGTGAAAGTAATCTAGTCGATTACCTCTAACGATACATTTGGAAAAAGCCTGTCAAAATTGACAGGCTTTTTTTGTGCTTAAAAGTTAAACAACTGGTGTGCTAATTTCTGTCGCATTAAACTCTGTGGTTTCTTAAATCTAGGGTCTTACCAGTACTTAGGCCGTTAAGGATTTGATATACCCCCCTGAAGAATAATCGTCTTTGCCAATCTGTGATGTTTACGCATCCTGATGGCGTTTGGTTTTAACCAAAACCTCTGATTACCTCTTAAACCAAATTTACATCCGTTAGCATTTCAAAACCGAACATCTTCCACAAACCCTCATTACGTATCTTGAAATCAAGGCTAACGGAGTCTGAGGAATTAAAATCCGTAGGAAGCTTAACTGCATCAGCGGCATATAATGCATCATAATAAATGCTTTAGTTTTCCTAGCCTTCGCGTTCGGCAAGGACAGCTTTACTGTTTTTCTCAAAGGCTTCGTTGGCAGAGTTATCGGCTGCTGGTGGTTGACACCCAATGAATAATGGGCATAAGAATAGCGCGAAATAGGTCATTTTTATAGTAGAAGGTTTTTTGGTTAGCCTTCAATGTAGGTCTATAAACGGAAGCTATTTGTGTGACAGATAAATAGTCTAGAGGCTACACGTTCAATCCAACACCATCATTTCCGAAGGTAATTGGGTTGTCGTTTTCACGATCGGTGTGCGTTGGGCCATTCTCCAAATTGAGAACACCACGCGGACAAACCGTTGAGCAAATACCGCAGCCCACACACGATGCACGAACGATATTTTCGCCTCGCTGAGCATATGCTTGAACGTCAATTCCCATTTCGCAATAAGTACTGCAATTACCACAACTAATGCACTGACCACCGTTTGTCGTAATCCTGAATCGAGAGAAATACTTTTGTAATAAACCTAGATATGCGGCCATAGGACAGCCAAATCGGCACCAAACTCTAGTACCTAGCAATGGGTAAAAACCAACGCCAATAACACCTGCAAAAGCTTGCCCAATAAAGAAGGCGTATCCTTTTGTTAGTTGATGAGAGATATCTCCGAAAATTCCGCCAACCAAATAGGAATTGACCCAAAGCAGAATGGTTAATAGAGTGATAAAAAGCAGGATTGAATAAATCATCCAACGTTCAATTTTCCAAGCGTTTAGGCTTTTATCTGATAGTTGTCTGAAAGGGTCTCCAGCCGTATTAGCCAAACCTCCGCAACCACAAACCCAGCTACAATACCAGCGCTTTCCGAAGAAATACGTCAAAATTGGGGTAGCGATAAATGTCATTACTGCCGAGATGATGAGCATCCACAGGCCGAGGGTTCCACCAGACAGTAACCCATCAACAGAATCTGGCCACAACATGTCATAATCCAAAGGCCAGAAATAGCTGAAGTAGTATTCTGGCTGGCTCATGGATTTTAGGAACTGTGGAATAAGAAATGCAAACCCAAGCTGGAAGAACATAATGGAGCTTGTTCTTACAATCTGGTAATTAGAATGACGGTACTTGATAATAGCCCTTACCCCCATAATTAGAATGGAAACGGTGTAAATAAACGAGTACAGAAACCACTGATTAGGTTCTTGGCCAAACAAGCCCATACTCACCGGCTTCATCATACTTACCAAAGCAGAATTGCCCCAAAACTCTGCTGAGCCCCAGTATAGTAAAATGTAAAACCCAGTGAGGAAGATGCCAAACGCCCAACCCAAAACCCCTCGGCTGGTTAGGCTAGATTTAAAAATGTGATTATTCTGAATGCCAGCTGGTCGCGTTAAAAATGTGCGTACCATATAGATGGTTAATCCTAGAAACGAGCCCATAATTCCTGTCCAGAAATAGAAGCTTGGGTCATCATTTGCTGGACCGGTAGCGCCAATAACTATTGACAAAAGAGCCAAGGATGTAATTGCAACCCCAATTTTCTGAACCACGTCTAAACCGGGTGCATGCGGATTAACCAACGATATGCTGAATCCTTCCTTGCTCATGATTTGGCTATTTCAAAATGAGATTGAACTTGTTTCTCAAACTTCTTAAAAAA
>JBLHEU010000252.1:0-3645 GCA_047614525.1 Bacteroidia bacterium | reverse complement strand
TGTTGTGTATAATGTCTCATCGCCACTCATTATTACAGAGTACACGTAGTTACTGCCGTTGCTAATACTAGACAATAGGGTTCCTCCGGAATCATAACGTTTAATCCAATTGCTATTTACCCGCACATAACCACCATCCGACAACTTTTTATAGTGCGTAGGAGAGCCAGAGAGTAAGAATGTATCTTCAAAATAAACCGTTTCGTTTAACGCGCCATTTGATGTAGCATACCGTTGTTTCCTGTCCCAATCATAAACAGCCACGTTTGAGTTTGTTTCCATGGTAAGGGTTGTCTCGGGGTCTCCTCCATCTTCAGCTGGCACCCTGTTCCAAATAAATGTCCCAGCACTGTTATACGCTCTTAGAAAAGGCGTTCCAAGGCTCACGAAGCCGGAAGACTGCTGTAGCGCATTCTCAACCCCTAGAACATAAGCGTTTCCGTTACCATCAACTTGCAGCTGATAACCTGAATCGTGCTTATTGGAAGTTCCTGATCCTCCATCAAAATCAACTTCCCAATCTGTAGAGCCATCTGCTGCATACTTTATAAGCAGCATATTTCCTTCTTCGCCAGTTACAACATTTGTTTTGCTTCCAGTGATATAAAGATTGCCTGTTGAGTTTTGAATATCTGCAGCCTCTGCAGTAGAGGTCACAATGGCACTTGAATATATGTTGGTGTACTCAATGGTGCCCGTACTGCTATACTTCCTAGCGAAAATGGCATTGCCACCCCGAATGTTTCCGACTACATAGATGTTGCCGCTTTGGTCTATTCGTACTTCCAATGCCTGATCATTACCTAGCCCAGAATCGTAAAAATCTGAGAAAACAACATTGCCATCGGCATCATTTTTAGAAACAAAAATGTCGTAGTCTCCAGAAACATCTCCTATAGCAGAGCCAACGGAGTACATGTTTCCACTTGCATCTTTTCTAGACCGTTTGATGCTAACCGAAGAACCATCAACATAGGTGTCTGTTTCCCAAACCTCTTGTGGGTTCTGAGCTAAAACGCAAATTGGGAGAATTAAAAGTAGTAGTGCTTTTTTCATAGTGTTTGGTGCTGATGATTCTTGAAATCAATGTTATGCCTTTAAGCCGATGGTTTAGCCCCTTTCATTAATTCTTCAACTAAGCTAACTATACGTTGATCATACTGAAGATGAAAATAATTCGTTTTATGATTTCTGAACACTTTATTTATTTCATTTAGTATTGATTATCAATTATTTACCGCCTTAATTTATATATTTCTGACATGAAGAACCATGGCGACTTAAGAGCTTTAATTAGATCCATGACTGGGCCAGAAAAGCGATACTTCAAACTGAATGCATCCCGTAACGGTAAGAGTGGAACTGACCAGTATATGATGCTGTTTGATGCCTTAGACAAAGACAAGATTCTTAAGTGGGAAAAGGGCAAAATCCCCGCTGTAACGGCAGCCTATCTATACAGCTCCGTACTACGTTGCTTGGATACGTTTCATGAAAAGAACTCGATAAATTCTAAAATAGACCGGCAGATTAAACACGGAACTGTATTGTACAATCGTGGGCTTAATAAGCAAGCATTAGTGTTATTCAATAAAGTAGAAATACAAGCGCAACAACAACAAGATTTTACTCGGCTTCAATCCATTTATTGGTATTTGCGCTCCATTTTAGCTATGAATGTAGAGCCGACCAATTCCAGCCTGACTATGAAACAGGTACTAGAAAGAAACTTACATGCCGCCAAAGAATTGGAATTGATTGCTCGGCTTCACTTCGTTCAGCATGAGTTTCAGCAAACGGTGGCAAAAGCGGGGACCGTGACAGAGAAAATGCTCGCGGAGCTAAAGGTTTTGTTTGATTCTGAAGCAATGCAAGAGGTAAACGATCAATCCGGGTTCTTCTGCCAAATTGCTGCCAACCATATCAAAAGCCAGTACTATTTGCTTTCCAATGATATTGATGGCGGATTTAAACAAGGTAAAAAGGTGTTTGATCTCTGCTACTCTCACCGAACATTGCTTCAGGAAAGAGGGAGGATGATGATAGCGAGTGCCAACAATTACCTCATGCGGTGTATCAGAGCTGAAGAATACGATGAGATGAAACGCGTGCTCGAAATTCTTGAAAAAGAAAAGTCTAAAGACGTTTCCGTAGAAATGATTCGGCTAGAAACCTACTACAGCAACTTGCTTTCATATCACATTGTAACAGAGCAGTTTAACAATCCAGAACTCTTGGTCAAGGTTGAAAAAGACCTGAATGAACATGGGACAATAATGAATCAGACATTCCTGATGTACATATTCAGTCTATGCTCTCAATATTCATTTTATGGGAAAGACTTTCGAGGAGCCATCAAATGGATAAACCTATTCCTAAATCACGAAAACCGTGCATCGTTCACCAAAAACCTTTCAATAGCCTACGACTATCGCTTGCTTATATATTACGAGCAAGGCAAGCTAGAGCTGATAGAATCTTTGCTTAACGCTAATGACAAGCAACAAGATTCCCAGAATGAGTTTCCGCTCTTGCGAAACGCTTTAAGAGGTTTCTTAAGAAATGAATTAAACCACGGAAACCAACATGTGCAAAACCTGACAGTGTTGAAAGCCGCATTAAATGACATGCGTTCGCACAATACCGAAATGGAGGCATTTGAGTTTTTCCCATTTGATGAATGGGTTGACACAAAACTATCTGGTTCTTAGTTGACCCTATTCCACCAAAGGAATCTTAATCTGTTTACTACCGCTTTCTCCTTCTAAAGAAAGAACATAAAGTCCTCGCGCTAGCTGACCCGTTTCGATTGTGGTTTGCAGCGCATGCTGATGATAGCTTTTTCTCAGCATTTCTTTACCATCTATTGCATACAGCACAATATCAAACTGCTCTGCTTCTGGCAGGTTTAGCTTTATGGTTAGGTTGTCTGTTGAGGGCACAGGGTAAGCTTCAAAAATTACCTGACCATAAAGTTCTTCTACCGATGTATAGTCAACATCAAACACAGCTATAATGGTATCTATACCAGCTATTACTACAGATGCATTTATACTATCTTGATCTGGGAAAATAACATTGCCTGAGGTTGATTCCCAATGTGAAAATTCTGCCGTCATACTAGAGTTGGCTACTCTGGCTTGTATCAGGTTATCCATGTTACCAAAGGAGGCGCCTGTCCAAGACAATTCTTCGTGCCAAAGGGTGTTTAGCTTTACATCTCCAACTTCTGGTGGGAAACACATTACTGTTAAATCGTACGGGCCAGTAATGTCATGGTGCCGCCCCATCTATCTATATGGCGTGGCATTTCTGGTGCAATGGTGGCTAGCATGCTGTCGTGGGTAAACAGCATGTTCTCACAAGAGAAAATCTGTTCGTGCTTTCCTGCATCTTCTCCATCCCACCATCCCCAATCGTCTAGGAAATCGGCAATGTCTTCAATATCGCAGGGGTCGGCATCTGTACTTGTGCTTGGCACATTAGTGTAGTTTATGTAATAATCGAAGGTTGCATCTAAATCCCAAATCATGTAACCCCAACCTTTGTGGCTTCCATCTGGATTTAATCCGCGCCACCAAGCAGTGTTGTAATTAAACCAGTCTGAAGCTACCGTGTTTAGGTTGGTCGCCACGTAATCTATTA
>JBLHEU010000251.1:0-3662 GCA_047614525.1 Bacteroidia bacterium | reverse complement strand
ACTATAACCTTGATCCAAATTGGTATGGTAAGGAGGATGCCAATAGAATTTTGCTGCTCGAACCTTCAGTTTTTGAGCAGTACCCAGTTTCGAAAAATAGTATTGATTTTGCTCTTAATCTTGCAAAGAACATTACAGGAATTCAGGTATTCGTTGGTGAATTTGATGAGCTCAAGAATAGAATCGGACCATCAAAGGTGATTTTCAAGGAACATCCGCTTAACCGAAATTATCAAGGTAAAGAAGAACCACGCGAGTGGATGTTTTCTGTGACGGGTTACTACCGTTCGTTTTTCGCCTTTTGGAAGAAGTGCAAAAAAGAAATGAAGTTGTGGTAAAGCCAAGAGTCAATATCGTTTGGCTTAAGCGCGATATTCGAACGCAAGATCATGGTCCGCTTCAGGCTGCAGAACAAGCGGGGATTCCGTATATCATCATTTTTCTTTTTGAGCCAGATTTAATCGAGTACCCTGCAACATCATTACGTCATTTACAGTTTCAATATCACTCCATTTTAGACTTCAATCTATCACTCAAGAAGTTCAATCGTAAGGCTGAACTTTTTCATGCATCTGCCATTGATGTATTCAAGTATTTCCTGGATAAATTCGAGTTAATATGTGTTTTTAGTTATCAGGAAAGTGACGTTCAGGTTACTTGGAATAGAGACAAGGCAGTTGGGACGCTTTTTAAGAATAGTGAAGTAGCTTGGAAAGAATTCCAGCGAGACGGGATTGTTCGAGGTATTATTAATCGCGATGGCTGGGATAAGCAATGGTATCAGACAATTTTTCAGCCTCAGATTCAAAATTTTTTCTCGATAAACGAAATGGAGATAGGTCGAAACCCTTATCTGTTGGACAAGAGACTTGAAGAGAAATTAAAGGTCTATCCTGAGCAGTTTCAACCTGCAGGAGAATCTAATGCTTGGCGTTATCTAAAATCATTCGTCAGCGGTAGAGGCAACACGTACAATAAGCACATTAGTAAACCTGCCGAGAGCCGAACTTCTTGTGGCCGGATATCGCCTTTTCTTGCTTGGGGCAACATTAGTATTAGGCAAGCTGTGCAATTCATTAGTACAGCAAACCCAAAGCGCTTTCGTGGTATTCTAACCCGATTGAAATGGCATTGTCATTTCATTCAGAAATTTGAAGTGGAATGTACCTATGAGACACTTTGCATTAATCGAGGGTACGAACTACTTCAACGTGATGAGAAAACCGAATTTATTGAAGCTTGGAAGGCTGGTAAAACCGGTTTTCCAATGGTTGATGCTTGCATGCGATGCCTGGCTGAAACAGGTTGGGTGAACTTTCGCATGCGTGCGATGGTTGTTTCATTTCTGTGCCATCATTTAGATCAGGATTGGCGAGTTGGTGTCTATCATCTTGCTCAACAATTTCTCGATTATGAGCCAGGTATTCATTATCCCCAATTTCAAATGCAAGCGGGCACTACGGGTATTAATATCGTCAGAATGTACAACCCAGTGAAGCAATCGAAAGATCATGATCCAAACGGGGATTTTATTCGTAAATGGCTGCCTGAGCTAAAAGATATTCCATCCGAATTTATTCATGAACCATGGAAGATTACTGAGATGGATAAGATGTTTTATGATTTACAAATTGATTACCCAAAGCCACTTGTTGATTTAGAAGAAAGTGGTAAAAGTGCTCGGAATAAAATCTGGGGGCACAGAAAAAATGAACTGGTTAAAAAGGAAAAAAAGCGCATTTTGAATACGCATGTACGAAAGAAGCATTGATTAAATGAAAAAATCGAACCTTCCGGTTAAGACTTGTTTGGGCTGCGCCAGACCCTTTAGCTGGAGAAAGAAATGGGAGCGAGACTGGGAGAATGTTAAATACTGTAGTGAACGCTGCAGACGAAATCGATGAAGCAAATGAATGAGATTGTCCTATTATTTCCTCACCAACTTTTTGAGAAGCATGAGGTGCTAGTACTCGGTTTACCAGTCTATTTGGTAGAGGAGTTTCTGTTTTTCAAGCAATACAAATTCCATAAGCAGAAATTGGCTTTTCACCGAGCTTCTATGAAATCGCATCAAGCCTTTTTGGAGGGTTCTGGTCTGAAAGTCGATTACATAGATTCGCAAGATGCACTCTCTGACGTTCGGTTATTGATTGAGAACCTTGTAAATAATGGACTTGAAAAGCTCCATATAATTAACCCTACAGATTATTCGTTATTCAAGCGGATCAAGGATAAATGTGATGAGCTCGGAGTAGCGCTGATTGAATATGAGTCTCCACTTTTTATCAATAATCGAAAAGACCTGAGTGTTTTTTTTCGGTCTGACAAGAAATCGTTCTTTCAAACTTCGTTTTATAAACAGCAGCGTAAGCAAAGAGACATTCTGATGGATGGCCCTAATCTTCCTGCAGGCGGCAAGTGGACTTTTGATGTGGATAACCGGAAAGCATACCCGAAACACGAAACTCCTCCACCAGTTGAGTTTCCAAAAGCCGATGAATTTTGGACTGAAGCTAAAACTTACGTGGCAGCCAATTTCTCGAAAAACTACGGTCAAATAAATGATGAGCCGTTATACCCATATACGAAAACCCAATCTAAAATCTGGCTACAACAGTTTTTAGAAACAAGGTTTCATCAATTTGGAGATTATGAGGATGCAATAGTTAGGGACGCTTCCATTTTGAATCATAGCGTGCTTACCCCAATGATGAACGTTGGTCTTTTACAGCCATTAGAAGTAGTAAATGCAGCGATTGAGTATGCAGGGAAACACAACGTCCCAATCAATTCATTAGAAGGGTTTGTTCGTCAGATTATGGGGTGGCGAGAATTTATTCGTGGCATGTATGAATGTAAAGGTGTTGAATCACGTACCACCAACTTTTGGGGCTTCAAACGTAAGATTCCGAGTTCATTTTACGATGGAACAACAGGAATCATACCTGTAGATGAGACCATTCGGAAAGTGAATGAAACAGGCTACTGCCACCACATCGAGCGTTTGATGATTCTAGGAAATTTCATGGTTTTGTGCGAGTTTGATCCGAATGAAGTGTACGAGTGGTTTATGGAGTTATTTATCGATGCATACGATTGGGTGATGGTTCCTAACGTTTACGGAATGAGTCAGTTTGCAGATGGAGGACTTTTCGCTACTAAGCCATACATCAGCGGATCTAACTACGTTATGAAAATGAGTAATTATCCCAAAGGTGATTGGAATGAGGTTTGGGATGGCCTGTTTTGGCGTTTCATTCAAGCTAATCGAGATTTCTTCAGTAAAAACCCTCGATTGAATATGATGGTAAGAACCTTTGATAAAATGAATATTGAGCGTAAGAATCGCCTTCTTCTAAAGGCAGAAGCGTTTCTCGAAACATTAACACCATCAAGTTCCTCCTCTTAAAATGTGAAGAGAAGAGTTCCGAAGCAATAAACTCTGTGGTTTCTTAAATCTACAACCTTACCAGTATTTAAGCAGCTAAAGACTTGAAAGTTTAAAAATGGGCGAACTAGAAGTTGTCATTTGACCCTTCCGTATGATGTTTACCACCTCTTATTTTCAGCAGTTCTTCAACATGTCAATCGCTCAAAATTGAACCGCAGCTTGAAATAAACTGCCTGAAGCATGATTACTTTCGGAAATCTGTGATGCTTAT
>JBLHEU010000250.1:0-3717 GCA_047614525.1 Bacteroidia bacterium | reverse complement strand
AGTTTGTGAGATTGAGATTTATAAATGATAGACATCAAGCCGATGCTGTTTCTTTTGGCAACACTGAAAGATGTACCAATTTTCCATCTCGGATAATGAGCGATCCAGCGGTTATCTCATCTTCCATGTCCCATTTGAATTGGTTTTCGGATGTTAGGTGTAGTAAGAAGTTCGAAACGTTCTTGGCAAACAGCTCACTAGCATTCATTGGTAGAGTAGCAGGTAGGTTTCCTTCTCCGAGGATAGTAACGCCACCAATTTTAACAGTTTCGTTGAGTTTACTTGCAGATACATTTCCGCCTTGCGAAACCGCCATATCTACGATTACAGCACCTGGCTTCATCTTGGCTAGCATTTCATCGGTAATAAGCAAAGGTGCTTTTCTACCAGGAATCAATGCTGTTGTGATAACCAAATCAGCCTCAGCAACTTTGCTGGTTACAACTTCCTGCTGTTTCTTCAAGAACTCAGGCGAAACGTTGGTTACGTATCCACCAGCCATATCAACTGTGTCGTCTCCTTCAACTTCAATGAACTTCCCACCTAATGATTGAACTTGCTCTTTAGTTTCTGGACGGATATCCGAAACCCACACGTTGGCTCCCAAACGTTTGGCGGTTGCGATGGCTTGTAATCCAGCTACACCTGCCCCAAAAATGACCACGGTAGAAGGTTTGATAGTTCCTGCAGATGTCATCAGCATTGGGAAAATCTTGCCCATTTCGGCACCGCCTAGCAAGACTGCTTTGTAACCAGCGAGGTTTGCTTGCGAACTTAGCACATCCATACTTTGAGCCAAGGAAGTTCTTGGAATAGCATCCATCGAGAAAGCATTCACGCCTGCTTCAGCCAACGCTTTTACCACTTCAGGATTGCTTGTAGCGAACAGGGTTGAAATGAGTGTAGAACCAGATTTAAGCATTTTGGCTTCGTCCACCGTTGGTGCATTAATCTTGGCCACTACATCACATTCGTAAGCATTTGCTTTAGCGCCAACTACGGCACCTGCTTGTGTGTAGTCTCCATCTGAGAAGAATGAACCTTCACCAGCTCCACTTTCCACGATTATTTCAAATCCTTTCGATTTGAGTTGCTTAGCAATGGTTGGCGTGATCGCCACACGGGTTTCACGTGCTTGTGTCTCTTTTGGTACTCCTATCTTCAAAACGATTTCATTTTAGGATTAGCTGCATAAATGTATCGCCTTTGGCGTAATGAAACACTGAATTTTATCACTTGTAATCAACAAAAAAAAGGCATCCCGTATTCCGAGATGCCCATTTGCTAAGTTGTTTGATAATTAATGGTCGTGTCCACCTGGTCCGTGTGCATGACCGTGCTCTAATTCTTCCTTAGATGCCTCGCGAATATCCACTACCTCTACATCAAAGTGAAGCGTTTCGCCAGCCAATGGATGGTTCAGGTCAAGCGTAACTTCATCGCCATCAATACTTGTAACGTCAGCAATGTTGATTCCGTCATTGGTTTCAACACGCACTTGCATTCCAGCCACAAGTTTTTCATCTCCGTCTGCTTCAAATCCAGACAAAGGAACTTTATGAATGTTTTCATCACTTCTTTCCCCGTATCCTTTTTCAGGAGTCACAGTGGTATTCACTTTATCGCCAACAGCTTTTCCTTTAAGAGAATCTTCTAAACCGATGATGATGTTTCCAATTCCTTGGATGAATGCCAATGGATCCTTTCCTTCAGATGAGTCTAAAACCTCTCCTGTTTTGTCTTTTAATGTGTAATGAATGAGCACTACTTTGTTTTCTGAAATTGTCATGTGTTATGGTTTGATTCCGCGAAAGTGCAGATAAAAATGGGGTCTACCGAATACGTTTTCTACTTAGAACGGAACTTTCTAATTCCAAAACTACCGAGCACTAGTAAAAGCGAAGGGATCATAACGTAGTAGAGTTCGCTTTTAAGAACTCGTAGACCCCAATGACCAAAGAATGATTTGATTTCTACCGGAGATACTTCAATCGGTCTCCATGGCAGAAAGTATCTGGAATTGTCAAATGGAGCGAAGAAAGCTACCCCTAAACCACCATTTGTCATTGCATCCAATATGCTATGAGAAACGCCACAGCAGAAAAAGTAAAAACCAATGGTCATGCTTTCTCTTGTAGCAAACGCTAGGTCTGAATAAAAAACGCGAACAATAAATAAGCCTTGTAGATATGAGAATAGGAGAGAGTGGAAAAAGCCTCGGTGCCCGAATGGGTGTTCGTACGGAATTCCGAGTTTAAAAGCCAACACATCAATATCTGGGAATGATGCACAGAAAACGCCTAAAGCGAAGTACTTAAAAACTTCCTTTTTCGGGTAGTTAACAGTGCCTAAAGCACTTGCTGCAATAGCATGTGAGAAAATTGAAGCCATGGGGGTTGCTAGCTTTTTCTGGGGTCTTTAACGCCTAATCAATTTAGTCTAAACGTTTCTATACAAAGGAATGAATTCCATCTGTAATCAGGCTATAAGGCGTTTTAACCGATATTAAAGTGGTGGCTAATAGTATCTTCAAAGAAGGAATGAAGAACAAATGTTTGCTTGTTGTGTAACTAGATACAAGATGAATGCTGAAAGAGCCAAGAAGCTTTTTGTGCTAAACTGTATTGAGAAAAACCGTGTAAGCCGAGAAATAAGCTAAGAATTACAAGCACCATAGTCGAACATGAAAATTGCCCAAACTGTGGGATTAGGACTATATGATTCTCGTGTCAGACTAGAATAGGGCGGCCCTTGAAAAGCTCTTTCAATTCTGGTGGACCAGAAAAGTGTTTGTCGGTAAAATCATCTAAAAACCCGAGTGACTTATTTGAGAACAAATCAACAATATCGTCTTGTGCCAGTCCGCTTATCATATAAGGGACCACTTCAGGAATAATTTTGCCGCCAATGCATCTTGCGCAAAGCGTGTATTCGTACAATTCGCTCTTGGGAACGCCTTTTACTGAACAGGTGTCAATCCATTCGGAGATATCAAAAGGAGCTTCAATTTCTTCTTCGTTATCATCTTCAGTGTACGATTTCCATGAAGGGCGTCCTGCAAAATCTAGGTTCTCGCTGAAGTAGGTTGTAATTGCTAATTTGGTATCAGAAGAAAGATCATTTTCCATTTGAGCTATGCAGCTCGCACAAAGGGCGTATTCAAAAACTACACTTTTCAGTTCCATTTCTGGATAGTGTCTAATTGCTCGTTCGATGGCGTAAGGCTGAGTTTCTTCCATCAGGTTGCATTCGCACACCAAACAATTTAAAAATGGTTGGTTTGTTTCTGAGTTATGAAACTCATTTGGTATGTCTGGAAGCTTGTCGTAATCCATGCTAAAATATCCGCTTTGCAATATTAAGACTAGCCCCGTTACTTTGCACTCCTTTTTAGAAATTATGAGCACACAAGAAGAAATCATTGCACGGGTTGAAGAATTATTGGAATTACCAGTAGAAGAAACCATGCGCGAAGCCAGCGAATTGAAGTCAGTTTTCTATGCGCTGAACAATCAAAAGTTGGAGCAACAGAAATTGGCGCATCGAGAAATAGGCGCCCAAATGGAGGATTTTGTCCCTGTTGCTAATCCGTTAGAAGATACTTTCAAAGAGCTTTTTAGCCGATATCGCGATAGCAAGGCCAAATTCTTACATCAGAAAGAAGAGGGAGAAAAGAAGAATTTCAAAGAAAAGTCTGAAGTCCTTACCGGGTTGAAA
>JBLHEU010000249.1:0-3772 GCA_047614525.1 Bacteroidia bacterium | reverse complement strand
ATTTATGCGTTTACAGTTGGCGACCAGCTTTATCGTGTAATAAAAGGGCGTCCGTATAGGGTTCTAATGCAGGGTAAAATTGTCTATTACGAAAATGGAATTGCGCATTTAAATATGCTGATTGGTGATGACAAAGAATCTGATGTAGAATTAGGAGGTTGGAGTTTTATCTCAGACAATTTAACCTCAGACATAATTGAATTCCCTTCTGCTAAGGCCGATAAAGAATTTGGAGAAAAGCCAAGTTTACAGCCACTTTGTGAATGCATGGAAAAGCTCAAAAAGAAAAAGACTGAGAAGATTAGAGCTTGTATTAAGGAGAATATTTAATCTCTCAGCTTCACCATCTTTCTTAGGTATTTACCCGAATCCGCATCTACCTGAACGTAATAAACTCCTTCTGTGAGATTGTCCAATCCAGTGAATTGGAACGTGACTGCACAAGTTTCTCCAACGGAGCCTTCCATGGTATTCAGGGTTTGACCTAAACCGTTTACTAATCGAACTTTTACTTCCTGTTTAGAAGAAGAATAAAAGGCTCCATCAATCTGATTTGAAAAAGGATTTGGAAAAACAGGAAGCAACTCGCTTTCATCCAAATTGGTTGGAGAATAGCCAGATAAAATCAGATTAGCCATAGCGAAATTTGGAATTCCATATCCATAAAACTGATCTGGATTATTGTACTTGTGTGAACTGGCTTCAATGGCATGAAGCAGCTCCATATTGGTCATGTCTGGATAGGCTTGCCACAAACACGCTGCCATTCCTGCCATGATTGGACTTGAAAAAGAAGTGCCGTTTCCGAGAACCGGATTACCAGCTTCGTTGATGATTGCTGCTTGCTGACCCTGAGCGCAAACATTAGGTTTAATATCACCGTCAGAAGATGGTCCTATTGAACTAAATGCAGCGTAATTCCCTTCGGCATCAACAGCTCCAATTGCAAGCACGCTATCTCCATCTGCTGGCGTTCCGATGTATTGCCAAGCCGAATTCCCCGAATTACCAGCACTATTAACAACAAGAATGCCTTTTGAAGCAGCGAAATCTGCTCCGATTGCTGCATGGGTTGTGTTCCCATCTAAGTCATCATATGTGTGATCATAAATCGAATTTAAGAAGGTTGTGTACCCTAAAGACGAGTTGATGATATCTGCGCCAGCGCTGTCTGCATATTCAGCTCCTGCAACCCAATAATCTTCTTCAATCGGGAATTCGGTAGTGGCATCTTCTGTTCTTAAAAGCATGTAACTGGCCTCTGGCGCGGTGCCAATCATTATTCCAGGCGAGTAAGACGCCATAGTTGAAAGAACTAACTGTCCGTGCGGATGGTCGTTATAAACGCTATCGTTTTGCGCGACAAAATCCCAAGTAGAAATTAGCCTGTTATTCGCATGGAGACTATCGAATACTGAAAGTGTATTCACATTAGGAAAACCAGCATCTAGCACGGCTATTAGCATTCCTTGGCCCATATAACCGGCTTGATGCAAATTCAAACCGCCTAGCATGTCAATCTGATTGAAAGCTGCACCGTACTCGTCTTCAGCGTCATCAGCAGCTGCAGCAATTTTGGTTGACATGGCCACTTCAAGCTTCTCGCTGCGCTGAGCTTGCTTTCCTTTCTTACCAACTGCCGTATGATTAACAACAAATGGCAAGGCAACAATAGAGATTAACATGGCCGTATCTGGAATACGAACAGAGACCGAATTGAGCCATTTTGAATGTGTGAGATATTCGGCACCTTCATTCAATACGGCTTGAATATATGCTGGATCAACAGGCAAATCCGTTTCGTTAAGGTCAATTCTCTGTACGTTTCTTCTATCCAAAGCACGTTGGGAGAGGTATTCTGACGGATTAGAAAGAGAGAATGGGGTATTCGACTTGTCAGAAAATTGAATCCAATATTGTTTAGGCCCACTTTGACCAAAACAAGCGGCAGAAAATATTAGAAATGAAAAGACAAGAATTCCTCTCATTGGCCAAAATCGGTAACCATCATCTCATACTGAAAACCAAACGTGTCTGTATCCAACGGACTTCCAACAGTCGGTAATTGAATATCGATGACATTAAGTTGCTTATGCACAAGGCCAATATCCTTAGCGTAAACCTCCTGAGCAAACACACTTAAGCCTAACGTTGCAGTTCTATCTAGTTGCAAAACCGTTATGGTTGAGTCAAATGTAAATCCGTTAATCGTGTATGGTTCGTGTACATTTTTGTACTCGTAATCCCAAAGTTCGGGGATGTTTGTTTGACGATAAATAAGCTGCAAGGTTTGCAGCGTGTTCTTAGAATTACCATCCCACGTTTTACCTTCTTTAACTGGGAAATTATGTTTGATGAACACTACGTTTTCTTCGTTTTGTTCAGCAATTTTTGATGTTCTGGTTCTGTACCAAATATCCTTGACATTGCTAAAATCTCCTAATTGGTTTTGTTTCGAATAACGCTCAACGCGAATAGCTGGTCTGCCTTCTTCATCGACAAAACTAGATTCGTTTATATCCCGCAGGAAATAGTGCGCTTCTGCAGAACCTATCGGGCCAATCTGGTCGTCTTGCCAGACGGAATCAACCTGATACTCTACGTACGTTCCTAACTCCGTTGGATAGTAATCATACCCGATAAAAGGAAGCTCAGTATCTTCTAAATAACATGAACTGAGATTCATACAGAAAAGAGCGGCAACCGCAATAAGTATTTGGGTTTTAATATTTCGAATGTTGAATTTCAAATCAATGATCCTTCTTAATAAAACCTCCGCCAATCACATCATCTCCTTCGTAAAAAACAGCCGACTGTCCGGGTGCAATTGCACTCACTTCTTCATAGAAGTTAACGGTTAAATCGCCATTGCGTTGCTCCACTAATGCCTTACTTCCGGGATGCTTATATCTCACTTTAACCATAGCTTCCATCGTTTCAGGAAGTTCGGCATATTTAATAAGGTTTAAACCACGAACGCTCATTCTTGTTTTGAGTAAATCCTCAGCAAGACCTAAAGTAACCGTGTTTGTATCAGGATGAATCCCAGTAACATACATAGGTTCTCCTAAAGCAAGCTCCAAACCTCTTCGCTGTCCAATTGTGTAGAAAGGATAACCTCTGTGTTTGCCCAGAACCTTACCTTCTTTATCTACAAAAAGGCCACCATCAACTTCTTCTTCTAACCCTTTTACGCGTCTTTTCAAGAACCCTCTATAGTCGTTATCTGGAATAAAACATATCTCGTAACTCTCACTTTTCTTGGCAATGGATTCGTAACCACTATCTAGCGCAACTTGACGGATATCCTTCTTGTGCATTTTCCCTAGTGGGAAGATGGTTCTCGCCAAATTCTCTTGACTCAAGCCCCATAGCACATACGATTGATCCTTGGTTTGATCAACTCCTTTAGACACAATATAGCGGCCGTTCTCTTCTCTAACTTGAGCATAATGGCCGGTTGCGATAAACTCACAATCCAGCTGATCTGCGCGTTTTAAAAGTGCATCCCACTTAATGTGTGTGTTGCATAAAACACAAGGATTAGGCGTTCGCCCGGCCACGTATTCATCAACAAAATTGTCAATAATGTAGTCTCCAAACTCCTCACGGATATCAATAATCATGTGTGGAAATCCGAAATCGACAGCCATTTGTCTGGCATCATTGATGTCGTCCAAACTACAGCAACCTGTAGTTTTGGTGCTACCACCGGCAGACGCATAATCCCACGTTTTCATGGTAACGCCAACAACTTCATAACCTTCGTTAT
>JBLHEU010000248.1:0-3848 GCA_047614525.1 Bacteroidia bacterium | reverse complement strand
TTTACTCAGAATTACTTCTGTTTAATGATAGTATAGCTAAAGCTGAAGAGTTACTTCTTGATTCGAACTTAATCGATTGGCTTGCAACCAGCTCCAGAATCCAAGACTACCACACTCTTAATTTAGGAAGAGTTTATGCTTTTAACGGAAAGTACCTGAAAGCCGATTCCTGCTTTAGGAAAGTGATAAATCATTCTAACGGGAATATTCTGAAAATACATGGAGTTCAAGCAATTGCGGAGAATCTAAGGTATCAAGGCAAGCTAGACCAGAGTCTTGTTCGTTGGTATGAGGCACTCAAATTAAGTGAGGAAATTGCTGATTCATCCGAAATCGTACAGTGCTACCTTGGAAGAGGAACTGTTAGGTTTCTCCGTGATGAACTTGAAAAGGCAAAATCTGACTTTGAGTTTTTTTATGCTTACAACTCTCGAATAGAAAATAGAAAAGAGTTAGCGGTAGCTCTTTCTTTCTTAGGGCTGGTTAACTATAAAAATCGTGATTACGAGGCTTGTATCGAGAAAAACCTAGCAGGTTACGATATTAGAAAAAGCATTAATGACCTAAAAGGTCAAGGAGAAAGTTTAAATAATCTTGCCTTGGGATATATGGGCATGGAAAACTGGAATCAGGCGCTTCAATATTTACAGGAAGCAATACAGATTAAAACAAGGGCCAATGACCTAACTCAAATGACTGTTATCCTGAACAATATAGGGCATTGCTATCTGAGACTTAATAATGAAAGCAAAGCGTTAGATTATTTTGATTTGGCTTTGGTAAAAGGAACAGAGAATGGCCAGATGGGCGATGTGCTTAATTCCTATCAAAACATCATTGACCTTTACAAAAGCTCTAAAAATTATGCCTTAGCACTTAACTACCAAACCGAGCTGATTACGTTAAAAGACAGTTTGGCAGATGAAGCGAGAAATCAAGCAATTCATGAACTAGAGGTTAAGTATGAAACAGAAAATAAGGAACAAGAAATAATATTACTGAAGCAAGACAGGGCTATAGTCACCAATAGGTGGCTCACTTTGGCCTTGGCACTTTTTCTTGCGTTAATAATCGGGATACTTTTTATCGACAGCCAAAAGAGAAAGCACCGCCAAGAAAAATTATTAATGGAAGCGGAAGATGAACTTCAAAAAGCTGAGTTGAAGAACATGTCTTCCTTGCTTGAATTCAATCAGAACAAACTGTCATTATACACCGAAAACCTTCTTAGAAAAAACGAGTTAGTCGGTCAATTAGAATCAAGACTTAAGAACGCTGTAGATTTTTCTGATGATCAATCAAAACAAGGTAAGCAGCTAATTGAAGACTTTTCTTCTGTTAGAATTCTTACAGATCAAGACTGGACGGAATTTAAAAGCCTCTTTAATCGAGTTCATCATGGTTTGCTGGACAAGCTGATAAACGTTTACTCAGATTTAACTCTTGGAGAACAGCGTCTATTTCTTCTAATGAAATTGGATTTGTCCACCAAAGAAATAGCAAACATATTAGGAGTGTCCCCAGAGTCAATTAAGAAGGGGAGATACCGACTTAAGAAGAAAATTGGGATTGATGAGGCTACAACCCTACAGGAGTTTGTAAACCAATTTTAGCTTCAATAAGGCCATTGTCCACCTCATTGTCCACCAATCTGTTTGGAGTTACCGAAATTATAAGTGCATATTTGTTACGTGATTCACGTAGAAATAATTCGGCAATATGGACATTCAAGCTAATTACATACATCTAGAGCAATTTCAACTGTTTGACAATATCCCCAGAACAGTATTAGAGGAAGTTTCCAATTTCACTACTCTTCGCACACGATCTAAAAACTCATATGTCTACCATCCAGGAGACCCAAGCGAAGTTCTTTTCATTCTTAAAGAAGGAAGGATTAAAGTGGGTAATTATTCCGATGACGGCAGAGAGGTGATAAAGGCAATTATACGCCCAGGAGAATTGTTTGGCGAAATGGGCTTGGCAGGAGAAGAAAAGCGTAACGAGTTTGCCATCACGATGAAAGAGGAATGCTCGTTTTACATGGTATATGTTGCAGACTTGAAAGTAGTCATGCGAGATAATCCAGAATTGAGTTTGAGGCTAATTGATAGAATCGGTTCTAGGATAAGAAGGACTGAGAGTAGATTGGAATCCATCATTTTCAAGAATTCAAGAACTCGCGTTGTAGAGTTTATTAATGAAATGGTAGACAGTGTAGGTAGGGTTTTTGGAGATGAGGTTCTCTTGGAACACTTCCTTACGCATCAAGACATTGCAAATTTAACGGGAACATCTAGGCAATTTGTGACTAGCGTTCTTAATGAACTAAAGCGAGATAACATTATCAAGTTTGATCGAAATACAATTTTAGTTTCGGACACTAAGGGGTTGGTGTCCTTAACTTCAACTGGCCTGGCTTAACGAATGTAATAGGGGTTGGATTCGTTTATGAGATTTTCTCAGTCAGTGTCAAAACCGCGAGTGTTTCACTCGCGGTTTTTTTATGCAAAAGAAAAAGGTGCACCACTGGCGCACCTTTAACCAACAAACCGGATTCTAATGAATTGGAGAGGAAACCTAAAACCTCATCCGAATTCTTTATTCTGACCAATGGGAGCTAAAACCTAAAAAGCTCCTTTTTCTTTCGGAGACCAATCCGAATAATAGGTCAGAAGTGAATCCAATTACTATGTCTTAAAAATCTAATTCTTCTAGTCCAATGATAGACTCTTTGTATTCTTTAATTTTAACTTCATCATAACCCTTCTCTACTAACATCTTTTTTACCATTTCTGAATCATTGGCAAAATGCCTTGCCTCTTCTTTGTTTGTTGTTACTCCGAAAGCGATTAATAGTGCAATTAATAATTCCATATTTCCTGATTTTTGTTTGTGTGACCGTGTCTTTATATGCATCCTAGGAAACTTTGGTTTGGTCGTTTATCGATACATTAGATTTTTATCGACTAACGACACAATTTGTCTTGAAAGGACTAGAGCATCTTAGGAACATCCATTTTATGATGGATAAGAATGAGCACACGGTGCTCCGTAACTATCTCAATAGTTTTGAATCGCGCAAGAAGGGACACAAGCCTAAATCGGTAATGCTGTTAGACTTACTTGAGAAGTATGAGGATGATGATAAGGTGCTGGGATTACTGAAAAAGAAGGTTCCTTCGGAAGATGCCAGACGCATGGTAATCAGCAGACTCCGAGATAAAATGCTTACAAGTCTGACGCTTGATGTGAATATGAGCAGAGAGGAGAATTATGACGCGCAAGCCAGAGCTCGTGCGACAGTTGTTCAGGGAAAGATTCAGGGAACATTACTATTAGGTAGGGGACAACGAAAATTGGGCTATCAAATATTGGATAAATGGATACAACAAGCCAAACATTTTGAATTCTATGATGATTTGGTAGATATGTTATGTACACAGCGCCAAGTTATTAAGGCGTTTAAAGGAACAGACGAAGCCTTTTATGCAATAGATAAGCAGATATATAACTACTCAAAATCCAGAGATGCCGCAAATTTGGCAAAGAAGTACTTTGAAGAAATAACCATGAAATATGGCTTCAAAGGTTTGAGTCGCGTACCTACCGAAAGTGGTCAACTGCTTTTTTTAAAAGAGAGAATTGGTCACCTTGAAAAGGCATTTGATGAAACCAGTTCTGCTACTGTAGGCTACTACTATTACTTTCTACTAATTGAATATAATCAATTACAGAATAAACTGGAGGCTGCATCTGGCGCTTTGGATAATCTGGTGCAGATGCTTGAGAATAACCCAGCTATTAGACGAAAGGTGCGATTGGCCAGTGTAAATGCTAATATGGGA
>JBLHEU010000247.1:0-3882 GCA_047614525.1 Bacteroidia bacterium | reverse complement strand
GAAGAAAGCAATTGACAAAGTTCAGTTAACCAGATACTGGAACCCTATTATTTCTGCATACAATAAAGTGCCATTTGTGCAAAAAGTAAATCCAGATTTAGAAGCTTACGTTTTAGAAAAAGCAATTACTGGCATGTTTACACTTGTTGCTGAAGAAGAATCGAAAATCAGGAAAGACCCAGCGGCAAGGATCAACGATATCCTCAAGAATGTTTTTGGGAAATAGACTAAACGGTTTTCTTACCGTACATCTGAGCAATTAAAGACAATTGTCCGCAATGTGTGCCTTCGTGACGAATGGCGTGCATAGCCATAAAACGCTTGCTCTTGTTCTCGCCAAAGGCCAACCCCAGTGGGTTTTCTTGGTCCAATTCTGAATCTGTCAAACCAGAAATCGTTTCTAATGCAACAGTATGAATTTGCTTGAAAGCTGCCAATATTTCTTCTAATGATGGTTGGCTAGCTGGTTTTTCTCCTTTTGGAGAATGAATTTTGAAATCCTTGAGCCAAGGAATGTCTACCCCTTTTCTTCCTAACGATTGAATAGCTAGCATGTTTTCTGCCCAACATAAATGAGCAATAATCCAATACGGACTGTTGGTCGTGTAACCGTTCACTTCAAACTCACGGTGCATGTCTTCGCCTTTCAATTTGCTGAGATAGAAACGAGTTAGGTTTCGTTGCTCATCAAGCATTTTGGCTAGCACTTTTCCGGTAGTTACTTCCATGCTTATTTCTTACCGTGGCAGGTTTTGTACTTCTTACCGCTACCACAAGGACAAGGATCGTTTCGGTTAGTCTTTTCACCAACCGTAACTGGCTCTGGTTTTTTCTGCGGACCAGTTGGTAAAGCTTGTTGCTGACCGCCACCATTTTGTGCTGGAGCAGATGGGCGCTGTGCCAATTCTGGTCTAGACGCAGTCACTTTTTCCTTACGCTCACTCGCTTCGCGAACGTTTGTGTTCTCAGCATTTGGAAGGTCCCCTTTAAACAAGAATGAAATTACCTCACGGTTCATTCTGTCAAGCATTGTTTTAAAGAGCTCAAACGACTCGAATTTGTAAATCAGCAACGGATCTTTCTGCTCGTAGGAAGCATTCTGAACCGAAGTTTTCAATTCGTCCATCTCACGTAAGTGCTCTTTCCATTGATCATCTATAATGGCCAGCGTGATGTTTTTCTCGAAAGCAAGCGGAAGATTTGAACCTTTCAGCTCATACGTTTTAGAAAGGTTTACAACCACATTCATGGTTTTTATTCCATCTGTAAAAGGAATAACTATGTTCTTGAATTTCTCTCCCTGAGTTTCGAAAACATTGGCAATAACTGGGAAAGCTCGTTCCGCGATATTGCTCTTTTTCTTAGAATACAATTGCACCAACGCGGATACCAATTTATCAGTCAAATCATCAATCTTCGTTTGATTGAAATCTTCTTCCGATATAGGAGACTCGACTGAGAAAGTTCTGATTATTTCAAGCTTGAAACCGTCATAATCTCTTGCACCATGGAATTCATCCAACAGAAGGCCAGCGGTGTCATGAATCATGTTCAAGACATCAACTGATAATCTTTCTCCTTGCAATGCATGTCTTCTACGCTTGTAGATTACCTCACGTTGGGCGTTCATTACATCATCATATTCAAGCAAACGCTTTCTGATTCCGTAGTTGTTTTCCTCAACTTTTTTCTGAGCCCGCTCAATGGATTTAGAAACCATTCCATGCTGAATGACTTCTCCTTCCTCATAACCCATTTTGTCCATCAACTTGGCAATTCGGTCAGAACCGAAAAGACGCATTAAGTTGTCTTCTAAAGAGATGTAGAATTGAGAAGAACCTGGATCTCCCTGACGACCAGCACGTCCACGTAACTGACGGTCAACACGTCTACTTTCATGTCGTTCTGTACCAATAATGGCCAATCCGCCTGAAGCTTTTACTTCTGCACTTAGCTTAATATCTGTACCACGACCAGCCATATTGGTTGCAATTGTTACCGCACCTGGCTGACCTGCGCCAGCAACAACATCTGCTTCCTTAGCGTGAAGCTTTGCGTTCAAAACTGTGTGGTTGATTTTCTTGATTTTGAGCATTCGGCTCAATAATTCCGAAATTTCAACCGAGGTTGTACCCACCAAAACTGGACGACCATCTCCTGTAAGTTTTACAACATCATCAATAACTGCGTTGTATTTCTCGCGAGTGGTTTTGTAAACCAAATCGTCTTTGTCATCACGAGTAATTGGTCTGTTGGTTGGTGCAACCATTACATCCAGCGTATAGATGTCCCAAAGCTCTTTTGCTTCCGTTTCGGCAGTACCAGTCATACCAGAAAGCTTGTGATACATACGGAAGTAATTCTGTAGCGTAACGGTTGCCCAAGTTTGGGTGGCCGCTTCAACTTTCAAGCTTTCTTTAGACTCAATTGCTTGGTGTAAACCATCAGAATAACGCCTTCCGTCCATGATACGGCCGGTCTGCTCATCCACAATTTTCACCTTATTGTCCATCACCACATACTCAACATCTTTCTCAAAAAGAGTGTAAGCTTTAAAGAGTTGGTTCATTGAGTGAACACGTGCGCTCTTAATGGCAAAATCACGCATCAATTCGTCTTTGGCTTTTGCTTTTTCCTTATCGGTTCCGCCAGCCTTTTCTATTTCGGCAATACCGCTACCAACATCTGTTAGGACGAAGAACTTGTCGTCATCCATGTTTTTGGTGATAAGGTCAAGCCCTTTTTCTGTTAGGTCAATTGAGTTTTGCTTTTCCTCAATTACAAAAAACAGCTCGGTATCAACTTTATGCATTTCCTTGTTCTGGTCTTGCATGTAGTAATTCTCCGTTTTCTGAAGAATTTGCTTTACTCCCGGCTCACTCAAATACTTGATAAGTGCCTTGTTTTTAGGTAGCGCACGGTGTGCACGAAGCAAGGCCATTCCGCCTTCTCCTTCCTTGAAGCCATCATTTCCTGCGCCAATCAATTTCTTGGCTTCTGCAAGAGCTGTATTGAAGTACGCACGCTGTACTTGAAGTAGTTTTTCAACCTTAGGCTTCAGGTCATCAAACTCGTGTTTGTCTCCTTGCGGAACAGGACCAGAGATGATAAGGGGTGTTCTTGCGTCATCAATAAAAACGGAGTCAACCTCATCTACAATAGCGTAGTTGTGCTTACGTTGAACAAGGTCGCCAGCTTCGCGAGCCATGTTATCTCTCAGGTAATCGAAACCGAATTCGTTGTTTGTGCCGAAGGTTATATCCGCTAAATAAGCGGCACGCCTTTCTGGAGAGTTTGACTGATGCTTGTCGATACAGTCAACTTTTAATCCGTGGAATTCGTACAACGGTCCCATCCATTCGGAGTCACGTTTTGCGAGGTAATCGTTAACCGTTACCAAGTGAACGCCACGCCCTGCTAAAGCATTTAAATAAACAGGAAGCGTTGCAACCAACGTTTTTCCTTCACCCGTTGCCATCTCGGCAATTCGACCTTTATGAAGTGCCACACCACCAACTAACTGAACATCATAATGAATCATGTCCCAAGTGACTTCTGTGCCACCTGCAATCCAAGATTTTGGGAATGTGGCTTTGTCTCCATTAATGGTGACATAACCTTTGGTAGCGGCTAGGTCTTTGTCCATTTCTGAAGCAGAAACAGTTAACGAACCTTGTTCTGCTAACCTTCGGGCAGTTTCTTTTACAACGGCAAATGCTCCTGGTAAAATCTCAAGTAAAACTTCTTCAATTTTCTCAGTTACAACTTCCTCAATCTTATCAATCTGCCCGTATAGCTCCTCTTTTGATTCTATATCTGTATCAGGGTTTTCTGCTTTGGCTGTAAGCTCAGCAATTTTAGAGCGTTCAACTTTCAGATATT
>JBLHEU010000246.1:0-3896 GCA_047614525.1 Bacteroidia bacterium | reverse complement strand
AAAATCAAACCCATTAAACCCTAGCACAATGAAATTTTAAAAGTATTGGTCATTATTCTGGTGGTCTTAGTTGGATTGTTTGTCGTTATCGTGGCAGTCTCTCCTAGCGAATTACAAATCGAAAAAACCGAAACTATTAACGCACCTGCCACCTCTGTTTGTTTAGATAAATGGCAAGCGTGGAGTGCATGGCAAAAAATGGATCCTGAAATGAAGAACGAGTATTCTGAGAACCCTTGTGGAGCTGGAGCTTGGAATTCTTGGGAGGGACCTCAAAGTGGAAAAGGCACGCAGACAATAGATGAAGTGAATGGAGAAGAATCCATAAAAATGAGTTTGGTTTTTGAAGACTTTGATGGAACGAACTACGCTAACTGGAAGTTTGAAGAAGCTGATGGAGTAACTACTGTTACATGGGGTTTTGCCGGTGCTCCGTCACCATTTATGATGCGTCCAATGAATATGATAATGAAAGGTGTTTTAGAACAATCTTACCAAGATGGTTTAGCAGTGTTAAAGGAAATTGTTGAGGCTACCACTATAGAAGAAGGGTATACCATATACAATATTGTTGTACCTATTGGAGGAGCGTTACTTATATCTGGTGATGTTGAACCTCAAAATATTGGAGAGTTTTATGCAAACAGCTTTGGTAAAATCATGGGGTACATGACTGAAAGTGAAGCTGAAATAAATGGGTACCCGATTGGCCTTTTCTACAATTGGACAGATACTTTGGCTAAAATGTCTGCGGCAATTGGAGTAACAGCGCCTGTAGCTGGAAATGATGAAATATAGTACAGAGAATTCGAAGAGTTAGAGGCACAAGTGTTGATTTTTACGGAGCTTATGATGAAACTGGTGATGCGCATTACGCCATGCATGAATACATGCAGGAGAATAATCTTGTGTCGGACGGACCTGTAATAGAAGTTTATGTCACCGATCCTGTGTCAGAACCAGACACTAGTAAATGGCTTACTCAAATAATCTACCCTGTTAAAACTGCGGAATAGTATTTATTCTAATTCTGATTTGAGGGAGGCTTTTGGCCTCCCTTTTGTCGCAGGATTTAAAATTTCTTAATGTAAAGAAGTGTCTATTTTTGACGTCCTTTGAAATTTTCTCGTTGTATGTCCCACAAAGTTTTGTGTTTATCAATTATGCTTGTTCTCCTAAATTTGGGAGGTGAATGCTTAAGAGCACAAGATTTAGCTCAAACCATACGTGGAGAAATAGTTGATTCTGATTCGCGCATGCCTTTAATCGGTGCAACGATTATTGTTTTAGGGTCAGACCCGATTCTAGGTGCATCTACAGATATAGATGGTAGGTTTTCAATCTATAACGTACCAGTTGGCAGACAAAACTTAGTGGTGCAATACATTGGCTATGAAGCTAAAAGCATCTCTCAGATTGATGTTGGAAGTGCAAAACAAGTTGTTTTAAAGATTGAGATGTTGGAAGCCGCTACAGCTCTTAAAGAGGTGGTCGTTAAGGCAAAGAAGAATCCATCCAAACCGAATAATGAAATGTCGGTTGTTAGTACCAGGTCTTTTTCACTCGAACAATCTGAGCGTTTTGCGGCAAGTATGAACGACCCTGGTAGAATGGCACTCTCTTTTGCAGGAGTAAACCTTACGGATGACGTTACCAATGAAATATCCATTCGTGGAAATTCTCCTAAAGGGCTGCTTTGGCGGTTAGAGGGCGTAGAGATACCTGTTCCTAATCACTTTAACATTGACGGGATATACGCTGGCAATGTTTCTATACTTTCTAACAATCTTTTAGACAGGAGTGATTTTTCAACTGGAGCCTTCGCTGCTGAATACGGTAATGCTCTTTCAGGAGTCTTTGATTTGCATCTCAGAACTGGAAACGATCATAAACGGGAATACACGGTTCAGGTTGGATTTTTAGGAATTGAGGCTTCTGCCGAAGGACCTTTTATTAAAGGGAAACGATCATCGTATCTGATCAATTACAGATACTCCACCCTGGGATTGTTTAAAGCCGTTGGAGCCAACTTAGGTGGTGATTTGAATACTGGTTTTCAGGACTTGAACATGAAGTTCAACTTTCCCACCAATAAATTGGGGATATTCTCAGTTTTTGCTGTTGGTGGTCTTAGCGATGCGGGATACGAAGCAGAAAGAGACAGTACAAAATGGTCAACAGGCTGGGATAAAAGCAGGGTTCAAGAAGACTACAGTAACCACTTTTTAGCTACAGGTATTGGGCATAAATTTATAATAAACAGTAAAAATTATGTACACACCACATTGGCGTATACACGTTCCGGTAACCGCTTGCTTCATAGCTATTTAACAGATAGCCTGGAGTTGATGGATTATTGGAATTATAATGTGAATAACAGCGCAGTTAGAATTGCAATTCAAGGGAATGCGAAGTTCAATTCTCGTAATCATCTGCGCTATGGATTTAATTACAATAGGTTAATGTTTGACCTTGAGGATAGATGGGCCGAAGGATGGGGGGATTTCTATAATGCAAAAGGCGAAGGAAATTTTTTCCAGATTTATGGACAGCACAAGTTCAGAATCAATTCAGATATAACTTTTATTGGAGGCCTGCATGCCAGTTATTTTGATGTTAATGGAAAATTTGCGCTAGAACCCAGAATAGCATTTGATTGGAAGTTTGCTCCTAAACACAAACTATCACTAGGTTCTGGAATGCATAGCAGACAAGAGAGTATGGCCTTTTATTTTATTCAAGAGGAAGGTACCCCTGGCTATATAAATCGGTACTTAGATAATACTAGAGCCGTTCACGTTGTGCTAGGTTATGACTACCGAATTACCCCTAACCTAAACTTGCATGCCGAAGCCTACTATCAACATTTGTACGGGGTTCCAGTAAGAGCGGAGAAAGAAAATTCTTATTCGGCTATTAATGACAATGATTCTTTTGAAAAAAGAAAGTTAACAAATGAAGGAACGGGTACTAACTATGGGTTAGAACTGACTATTGACAAGAGTTTTTCTAAAAATTACTATGTACTTGTAACCGGGTCTTTTTATAATTCTCTATATCAGGGTTCAGACGGGGAATGGAGGAATACCAGATATAATGGAAATTACATTTCAAGTCTCACCGCGGGTAAGGATTTTAGAGTTGGAAAAAAAGGTAAAAATGTAATTGGCTTGAATATTAAGTTCTTCTATGCAGGCGGAAGAAGAATTACACCCATTAATCTTGAGGCATCTATTGAGGCTGGTAAACAAGTGTCCGCCAATGGACGATTTGAAGGTAGGGTAGATGATTATCTTAGACTAGATGCTAGAATTCGGTTCAAGCACAATTTGAAAAAAGTTTCGTGGGAGGTTTCGGTAGATGTACAAAACGCTACTAACTATAAAAATGAGTTTACCCGTATATACAATCCGGCCACCGAAACCATCGTCAAGAAATATCAGCAAGGAATCATTCCTGTGTTGAAATTTCGTGTTGAATTCTAATTGTCTTTAACACCCGTAATCCTTTTCTTAAGATAGAATACGGTTAATTTGTGCCATGCGTATATGTAATCTTGGCTTGTTAATCATTCTTGCTGCTTGGTTTAACTCTGCTAGTTCGGCAACAATTCCATATCCTCCAGTGCTTGTTGGAGACATAGAGCAGCTAGCCAAAACGCTAATAGAAGCCAGGAAATCTGATTCTAATAAAGCTCTAGTCTTCGCGCATAGCCTTTTTTCGAGTTCGTCAGGCTTACCAAATAACGCTAAGGGCTGGTCAATAAACGTTTACTCAGAATTACTTCTGTTTAATGATAGTATAGCTAAAGCTGAAGAGTTACTTCTTGATTCGAACTTAATCGATTGGCTTGCAACCAGCTCCAGAATCCAAGACTACCACACTCTTAATTTAGG
>JBLHEU010000245.1:0-4127 GCA_047614525.1 Bacteroidia bacterium | reverse complement strand
TTATCATTCGGCACGGAAAGTCTAGTTGGAAGCATCCGGAACTAAAGGACTATCACCGTCCGCTAAAACAACGAGGCGTAAACAACGCTTTCAGCGTAGCAACGGAGCTTATAAATCGAAATATCCAGCCAGACCTATTCCTATCTAGCCCCGCAGTAAGAGCGTTGGACACCGCCATTATCGTTGCCACCAATATGGCGTTTCCGCTAAACAGAATAGCCACAGAACCCTCAATCTATGAAGCTGAGGTTTCTCAGTTAATAACAGCCCTATCCGTTATTCCTGACGAAAATGAAACGGTTCTGTTTTTTGGGCACAATCCCGGTTTTACTGGCTTAGTAAATCAGTTGCAGGAAGAACAATTGTTCAATCTTCCAACCTGCGGAGTTATGGCAATTGAACTGTCCATTGATAGTTGGAGTGAAATAAAATCAGCATCAGGAAAACAACTTTTTAAGCTTATTCCGAAGGAACTTACATGAAATTTGGCGCGATAGACATTGGGTCAAATGCAGTTCGGTTATTAATAACCAACGTTTATGAATCTAATTCGGGCCCAATTTTCAAAAAGTCTTCCTTAGTGCGCGTGCCTATTCGCTTGGGCGCTGATGTTTTTACAACAGGAATAATTAGCGAAGACAAGCAACGGAAAATGGTGCAAACCATGGGTGCTTTTAAGCTGCTTTTAGACGTACATAACGTGGTTTCATATCGGGCATGCGCTACCTCTGCCATGAGAAATGCTAGCAACGGAGAAGAGTTGGTGGAGAAGGTTGCGGAAGAGGCTGGTATTAATATTGAGATTATTCAGGGGAAAAAGGAGGCCGATATCATTTTCTCAAATCACTTTGAGGAACATCTTTTTACAGACCGGAGCTACCTCTATATTGATGTTGGCGGAGGAAGTACTGAGCTAACCATTTTCAGCAACAAAAAACCCATTGCATCACGGTCATTTAGGATTGGAACTATACGAATACTGGAAGATAAAGTTGAGCCAGAATACTGGGATAAGTTGCTTCAATGGGTTGAGGAAAACACCAAAGGCTTAGGTAAGCTAGATGGAATTGGCTCTGGCGGGAACATCAATAAGCTGTATAAAATGTCGGAGATTGTTGGCGGAGAGCCAATGAGCTATGGGCAGCTTAAAACGCTGCATGTTATGCTGCGCGAAATGACTTACGAGCAAAGAATTACAGAGCTTGGTTTAAATGCTGATAGAGCAGATGTAATTGTGCCTGCTTGCAAGATTTTTAGGGCTATAATGAAACGAGCTAAAATCAAGGATATTCTTGTCCCTCAGTTTGGGCTTTCTGATGGTATTACCAGACTACTTTATGAAGAATACACCGCGCTTGCTTAGGTCGGTTTTCTCGGCCCTAATTCTGTTTGTAGCTCTTCAATTTGCAGCGGCTCAAAACGTACAAATTATCAATTTAGATCAGCTTGAACAGCGATTGGAAAAAGGAGCAGACACAAACTTTGTAGTCAACTTTTGGGCTACTTGGTGTGGGCCTTGTGTTAAGGAGCTTCCGTATTTCGAAAACCTTGGGGCCAACCGCTCTAAAGAAAAGTTCAAAGTGCTTTTGGTAACGTTAGATTTTGCAGAAAGTCTACAATCCAAAGTTGTTCCTTTCATCAAGAAAAAAGACATTAAAAGCGAGGTGTTACTTCTTGACGAAAGCAATCCAAACAAGTGGATCCCGAGAGTAAGCGAGGAATGGAGCGGTGCAATTCCGGCAACCATTTTCATCAACAAACAAAAAAAGACCCGTCATTTTCATGAGGGGTCTTTCAAAGAGGGGGAACTAGAGGCTAAACTCAAAGAAATAGGGTTTTAGCTCTTTACTCTTTTAATGCTGCAACCAATTGCTTTTGTAGCATTTGGATTAATCTCCTTGCCAGCAACCATTGCTGAAACTGCATTTTTCAAATACGGTTCCGCCACGTCAGATTTGTCCTTCATATTATCATCAATTGCACCTTTATAAACCAATTCCATATCTCTATTAAAGAGAAAAACGTCTGGCGTTTTGGTTGCGCCAAAAGCATCTGCAAGTGCATGATTTTCATCAACCAAGTAAGCAAAGTCTAGATAGCCCTTCTCCTTAGCATGCTTCTTCATTTCATCAATGCTGTCTGCGCCTTCGCGCTTAGCCTCGTTTGAGTTAACTACAACAAGGCCAACCCCGCTGTTCGCGCATTCCTTATAAAGTTCGTTGTAGCGGTCTTCCCAAGCAATTACGTATGGGCACGTATTGCATGAAAAAATCACACATAACCCGTTCTCCATTTTGGCATCGGCAAGTGTTATTGCAGCACCGTTAATACCGGTCATTTTAAGGTCTGATTGAGGTGCCTTATCTCCAATATTAATTTGCTCAGAATCGCCAGAATTCAGTGTAAAAATCGCGATTAACGTAATTAGAATGGTTTTCATTATTGCTAGTTTAGTGAAACAGACGTTAAAAATACCTCATTACGGCATAAACTTGAAACTCACAGCGTGATTAATGAGTACACTTGAACCGAAACCAGGAATAATTGAAACCGCCCACTCCTATTCGTATACTAATCGTTGAAGACTTTCATGCAGAGACAGAGGCTCTGCTAATAGAGTTACGTGATGCCGAAATGACCTTTGATAAAATTATTGTTAAAGACGAGAAAGGGTACAAGGATGGTCTTGTTTCATTTAAGCCAGACATCATTTTAAGCCCATACAGCTTAAAAGGTACAAACGCTATTAAACTGCTGGGAATTGCCAAGAAACTTGATGTAGAGGCTCCCTTTATTTTGCTCGCTTTTGACCTTTCTGAAGACATTGCTATAGATTTATTAGTCGAGGGGATTGAAGACTACGTTCAAGAATCCACTTTAAAGAGATTGCCTGTGGCCATAAAAAAGGCGCTGCAACGACATAAGACTCAGCTTGAGCTTAGGATAAGTGAAAAACGGCTGAGAGCAAGTAAAGAGGCTCTAAGAAGCATGGTTAGCAATGCGCCTATTGCTGTTGCCATGTTTGACATTAACATGAATTACCTGGTAGTAAGCGAGACTTGGTTAGCTCATGAAAATAAGACTCAAGACGTCATTGGTAAGAACCATTACGAGGTAATTCCAGAAACACTTGATTCTTGGAAAGACATTCACAAAAAAGTATTGCAAGGCGAAACCCATGAATCTGAGAACGAGAAAATGCTCAGAACGAATGGTAAATTGAGGATGGTTCGCTGGAAAATGAACCCTTGGTTTAACGCAGACGGAACAGTAGGAGGAGCCGTTCTTTTTATTGAAGACATCACAGAAAAAGCGTTGGCCCAATCTGCGTTAGAACAAAGTGAAGCAAATTTAAAGGACGCCCAAGTATTAGGACAGCTTGGTAGTTGGGAAATGAATCTAGAGACCTATCATATTGAGTGGTCTGACCAGATGTTTGCCATGCACGGGTTGAAAAAACAACTAGTTACCATAGAGCTTTATATGGGCATCATCCACCCAGATGATAAAGAAAAGGTAGAGGCCGCCATTAATGAATCTTTGACTGGAGAGTATAGGCCGTTACGTTATCGCATAATCCGGGCAGATACAGGCGAGGAAAGAACAGTTCAGGGTTCTGGCGGCAAAAAAACAGGGAATCGGATTATTGGAACAATAGCGGACGTCACCGAAACTGTGCAGGCCCAAATTAGGATAGAGAAAAGCGAATCCTTGCTTGCAATGGGGGAGGACCTTAGTGGCAGCGGTAGCTTTGAGTTTGACCTTACATCAGAAACAAAACGATGGTCTGAGGGCATGTACAAGATTAAGGGCTTTGATTTAACAGCAGATGTTTCCCTCGATAGTTACATTAAACATATTCATCCAGAGGACCTGGCGGCATACCTGGCGACATATACAAAAGTGCTGTCGCATGTAATACCTCCTTTTTTTGAATATCGACTTATCAGACCTGATAATGGCAAAGTGGTGCATTTACTGGTACATGGCGCATTTGTAAACAACAAGAAAGGAGAGCCCTCCGTATTAATGGGTTCGGTGCAAGACGTAACCCATATCCGACAGGCGGATATGGCTCTTTTAGAAAGTGAAGCCTCCTTAAAAACCGCGCAACGCATTGCAAAGTT
>JBLHEU010000244.1:0-4131 GCA_047614525.1 Bacteroidia bacterium | reverse complement strand
AATTGCTTTTTCTAAAACGTAAGCTTCTAAATCTGGATTTACTTTTTGCACAAATGGCACTTTATTGTATGCAGAAATAATAGGGTTCCAGTATCTGGTTAACTGAACTTTGTCAATTGCTTTCTTCACTATTGGATCAAATTTGGCCATTAATTCTGGCGTGGTTTTGTTCTCTAGAAACGTGGTTGCTGCTCTATCACCACCTTTCAGAATATTCAATCCATCGCTGATATCCATGCTGGTTATGGCATTTACAAATATTGGCGCAGCTTCTTTTGCCGCCTCTTCAGCCGCTCGGTTTAAGGTCTCAACAAACTTGTCTACCTGTGGTTTTAGGCCAGCATTTTCTACCGTGGTTTTAACCTGATTTACCTCTGGCGGAAAAGGGATTTTAATCTTATCGTTCTTATAAAAGCCATCCAGTTTTGAAGCAGACGCTCCTGCATTCTTGCTACCAACGGAAAGCGCCTCTTTTAGGCCTTTGATAATTTCATCATTACTCAATGAGCTACTTGCGTCTCCGCTAGAAACTTCCTTTACCGTAGTTTCTGCTTGCTTAATTAACTTCCCAAAATTTTGGCCCATTGAGTGGAGGGAAAACATAATAATGAGTGTAATTGTGGTTATACTTTTCATGTTTGGGTATTTAAATTTTGGTTCGGAAGATGCAATCATCATACCGCTTTAAGTTAATAATAGATCGGCCGAGTTTGTTTAATTAAACGACTAGTTTCTGGCTTATTATGTCACTAGTTGAGCCATCGTTTTTTTATGCTTGATGCACGATTATAAGTACCGTATATTCGCGACCCTAAAAATTAAGAGTAATTACACATGGTAATTGGTAAAATTCGAGAAAAGTCCACACTACTTATGGTTATGATTGGCGGAGCTATGTTGCTCTTCGTTCTTGACCCGACAATGCTGGACAGCCTTTTTTCTGGCAACCCAAGCGAAATTGGTGAGATATCTGGAAATACCGTTGATGGTAGAAAATTCCAGGAAAAGGTTGATGTAACTGTAGCTAACTACAAGACACAATCCGGTCAAACTACGATTGACAATGCAACTACAGATCAGCTTCGTGAGCAAACTTGGAGTCAAATGGTTCGTGAAATCGTTTTTGGTGATGAACTTGAAGCAGCTGGGGTGAGAGTTAGCAACGAGGAGCTTTACGACTTGGTGCAGGGAAACAACCCTCACCCTCAAGTAGTTCAGGCTTTCACTAACCGCGAAACTGGACAGTTTGATAGAGCTCAAATCTCTCAGTTCTTTACGAGAATGGAAGACGATGATGAGTTGAAAAAGCAATGGATTGACTTTGAAAGCAGTATCGCTGATTTAAGAAGAAGCGAGAAGTACAACAACCTTATCAAAAAAGGGCTTTACGTTACTAAAGCAGAAGCTGAAAGTGATTTCATATCCAAGAATGAGACAGCTTCAATCAAATACGTTCTTAAGCGTTATAAATCAGTTGCGGATACCACCATCAAGGTTACTGATGCTGATATTAAAGCGTATTACAACAAGAACAAAGACAAGTATGAGCAGGATGCATCTAGAGACATTGAGTTTGTTTCTTTCCAAGTAACTCCTTCTCAGGATGATTACGAAAAAGTTCGTCTTTGGGGAGACGACCTCAAAGCTGATTTTGAAACTTCAAAGAATGACACGCAGCTTGTAAACGCTGAATCTGACGTCCGTTTTAATGCTCGTTGGTTAGCCTCTGGCGAACTTGGTGGAGATATTGATACACTTATGTTTCAAGCTGATAAAGGCTACGTACACGGGCCATACCTTGAAGGTGCAACGTATAGAATGGCGAAGCTGATTGGTGTTAAGATGGCACCTGACTCTGTAAATGCGAGACACATTCTTATCAGCCCAGAAGCTGCTGGTGGTGTTGCCCAAGCAAAAACAATGGCAGACAGTCTTAAAGCATTGATTGACAATGGTGCTGACTTTGCTACTCTAGCTACTCAGAATTCTGCGGATCCTGGTTCAGGCGCTAAAGGAGGTGACCTTGGTTGGTTTAAAGAAGGACAAATGGTTCCCGCTTTCAACGATGCTTGTTTCGATGGAGAAGAAGGTGATTTGGTAATGGTTGAGTCTCGATTTGGATACCACATTATTGAAGTAATAGAGCAAGAAGGAAGTACAGAGAAGCGTGCGGTTGCATTCATTGACAGACGCGTTGATGCTAGCACAAAAACATTCCAAGACATTTTTGGTGCAGCAGATGAATTCGCTAGAAGCATCACTTCAATGGCTTCATTTGATCAAGAGGTTGCAAACCGCGGTTTGAACAAGAGAATTGCCAGTAACCTGAAAGAGGGTGACAGAACAATTGCTGGACTTGAGAATCCACGCATGATGATTAGGTGGGCATTTGATGCTAAGAAGGAAGACGTGAGCGAAGTTTTTGAACTAGGAAACTCGTTTGTTATTGGAGTTCTTACGGCAAAAAGAGAAGACGGTTTTACAGCAATAGATGAGATAAAAGATGAGTTAGAAGCTGGAGCAATTAAGGAGAAAAAAGCAGTGCAATTTGTTGCTGATTTAGAAGCAGCTAAAGCTGGAGATATCCAAACAATTGCTGACAACGCAAACCTTCCACTTGAAATTAAAGACGGTGTTTCTTTTTCTGCTAACGCGATTCAAGGTTTAGGTAGAGAGCCCGCTCTTTTGGGAGCTGTATCAGGAATGAAAGTAAGTGCTGTTTCTGCTCCAATTAAAGGAGAACAAGGCGTTTATGTTGTCTATCTAGAAAGCAAGTCTGAAACACCTGCTCAGGCAGATTTCAGTAACAACAAGACCATTCTTAACTCTTCTCTTTCATCGAGAGTTGATTACGAAGTTTACGAAGCTTTGAAGAAAAAAGCGGACATCACCGATAACCGTTCGAAGTTCTTCTAAGAGAGTTTCTTTAGAAATTTAAAAGCCCTGTCAGCCTACTGACGGGGCTTTTTGTTTCTTTGATAACCCATGGCTATCGGAACAATACTCAACGTATTATCGGTTATTTACGTCATTAGTTTTGCTTTGACAATCTACAATTGGAATGCTTTATCAAAAGCGATTCGATTCAAGGAACACCTTTACCCATCCAAGCTCAAGTTCAACCCTTGGATAAGATGGATCTCCATAACCCATCTATTTAACATTGAAGACCAATTCAAGGTCTTTCTTCAGAACAATTGCGGTAAAGAATACAACAGGCTAAGAGCATCACTTCTTGCAGTAGTGTGCTCATTCGCGACCATGATCATCAAGGTCATTTTTTATGCGGTATTGGCGAATTAAGAATCCTTATTAGCGCAACTGTTGCAGCCTAAAACCATCCAGCTTAATGAAAATGAACAGCAAGATGGTGAAACCCAAAAGTGACGACCCACCGTAGCTAAAAAACGGCAACGGAATCCCAATAACGGGCATTAAACCGATGGTCATTCCAATGTTGATTATAAAATGAAAGAGTAAAATAGTTCCTACACAGTAACCATAAATACGCGCAAATGCGGAACGTTGCCTTTCAGCGATGAAGAAGATTCTGAGGATAAGTGCTGTAAAGAGGCTTATAACCACCAAGGCTCCTAGAAAGCCCCACTCCTCTCCTACCGTACAAAAAATGAAGTCTGTGGTTTGCTCTGGAACAAAGTCGTATTTGGTTTGCGTTCCTTTTAAAAAACCCTTGCCGGAAAACCCACCAGAACCAATGGCAATCTTACTCTGATTTACGTTATACCCTGCTCCTGTGGGGTCGTTCGCTTTTCCCAAGAGCACATCAATTCTAATTTGCTGATGCGGCTCAAGAACGTTGTGAAACAGGTAATCTACACTGTAAACGAAGCCCATTAAAACAATAAGAGCGCTTCCTAATCCAATACCTATTTTCCAGGTTTTTTTCCGCTGAAAAAGGAAAGCCGCCAGAAGTATTAGGCTCAGGGTAATGAGCATTGTGAGCGGTGTAAAAAGGAGGGCAAAAATGAATAATACCGCAATTGCCAATCCGAGCAAAAGGAAGTTTCCAGAAAGACCTTCTCTGTACAGCACTAAGGCAAAAGCTCCAAAAACGAGCATAGAACCTGTGTCATTCTGTAAAAGAATTAACCCCGCAGGTATCGCCAAAAT
>JBLHEU010000243.1:0-4226 GCA_047614525.1 Bacteroidia bacterium | reverse complement strand
CCTAAAGAACTACACGCCACATGAACGTATTACTGATAGGGTCTGGAGGAAGGGAGCACGCAATGGCGTGGAAGCTTTGCCAGAGCAGTCGGCTAACCAAGCTTTACATTGCTCCGGGCAACGCAGGAACCGAAAGCGTTGGCACCAACGTAGACCTCAACCCTTTAGACTTTGAGGCGGTACGAGATTTTGTCCGTGGAAACGGAGTGCACATGGTCGTTGTTGGACCAGAAGCCCCTTTGGTTGCTGGTATTGTCGACTACTTTCAGAGTGAACCATCGCTTAAATATATCCCAGTTATTGGCCCTACAAAGTTGGGTGCAATGCTTGAAGGAAGTAAAGACTTTTCCAAGGAATTTATGGTTCGTCATAACATTCCAACTGCTGGTTATGGCGCGTTCACTTCAGATACCCTAGAAGAGGGTTTCCAGTTTTTAGAAACGCTTGATTCTCCTTATGTCCTTAAAGCTGATGGCCTTGCTGGTGGTAAAGGGGTTTTGATTTGCGATGAGATGGTTGAAGCCCGCATTGAACTTACTTCTATGCTAGTTGAGCATAAGTTTGGAGAAGCTTCAGATAAAGTTGTTATCGAGGAGTTTTTGCGCGGAATAGAGCTTTCTGTATTTGTACTTACTGATGGCAAAAATTACAAGATTCTTCCATCGGCAAAAGATTATAAGAGAATTGGAGACGGTGACACGGGACTAAATACTGGAGGAATGGGCGCTATTTCTCCCGTGCCATTTGCAGACCAAGAGTTCATGAATAAGGTTGAAGAACGCGTTGTAAAACCAACCATCAACGGTTTAGCCAAGGATGGAATTGATTATCGAGGATTTGTTTTTATTGGCTTGATGAATGTAAAAGGCGAACCGTTTGTGATAGAATACAATGTGCGAATGGGAGACCCAGAAAGCGAGGTGGTCATTCCGAGAATTAAAACGGATTTGGTTGACTTATTCGAGGCGGTAGTAGACCAAAACCTAGACCAAATAAACCTTGAGGTTGACCCACGAACCACATGCACTGTCATGCTTGTGTCAGATGGTTATCCTGGTGTTTACGAAAAAGGCCGTCAGATTAACGGATTAGACAAAGTAAAGGACAGTGTCGTTTTTCACGCTGGCACTAAGACAGAAAATGGTGATGTACTTACAAATGGCGGGAGAGTTCTTGCCATTACATCATACGGAGAAAGCATTAACGAAGCCCTAGAGCAATCTTACACAAATGCGGAAGTAGTTAACTACGAAGGGAAATACTTTAGAACAGATATCGGTTTCGATCTCTGATTCTTATCGATTTACAATTTCCGCTTTCTCAAACCCAAGAAGTCTTATAATCCAATAAACCAGCGCTGCTGAGATGATAATAATCAGTAACCAATTAACGTAATCATTTCCAGCTTCTAAAAGGCCGAATGTCCACATGAAGAGATCCCCAATTGGTGCTAGAGTTTCTTGTAAGTTCATTGTCTTTCGATTTGTTGCGGCAAATATATCACAATAATGAATTCGATTTAACGCATTAACTTATGCTTACGTCAATCCTAAAAACACGTACACTAGCAGGCTTTGCCTTAGCCTACGTGATTTGTGGTCTCATGCTAGGGTTTGGTCTAATCACCCAAAACCCAGAAGCTGCTGGTACTGAGATGCTTTTTTCTCATAGGGGGTTTTATTGGCTTGAACCATTCCCTAAGGTCATTCCGTGGGTATGTACGGCACTCCTGTCTTTATCGGCTATGCTCTCAAGACTTCGTCCAAGCGAAACCAAGTTGGCATATGGTTCAGCAAACTTCACAATGCTTCTTATTGTTTGCATAGCACTTACCCAAATTGAAACGGTTTTTGCCAAGCCTGATGTTCTAGCCGCTGCTGCTGTTTCCTTGGCTATGTTCTTGCTCTTGGGCTCCACATATAAGAACGAAAACGTCCTTTCGGAGTTGTTTCATTGCGGATTGTTACTCGGCCTATCAAGTCTGTTCATTGGTCAAACCATTTTGCTCCTCATTCCTCTCCTGTTCTCTCTTTTAATTCTTAGAACGGGAAACTGGAAAGAGTGGGCTGTACTGCTCTTAGGAATTGCCATGTGTACGGTTTTTGTAATGATGTTTACCGTTTGGAGTGCAGAACCTCTGTTGGAGTTTAAACGCGTAGTTCAATCCGCTTGGGGCGGGTATTTCAGTCAACAAAACTTAAATGCGGGACACGTGGTGTTGTCATTTGCTCTAGTTGCTGCAGTTGCTGCAATATTCAGAAGTCTTACTCTTGGTACGGTCACAGAACGAAACCTCATTCTGGTTAACCTAAGTTGGATTGTAACCGTTGGGCTTATGGTAATTCTGTTTGGCTTAGGCTGGCAGGAAGGTTTAATTCTTGTGTCATTTCCGCTCTCGGCATCAATAACTCAAACCATAGAGAAAATTAAACGCTGGTGGCTAGCAGACCTCCTTTTATTGCTGATATTAAGTGCGCCTTTTGTTAAAAGCCTATGGCACTTTTAAGTCTCGCCAAAACATCATTAGCCACAGGTTGAGCTTTTTTAGCACCCTCCAACAGTAACCTTTCAATTTCTGCAGGGTTTTCCATTAATGAGTCGAATCTCTTTCGATCATCTTTGAATTCTTCAAGAATGAGTTCGAACAACGCCTGTTTGGCGTGTCCGTAGCCGTAATTTCCTCCTTCGTAATTTTTGCGCATCTCCGCTACTTGTCCAGGGTTGGCTAAAAGCGAATAAAGGGCAAATGCATTGCAGGTGCCTGGGTCTTTAGGTTCCTCCATGGGGGTGCTGTCCGTTACAATCCCCATTACTTGCTTGCGCAATTTCTTTTCAGGAAGGAAAACATCAATTACGTTTCCGTAGGACTTGCTCATTTTCCGCCCATCGGTCCCAGGAATCACCATCATCTCTTCGCTAATCTTAGAATCAGGAATTACAAAAATCTCTTGATTCATTTGGTGATTAACCGAACGAGCCATATCACGCGCCATCTCCAAATGTTGTTTCTGGTCCTTTCCTACAGGAACGATATTGGCGTCATACATAAGAATGTCGCAAGCCATTAAAACGGGATAGATGAAAAGCCCGGCATTTACATCTGCCAAATTCTCCGATTTATCTTTGAATGAATGCGCATTTGCCAACATCGGAAAAGGCGTAAAACAGCTCAAGTACCAAGTCATTTCAGCTACTTGCGGAATGTCTGATTGGCGGTAAAAAACCACCTTGTCAGTAGCTAATCCGCAGGCTAGCCAAGCGGCAGCAGTAGCTAAAACATGCTCTTTTCTTGTAGCAGCATCTTTAATTGTAGTCAAAGAATGCATATCAGCAATAAACAGATACGCTTCATTTTTTGCATCTCGACTAAGCTCAATAGCCGGTCGGATTGCACCTAAAATATTGCCCAAATGTTGTCTTCCCGAACTCTGTATGCCTGTAAGTATTCTTGCCATGCTTTCGTCTTTATCGGACAGAGCCCAAAAGTAGAAATTCTGTTTTCGGACTAGCCTTAAACATCCTGCTAAATTTGCGGCATGTCCAAACTCTTTTGGCCGCTAAAAATACTCTGGCGAGGATGGTTCTTCGTGTGTTGTTTCATCACGCTAATGCCATTCTTCTTGTATTTCGTTAATCACGAAAAACACTTTAAGAAAGTCATGTTTCTAAAGCGCATTTGGGCACGTATGATTCTATTGCTTGTAGGTGTTTGGACAAACGTGGAGGTAGAGGATAAGCTCTAAAACGGCCCTTACATCATTGTCCCAAACCATCTTTCGTTTGTAGATATCCTTCAGTCTTACGTAGCCTTTCCGTGCTATTTCCATTATGGGAAAGGTGCAATTGGAGGTTTTTCACTATCTTCTTTAATAAGATGAATATTCTGATTGACCGAACGAATTTGCGAGCATCTTACAACTCGTATCAGCGAGCGGCAGACGATTTAAAAAAAGGCATTACCATTGCTGTTTATCCAGAGGCGATTATTCCTGACAACCCGCCAAAGATGTTGCCGTTTAAGAACGCACCATTCAAAATTGCCATTGAAGGACAAGTTCCCCTTGTTCCCGTTACTTTTGTCAACGAATGGAATATCTTGCCAGCCAAACCGCATGTTTGGAAAGGCGGCAGGCCAGGTTCAAAATTCACAAACCAATTTCCTCAAAAGGAATGACGGTGAAGGGGGTTGCTGAACCAAGAGAGGCCGCACAGGATGTAATCCGATA
>JBLHEU010000242.1:0-4254 GCA_047614525.1 Bacteroidia bacterium | reverse complement strand
CCATGATAAGGGTCTTGACCTAGGATAACTGCTTTTACTCCAGATACTGGTGTATGGTTAAGGGCATTAAACATGTGTTTCTCTGACGGATATATTGTCTCAGATTGTCTTTCTACGTCCAAAAAAACCTGTAAGGTTGAAAAGTATTCCGATTGGAATTCTTCCGATAAAAGGTCAAGCCAGCTTTGGTCAATAATAGGTTTTACTTTTTCCATTTAAAATCCGCCTGTTTTTCAATAATCGATGTTGAAAACTAATACCAAACCTTTCTGAGTGGTTCACGTAACTGAATCAAATCGGTAACTTTACTGCCTTACTTAGCAACAATTTGTGCAGCTTTATTGTTTAAGTTCACAGTCACAAAATAAACCAATACAGTTTTGAAAAAGTCATTTATCATATTTGCAGTTATTGCTGTTTCTGCTTTGTTTCTTTCTTCTTGCAGAACCACAGAAAACTGTCCAGCTTACGGTAAAGCGGAAACTCCTGTTGAGCAGGGTGTAAGAAGCTAAATCAGTTACTTTCTGTAACTGAAAGATACCGTTTGCTTGAGCGAATGGCTCAGGCTAAGACCAACAGGGCATGTTTGTGCCGCTTTCTCTAGTACGGATTTTTGAGCATCGCTCAAACCTCTATCCGCAACTTCAATTTCTACCTTAATCTCCGATACGCATCGTGGATTATCTCCCATTATTTTGGTCACTTCGGCCTTGCTGTCGTCTATGTTTAAATCAGACGCGTTAGCTCTAATTCCCATAATTGTAAGCATGCAACTGGCCAAAGATGTTGCTAGTAAATCGGTTGGAGAAAATGACCTGCCTAGACCGTTATTATCTGTAGGAGCATCTGTAATAATTTGAGTTCCACTTTTCTGGTGGATGGCCTCGGTGGTTAGTCCGTTTTTATAGGTAACTGAGCTTGTAACCATTATCGCGTTTTTTGTGTGAGTTTGAAAGGGCTGAAAGTAGTGAACTAAACTGCCGATTTTGGTCTTCATAATAGATTGAAGTGTGCACGAAAAAGTATTATTGCAGTATGATAAAGCCAATTCTTGCAATTTGCATGCTCCTAGTTGGAACCCAAGTTTGGGCGCAATTCAAGTATGTTCCCCAAAATTTATCTAACGCTCCAAATTGGGCGCAGGTGATGTATGCCGATGGCGCTAATCTTTATGAAGTAGAGGATTTCAGGGCTCGGTATTTTCAATCTAACCCGTATCATAAAGACATCCACGAAAGAAACTTTCAGCACTGGATTACCCAAGTTGGAAGATTGGTAGATGAGAGGGGACAAGTTCGTTCTGAAGACTATTGGGAAAGCAGACGTATAGCAAGAGGAGGAAGCGTAATTTGGGAACCAATTGGCCCTATGGAAACTTACAATTTAGGTTCAGAAGGTGGGTTTCCAGTTTCTTGGCAAAGCAATGCTTATTGCATGGATGCTTGCCAAAACAATTCAAATATTGTTGTTGCTGGTATTGAAGGTGGAGATCTTTTCAAATCAACAAACAAAGGATTAAGCTGGACTGCGTCTACCGAAGGACTTCCGGTTGCTACACCAACTGCGGTCCGTATTGCGCCAAGCGATTGCAGTACAATTTACTTTGTAGCGAATGGTTCACTTTATAAAACCACTGATGGCGGCACCAGCTGGACTGATGTTTACTCGGTAAGTGGTAACATTTACGAGATTGAGGTTCACCCAACAGATCCGAATGTTGTCATTATTTGCGGTAGTGCTGGGGTCAGTAAATCAACCGATGGAGGAAACGCATTCACTTCTATTTATCCCGAAACGTGCTGGGACGTAAAGTATCATCCAACAAATTCAAGCACCGTTTATCTTCTTAAAACAAACAGCTCTGCTAATAAATGTGAGTTCTTTAAATCTATCGATGGTGGAGATTCATTCGCAATTCAAACAAATGGATGGTATAGCCCAACTGTTGTTGGCGAAGCGGAAGATATCGGTGCCAAATTAGCACTAACAACTGCCGCGGCAGACCAAATATATGTAGCCTTATTAGGAGCAAGTAAGGCCGATGATAATGGTTGGATTTCAGTTTACAAAAGCACAAATGCAGGAGCAAATTGGATAAACCCGTCTGGACAAGATGGTGGACCGTATGATGAAACAACACAACCTAACTTGGCAAGCATCAATCCAAATGGAACAGGTTTTCATCAAGGATTCTACAATTTTGCGGTTGGGGTTTCTCAATCAGATGCAAGTAGACTTTGGGTAGGCTGTTTGTCGCTAAACCTAAGCACAGACGGTGGTGCTAATTTTGAACGAATTGGTGGTTATTCAGTCGGTCCGAATAACATTGGATGGATTCATCCAGATGTGCAGGATATAGTAACTGTTGGTAACGATGTTTGGGTAACAACCGATGGCGGCATTAACTATTCTTCAGATGATTTAGCTACCCACGAATCACGTAAGTATGGTATATATAACTCTACCTTTTGGGGTTTCAATCAAGGTTGGAATCAGGATATTATGGTTGGAGGCCGTTATCATAATGGAAACACGGGCTACTTTGAAAACTACCCTGAAGGAGATCATTTAAGACTTGGTGGAGCAGAATCCCCAACAGGTTATGTAAATCCGTTGTTGGAAAGGAAAGTCTATTTCTCAGACATCACAGATCATTATCTGCCGCAAAACTTCTCTGATTCAAAGATGAATACGGCCAACATGGGCCTTTATCCAACCGAAGGTTACTGGACAAGTGAATCTAGCGAGGTTGAGTTTGACCCAAGGTATGCTGGACATATGTATTTGGGAAAGGAAAACAAGATTTATAAATCGACTAACGAAGGAGCAATCTTTGAAGTATTAGATACTTGGGGAGTTAATTCTGTTTTATACGAGCTTGAAGTTTGCAGACAGAATCCAGAAAGGCTTTACACGGTTGTAAGAACGAGCGGCTCGGCAAGAATGTATTATTCGGTTAATGGTGGGGATGATTGGTCTATTTCTCCTGTTGACCCAGGGAATTCTGGCAAAATGGAGATTTCTGTCGATCCTGCGAATGATGATGTGGTTTGGGGAATTGAAGTAAATAGTAGCTCAGTTTTTAGAACAACAGACGGAGGAACTTCTTGGGAGGATATGTACACGTCTACTCTTTCTGGTCATCAATTGCGTGAAGTAATTGTTCAGGGAGGTTCCGATGTGGTTTATATCGGCACCAATACCTCCGTTTTTTATTGGGAGGCAGATGCCACCGATTGGGTGGATATAGGAGCTGGTTTACCAGCCAGAATGGATGTGCTGGAAATGCGCATTTTCTACAAGGAAAGCAAGCTAAGGTTGTGCGACAAAGGCAAGGGAATTTGGGAAGCTGGCTTGGTGGAGTCTTCACTCCCAATTGCACAGCCGATGGCTTTAAATGATGAGGTTTATTGCTCTCGAGACACAGTCCAATTTGACTGCTACTCGATTTTAGACCACAATGGTGCAAGTTGGGAGTGGAGCTTTAGCCCACAACCAGTTCATGTGAGTGCAACAAATGTTAGAAACCCTAAAGTTGTGCTCGGAACAGACGGGGATTTTATCGCATCATTGACGATAACGGATGGAAATGGAAACACTTCAACCAATGAAATTTCGGTTGCAGTAAACAGTAATTGTAATGTAGATACCGTTCCTGGAATGGCGATGGAATGCTACGGTTCTGGTGGCGATTATGCCAGTACGCCAGACTTTGGAATTACCACAAACAACTTCACCGTTTCCGCTTGGATAAAGCCGGACGGGCTTCAGCCAGATTACACTGGAATTGTAATGAATAACGGTACTTCTGGAGGAATCAACTTTAGAGGCGGAAACAATACGCTTGGTTATCATTGGCCAGGCGGCACATGGTGGTGGGATAGTGGCTTAATTGTTCCGGACGGAGAATGGAGTTATGTCGCCTTGGTTGTTACGCCAACTAACGCTACTGTTTATCTTAATGGAGTAGGCGTAACGCATTCGGCTTCTCTTAGCCCCTTAGATGTTACCAGCATGTTTATGGGTAGTTATCAAGACTGGGGAGGAAGAAATTACACCGGTAAAATTGACGAAGTGCGCGTTTGGAACCGTTCACTTTCTCAGGATGAAATACGAGAACTAAGACATATAACACTTACCAATGATATAATGAATGCTGATGACGACTTGCTGGCATATTATCAGTTTAACGAAACAGAAGGTGGCGTTTTAGATAGAAAAGGAATTAATCATGCATCGCTTGCAGGAGGAGCC
>JBLHEU010000241.1:0-4326 GCA_047614525.1 Bacteroidia bacterium | reverse complement strand
GGAACGCCAAATATATCAGGTGGAATAGCGCTTGGCGCAGCCATCGATTTCATCAATAGTATTGGGTTTGATTTTATAGAAAAACACGAGGCAGAGTTGTCTCGATTTGCTACAAGTCAGTTACGAGATATTAAGGGTTTACGTTTTATTGGAACAGCCAAAGAAAGAGCAGGGTTGGTGTCTTTTGTGTTGGATGGAATTCATCCCTATGACACCGGAGTAATCCTAGATAAGTTGGGGATTGCCGTTAGAACGGGACATCATTGCACGCAACCTGTGATGAACTTTTTTGAAGTTCCAGGTACGGTTCGGGCATCGTTTGCAGTGTACAATACCAAGGATGAGATTGTGAAGTTGGTTGAAGGCATAGAACGTGTTCAGAAAATGTTTTAAATGATAGAAACGGTGTTGAACGTAGAGGAGATAGAACAAGAGATTGTCGAGGAATTTTCAGTTTTTGATGACTGGATGGACAAGTACGAGCACATTATCGGACTTGGAAAAGAACTGCCGTTGATTGACGAAAGTTTAAAAACAGAGGATTTACTAATTAAGGGTTGCCAAAGTAGAGTTTGGTTACATGCTAAATTGGAAGACGATAAAGTGATTTTTACGGCAGATAGCGATGCTATCATTACCAAAGGAATAATCAGCTTACTTGTTAGAGTTTTGTCAGGACAGTCTACTGATATCATCATCAATTCGGAGATGTTTTTCGTGAATAAAATTGGTTTGAAAGAGCATCTTTCGCCAACAAGGTCAAACGGATTGGTAAGCATGATTAAGCAAATGAAGTTGTACGCTTTGGCATTTAAAACCCAGCAAAACGGTTAATTATGGCACTTTCAGTAGACGAGAAAAAGCAGATTGAGGAACGCGTCATAGATGTGATTCGCACGATTTATGATCCAGAAATCCCTGTTGATATTTACGAATTGGGATTGATTTACGAAGTAAAAGTTAATGATGATGCACATGCAGATGTGCTGATGACATTGACATCGCCAAGTTGCCCTGTAGCGGAAAGTATGCCGAAGGAAGTAGAGGAGAAGGTCCGTAGCGTAAAAGGCGTGGGAAGCGGCAAAGTTGAGCTCACTTTTGACCCGCCATGGGATAAGGATATGATGAGTGAGGCGGCATTGCTCGAACTTGGATTCATGTAAGGTTTTGCCTTGGCAAACCCCAACGGAATGGAAAACTCAGACGAAATAAGAAATAAGGTTGCTGAAAGTGCTCTTATAACATTCAACTTAGAGGACTTGTACCAAGTTGGACAACGGAAAACATTCGATTTAAAAGACTTTCTTTTTGAAGGATTAATACTTCGAGAAAAGGACTACCGCCAAGCGCTGAAAGACTTTGATTGGAGTATTTACCAAGGCACGTTTGTGAATATTGAATGCACTGCCGATGCCATTGTTCCACAATGGTCATTTATGCTGGCCTCTGCATACTTGCAACCAGTTGCCAAAAGAGTGGTTATGGGAACAACAGATACCTTAGAAACGGTCCTGTTTCAAGGCACTTTGGCTAGCTTAGAACTAGGGCAATTCCAAGACGAGCGGGTTATTGTAAAAGGCTGTAGCAAGTACCCTGTTCCTACATCTGCTTACGTTGAGTTTGTATCTAAACTCAGACCCATTGCAAAAAGTGTTATGTACGGAGAAGCTTGTAGTACCGTGCCTTTGTTCAAACGTTAAACAAACGCCTGCATTTCATAGAGCTTTTTGTAAACACCGTTATGGGCAACGAGACCTGTATGATTTCCTCGTTCTATGATTTTTCCACCATCGATTACAATAATCTCATCAGCATACTGTATGGTGGAAAGTCGGTGTGCAATGATTAGTGAAGTTCGGTTTTCCATCAGCTTGAAAAGTGCTCCCTGAACCAATTTTTCTGACTCGGCATCCAGTGAAGAAGTTGCTTCATCCAAAATGAGAATAGGTGGATTGTGCAAAATGGCCCGTGCAATGCTTATTCGCTGCCGCTGACCGCCCGACAGCTTGCCTCCATCTTCACCAATGCTAGTGTGGTAACTGTTTTCCATCTGTGAAATGAAATCGTGCGCATTGGCCACCTTGGCCGCAGTTATCACGGCTTCTTCCGTTATTCCTTTCAGTCCGAAAGCAATGTTGTTGAATACAGTATCGTTGAAGAGGATAGCCTCCTGAGTCACAATTCCAAGCTTGTCTCTAAGGTCATGAGCTTTGAGGTCTCGCGTGTCAACCCCATCAATTAGAACTGCGCCTTCAGAGGGGTCATAAAACCTTGGGAGTAAATCTACTAATGTAGTTTTTCCTGCTCCTGAAGGACCAACAATGGCAATAGTACGCCCTCTTTTTACGGTGAGGTTAATACCTTTTAATACAGCAACTTCATTCTCATAGGAAAAACCGACATCTCTGAATTCTATCTCCTTTTCAAACTTCTCTAAACCAACGGCATCTGGCTTTTGCTGAATAGTTTCTTGGGCATCCAAAACCGTGTCAATTCGCTCTACAGCCGCCATGCCTTTTTGGATCATATAAACAGCCGATGTCAATGATTTGGAAGGCTGAATTAGCTGAGAGAAAACCACTATATATCCGATGAAAAGATCGGCTGTCAATCCTTCTCCAGCAAGCACCAAAGAACCTCCTCGGTAAATTACAAGAACCATTACCAGGGTACCTAAAACTTCGCTAAGCGGACTTGCCAAATGCTGCTTTCGTAGCATTTTCACTTTCAGGTTTTTATAATCTTGATTAACACGATGAAACTTATCAGAGGAGGTTTCAATGGCGTTAAAGGCCTTTATAATCCGCAGGCCGGATAGCGTTTCTATCATCGTAGAAACCAGCACTCCCATTTGTTTTTGCACTTTTTTGGAAGAGCGTTTTAAACTCTTGCCAATTCTACCAATAACCAATCCTGTTAAAGGAAGAAGAATAAGCACGAAAACCGTGAGGTCAGGGCTCCAGACTGCCAGAGTTCCAAGGAAGAGCATGATGGTAAAGGGCTCCTTAAAAATCACCTCAACTGAACTCATTATGGAGCTTTCTACTTCTTGAACATCACTCGTCATTTTAGCGATGATGTCTCCTTTTTTTTCCTCAGAGAAGTAAGCAATTGGAAGGTTAACAACCTTGCGGTAGATTCTGTTTCTAATATCTCTAACCACTCCGTTTTTTAATGGAGCACTGGAGTAAAGCGCCATGTAACGGAAAAAGTTTTTGAGTAAGAAAGTGAAGATTACAAATGCGCAGATAAACACCAACGCGCTCATTTGTCCGTCAATGGTAATCTGTCCAGCATCGTTTAAAATGAGCTGGCTTACCTCATAGTAAAACCGATCAATGAGATTATTTGGGCTGAAAGAAAATATTGGTTTTTCAGTTACAATTGGCTGAATACCAAACAAAACTCCCAATAACGGAACCACCATTGTTAGTGAGAACAACGAGAAAATGACAGATAGAATGTTGAATAGAATTACAACAAGCACCTGTCCTTTGTAATTCCTGAGAAGTCCGATTATTCCCCAATAGCCTTGCATACGGCAAATATACCTTTAGAAAGCTTCAGGCTTTGCAAGTGTTTTTCGAATTTGAAGGACGTACTTTTGTACTGATGGAAGAAAGTACACGACAGAAGAAAGTTTCGAGAGTAATTCAGCGCGAATTGGGGAATTTTTTCCAGCGCAACTCTACAAGCTACACCAAAGGCGGAATGATTACGGTAACGCAAGTCCGCGTAAGTCCAGATTTAGGTATTGCTAAAGTGTACCTCAGCATTTTTGCGGTTGACGATAAAGAAGCTGTTGTTGAAACCATACGAGAGCGTACTTGGGAAGTGAGAAAGTTCATTGCCAAGGAAAGAAATGAACTTAGAATTGCTCCAGACTTGCATTTTTATATTGATGATTCTCTGGATCAGATTGAGCGAATTGACGACCTACTAAAAGGCGAATAAGCCCATTTTTGAACCTCCCAGTTCACATAGCTAAACGCTACCTCTTTTCTAAGAAGTCGCACAATGCGATAAACATCGTTTCAGGAATTTCTGTTGTAGGAGTGGCAGTAGTTACAGCCGCAATGGTTATCGTACTTTCCGTTTTTAATGGGTTTGAAGGTTTGGTTGTCTCCCTTTATAATGTGTTTGAAGCACCCATTGTTGTCAAACCAGCCGAAGGAAAAACACTCGAACTAAGTTCTATTCCAACAGATCAGATTCTAGCTACAGAAGGCGTAATTGGCTATGTAGAAGTTTTGGAAGAAAGCTGCCTCATCCGCTATCGCGACAAGCAGTATTTCGCAAAGATCAAAGGCGTTTCCGATAACTTTT
>JBLHEU010000240.1:0-4376 GCA_047614525.1 Bacteroidia bacterium | reverse complement strand
ATACAAATGATGGCGCAACCTATGTGTCTCCACTTATAGATGTCAATTCCATCACGTTCGAGGAGAATGAAATGAGACTAAACCTTGTGTCGGCTGATACTATAAGTTGGAACTTTTCATCTGTAGCTTTCCTTGAATACGACCAATGGTATGTGTCTGTTCCGGACGGATTGATTTTAGATGCCGCTGGGATGAAGGTATATCCAAACCCCAGTTCAGAGATTGTGAATGTTTCATATACCCTTCTTGCGGATTCAGAAGTCAGCGTTGAGATTTATGATTTAAAGGGTTCGTTAATCTATGAACTCTTTAAGGGGGGGCAGATTGCTGGAGAGCAGAGGTTGGTTTGGAATATCGGAGAGACCGGTAATGTGATAAATGGAGCCTATTTGTGTAAAGTACAAATGGGGGTCTCCCTGTTTCATAAATTGATAATTATTAGTCGATAAGATGAGGGCAATTATTTTGTTTTTTTCGGTTTTCTGGACTCTGGGTGTTCAATCTCAGGCGCTGATGAATATTCACCGTGCAAGTGAGCCTATTTTGCAAATTGCGATTAACGATATTGACAGCATTACATATACTGTGGTTGGAGACCCTGGTGCTCTCCCAATTGTAACCACTTTGCCGCTTGGCGCCTACACGGCAACTACCGCTGAGTTAGGGGGGATAGTTGATGCCAATGGGGGAACATCAATTACTCAGAGAGGGGTTGCGTTGAGTGTCATTACTAATCCTACCACGGCAGACAATATAACTCAGGATGGAGTAGGCACAGGAACCTTCCAAAGTTTGTTATCTGATCTTTCGGTTGATTCTCTTTATTACGCAAGAGCTTATGCAATTAATAATGCTGGTACCGCATATGGTAATGAAATTATTTTTCAGGTTACAAACAACTCATATCTGTTAGGAGGTGGCGTAATCGATATTGACGGGAATTCCTATCAAACGATTCATGCTAGCACAGGCCAAGAATGGATGGCTGAAAACCTGAAAACCTGTAGATATGCGAATGGAGATTCAATACTTCACATAGAGGATAACGTGGCATGGTCAGTACTTGATTCTGGCGCTTGGGTTTACATGAACAACAATCCGGGAAATTCGACAACTTTTGGAAAGCTTTACAACGGCTGGGCTGTAAGTGATCCTCGAAATGTTTGTCCTACGGAATGGCATGTTCCATCCGAAGCCGAATGGTCATATTTTCATAGTGTGAATGGGGGTTTAAGTAATGGAGGTGGAAATATGAAAATACCTGGCATAGCTGTTTGGCTCACCCCCAACACAGGAGCTACAAATTCAAGTGGTTTTTCCGCGCTTCCAGGAGGCAAACGAATGGGGTCTGGTGATTTTCAAGAACATTTCGGAGGTGGTTTTTGGTGGGCATCAAGCGGAACAAGTTTTACACTGGACTCGAGAAGTCTGTACTACACTTCCAACGGGGTTTGGACTGGTGCTCAGGGGAAAACCCTAGGCTTGTCAATCCGCTGTGTGAAGGACTAAAAACTCCATTTAAACCTCAAAAAAACACTGTTGCTCAGGTTCTGATATTTGTTTTCCAGTCCGTTTGCTGTTAACTCTGGAAAGTCTGAGAAGAACAGTTGACCCACTAAAAGGACATCCCAGTTTTCTACAATTGAATAAGTGAAAGATGGGTTGAGTAAAAGGAGGTTTGGGCCGTAGCCGTAAATGACAGCAAAATTTGCACTTAGCAATGGGGTAATTGGATAGCCAAGGCTGAGAAAAGCGTTGTATTTAGTGGGCATTAAGTTCTTAGCTGTAAGTGCCGAACCACTGAAAAAATCGGCAAGTTTTAAAGGGTCGCTATCGTCAATTCCGTTGCTATTAAATAAAATCGCTCCATTGATATAAAGCGAATTCTTGAAGGAATAATCCACAGAGATAGAACCTGTTACTGTATGTGCACTATCTACAAAACCTTCGTATGGTCCGAACCATTGAATTTCTCCTTTGAGTCCTGCATTTCCTGCGTTTCCCGCAAAGCCAAAACCAGCGGTTAAATCCGTTCTGTACTGACCAGTAATTAGCTGAAAATCATAACTCTTTGCGTTGAACTTGTACATAAAAGCGGCTGTTGATTGCTTCCACGTTCTTTGGGGTGCAACCGCAATTTCAAAGCCGCGCATTTTCTTTCCGAAGTATTGAAAACGAACCGCATCAGACCCTGGGCGTTCTTCATAATCGAAATCAATAAAATTGTAGGCATTGAAAATATCGTTCGGGTTCCAAGCTGTATTTATGCCCCAATTAATCCGCTGCCGACCAACTCTGATATCAACTTTATCGTTGCCCCAAGCCACCCACAACCGGTCAAGAGTTGTGTTGAGATGAACTGGGTTTACGTTATTCCCAATATTCCAACTCATATCAATTAAGCCAGCATCCATTTCCATGGCGTCCTTTGCTGCAGGTGAATCTGCAGTAGCGCCAGCGTAGAAAAATCGCGTTCGCAATTCGGCTCCAATTCTCATTCCTTTAACTGGATAAATCCTCAGGTTAAGACGGTTGTGAAGAAACTGCTCATTAGAATTTCCGATTAGCGGATTGCCAGAAAATGAGACGATATTCAGGTTCTTTACATACCCTCTGAGCGTCACCACATCGGAAAATTTTCGCTTGGGTTTCTCCACTTTAGTGGTGTCTTGAGCAAGAGAACTACTTGCCGAAAAAAGGACAAATAGAACAGCGTAAAACGATAAGAGTATTTTATCTCTTTTCATCAGAAATGACCTTTCCGTCTTCTAGCGTGATGATTCTTCTAGCGCGATCAATTACGCGCTGATCGTGGGTAGAGAACAGGAATGTGATGTCTTCTTTCTTGTTAAGATTGGCCATAATATCTAGCAAATCGGCAGTTGATTGACTATCAAGATTGGCGGTTGGTTCATCGGCCAAAACAAACTGTGGTTTTGATGCTAAAGCTCTAGCAACCGCAACTCGTTGTTGCTGTCCACCGCTCATTTCGTTTGGGCGGCTATTCATCTTCGATTCCAACCCTACGGCCTTCAGTAGTTCCAAAGCTCGCTCGTGGCGTTCTCCTTTCGGTTTATTTTGCAAGAGCATAATAAACTCAACATTTTCCTCAGCCGTTAGGACGGGAATGAGGTTATATGCCTGAAAAACAAACCCGATGTTCTTCAATCGAAAATCGATCAACTGGTTGTCGTTCATTGAGGTTATCTCAGTATCACCAATGTGGGCCGTCCCTCCTGTTTGATGGTCTAGGCCTCCAATAATGTTGAGAAGCGTGGTTTTTCCAGAGCCCGAAGGACCAACAATTGCGGTGAATTCGCCACGTTCAATTTCCACGGTTACTCCGTCAAGTGCCCTCACTTCCAGTTCTTCGCCTGGATTGTAATACTTCTGGAGTTCGTTTGTTCTAATGATTGCGCTCATGATGTTGATTTATGTGCTAAGTCTGTAGTTGGTTGTTAAATGGCTCGTACAGCTTCGGCAGGCTTTAATTGCAATGCTTTAATGGCTGGATATATGGAGGAGAGGATGGCCGCCACAACCACCATTAAGGTCACGTTTAAGTAGAAATTAGGTGCAAGACTTGGGTAGATTGTGCTGGAAATTCCAAATGCTTCCAGTCCCTTTCCAACAATAGAAAGGTCAATGCCAGCAGAGCCGAAATGAGACACGGTAAGGAAGCCAAGAATTACTCCAAGGGGTCCTCCAACCAGCGAAATGAACACCGTTTCTACCACAATCATGAAAAACACTTTCGTCTTATTCATACCAACAGACATGAGCATTCCCAATTCGCGCTTGCGCTCTAAAACTGCCATTAGCATGGTGTTGATAATGCCGAAGGATAATGCCATAAGGATGATGCCGATAATGATGTAGAGCATTTGTTGCATCATCTCGTCTGCATAGCCCAATTCGGGGGCAACTTCTTTCCACGTTCTCACAGTTAAGTTGGGAAACGAGGCTCCAATGGTAGCCGCGGCTGTGTCAACAATTGAAACATCCTTCAGCAACACGGCAATTTCATGAAAGCCAGCACTTTCTTCGAGTAATCTGTTTATGTCTGATGATTTGACGAAAACATTCAACTCGTCTGATTTTGAGTTGGAAGTTTTGAATATTCCAGCCACTCTAAACGCTCCAGTAATGATATCTCCATTTTCCTTCTGAAACGTGAGAACAATCTTCTTTTTAACCCCAACGTTAAGTTTCTCGGAAAGCATTTTTCCGATGAGCACAGGGTTTCGTGTAATCCCTTCCAAGTATTCGCCTTCCACCAATTTATTGTGCATAGTGGTTACTTGCTTCTCTTGGTTTGGGTCAATGCCCGTTATCCGAACACCATAACCGCCCGTTGCAGACGACACCATTCCGTT
>JBLHEU010000239.1:0-4400 GCA_047614525.1 Bacteroidia bacterium | reverse complement strand
CAGTTGCTGTAAAAGTGAGACCACCTGCAGAAAACGTCCAATCAAAAGTTGAAATGAGACCGGCAACACCGTCAAACATTAATTGAACAGTATCTCCAACTAGAAGAACGCCATTCGCACTTCCAGGATACGAGAAGCCAGCTTGGCAACCACCTGTATTTGGAGGTAGCAATGTATCGCAAGAAGTAGCAACACAACCATTGGCATCTGTTACTGTTACGCAAATTCCCTCGCCATTTGGGCTTATGTTCTCGGCCGTGGTAGTGGCTCCCGTTGATCCGTCTGACCAAAGGTATGATGCCCAGTTGCCAGTAGTGCCGCAGAAATAAACCACATCTCCATTTATCGTGTCCCAATAACTAGTAATCTCCACATCGCAACCGTTGTTACCTGCAAAAGTATAGCAAGCTGTTGACTGACATCCATTGTCATCTGCTATAGTTACGCAGTAAGTTCCTTCAAGTGGTTCAGCAGGAAAAATGCTAGCTGTTTCTTGACCCGTATTCCATAAATAAGTGAATGGAGCGGTGCCGCTAGGATTAGCCGTTAGTATACTTCCTCCCAAATTAGGTTCGAGTTGGTAATCAATTTGAACTCCGCAAGTGTTGCCACCGCCTAAAAAAAGTGAGTCTGCATCATCAGAAACACACCCGTTTGCATCAGTAACCGTAAGGTAAACCCCAACAGTACCACCATTAAACATGTGGCTAACAGACGGTGTAGAATAAGACGTACCATCTACCCACCAATCGTAGGTAAAAGGCGCTGTTCCTGTTGCGTTTGCAACAAACGTCCAGGTTCCGTTTAAACTATCGTTAGATGATGTAAAAGACGCATCGCATGCATTATTGTTAGGTGCGCAAAGAACCCAATCAAGGTTTACAACATCAACCGTTCCTTGTTCGTTAGAAACAGATGCTGTTTGGTAGGTAGGTGCAATAGGACAAGGGTCGTCTAAACTAATCGTGAATACGTGATTAGGACCAGTGACAGAACCGTTAGAAATCACCAAAAAGTAATATCCGTTTGCATTTGTGGTTGTACAAAGTGAATCAAGCGGAAAGTTTGGTTGATCAACGCCATCCACGCAAATAAGAACCCCCTCTTGGGCATTACCATTTGCATTGGTTACATACCCATTAATGAGTAAGTTATTTGGGTCCACTTGCGCAAAAACGCCTGTTGCGCTTAGCAAGAGAACCAAGAGTGTTTTTAATGTTTTCATGTCTGTTAGTTTTAGTTTAACGATACAAATGTGAGGTAAGACAGTCGACTGGCGAAAGCGAACGTAGTTGTTTCTTACGCGCTCAAAATTTACATGAGAATATTTTGTACTTGACTAGATCGGATATCCTTACGCATCAAGCAGCAAAATTGAATTGTATTTTTCTTATCGGTACGATGATTTTACCTTTGGCTTCCCATAAAAGCGATAGCTATGATTGATAAGAAGATTGAAAAACTGCTTAACCACCAAATCGAACTTGAGTTCGAATCGTCTCAATACTACCTTTCTATGGCTTCCTGGGCCGAGAAAAATGGTTACAACGGAGTAAGTACTTTCCTATACGGCCATGCAGAGGAAGAACGAGGACACATGCTGAAGCTTTTTCACTTCATCAACGACAGAGGCGGTTATGCTTTGGTGCCAACAATTGGCGCTCCGCCTAAAGAGTTTAAAGGTGTAAAGGAGATTTTCGCTAAGATTCTACAACACGAACAAATTGTAACCCAAGAGATTAACGATTTGGTTGACGCCTGTTTGAAGTTGAAAGACTATTCTACCCACAACTTCCTACAATGGTATGTTGCAGAACAACTAGAGGAAGAAAGTCTTGCTCAAACGCTTATTGACAAGCTAGATTTAATTGGAGACGATAGAGGTGGCCTGTACCTGTTTGACCGCGATTTGGAAAGCTTTTTACCTTCAGATGGTGCAGGCAAATAATTTGGTTAGTCACTTTTAATGCATGGTTTTAGTAAAATGATTCCGCTTTTTCAGTTGATGTTGTCTTTGACTTTGTTCTCCTGTGGAGATGCAATGCAGAATAGCGAAAACCTTCAGCCCGAAAAAATTAAGCCTGTTGGCAAGATGCATATTGAGGTAACCGTAAAAGGTGCCACAGAAGATTTTGCCAAAATTCTTGGCGTATACGGCAATCAGAATTTCATATTAGACTCTGCTAGAAGTGATGCTGATGGCATTTTCGTTTTCGATGCAGACACGCTTTTCCCGAAAGGGTTTTACTACGTAATGCTTGGCTCTGACAACAGCTACTTTCAGCTTTTGTTAGATGAAGATCAAGAATTTAGGCTTTCAACCGAAAAGGGGAATTACGTTAACTCTATGGTTGTTGATGGCTGCGTAGATAACGAGCTACTTTATAAAAACCTGAAGTTTGAAGCCGCGTTTAACAGCAGACTTAAACCCATTACGGACGGGTTAGCTGCGCTATCGGAAGGAACACCTGAACATACGGCTCAAAAAGCCAACCAAGAAGCATTGGTTACAGAGCGTCTAGAGCACATTGCATCTTTCTCCAAAAATCACGCAGACTCTTACTTCACGGCATTCAAGCTTTCTGGCCAAAACCCAGAACTCACCTATCCCAAAAACGCTGACGGAAGTTTGAATCAAGCCGCTCAGGTATTTCAATACAGAGCAGATTTCTGGAACATGATTGCCTTTACGGAAACCTCCGCTTTGCGAACGCCAGTATTTGCCAATAAATTGAGAAAATACATTCGTGATTTGACCCCTCAGAATGCAGATTCTTTAATCAAGTATTCTGACAAATTGATTGAAAAAACGAAAGCAAATAAAGAGACTTTCAAGTACGTTGTAAACTGGATTGCGCTGGAATACAAAACGCCCAAAACAATGGGTACAGAGGCTGTTTTTGTTCACATGATTGATACGTATTGGACAGAAGAACAAGCATTTTGGTCAAACCCAGAAGAGATAAAAGGTCTACGTGGTGAGATTAGCCTGATGAAGCCAAGCTTAATCGGCAAAATTGGACAAGACATTATTGCCACTAACGAGAAAGGCGAGGCTGTTTCTCTTTACGGATTAACATCGCCAATAAAAGTGCTTTTTATCTATTCTTACGATTGCGAGCATTGTCAAAAAGAGGCGCCAGAAATGGTTGCGGTTTACAATCAGTGGAAAAATAAAGGTGTTGATGTACTGGCACTTTCTACTGATAGAGATGAGGCCACATGGAAGGCTTTTATTCAGAACAATAACATGACTTTCCATAATGCTTTAGACCCAGACAGAAGCAGCCGTTACGAACGGAAATACCACATTGACATTACACCAGAGCTTTACGTTTTAGACAAGAACAATAAGATTATTGCAAGTAATTTGAGTCCGAATCAGCTGCCGCAATTCTTAGAGGCTGAGCGAGTTAGAAACCCTTGGTAAAAGGCCGCTTAGAGCCTTACTCCTCTTAGAAGCAAATCGTCAATCAACTGTTTCTGGCTTTTCTTGAAGCCAAACTTTGTATGCCCATCCGAAGCAAACTGATCAGCTATTCCATCACCTTCTTGATAACCAAAGGTTTGCAATTTATAAGCGCCTTATGTAGTTTGGTGTGATTGAACCGATAAAGAGCGTTTAAGCTGGATTATATTCAAAGCCTGCTTTAACGCCTCGTAAACCAGAACGGAGGTGATTAGAATAAACGAAACTTATTACCTCAGTGCCTATACGCTTGATGATGTTGAGCGGCTATCAACCGTAATCAGCGACCCAGAAATTGCTAGGAACACACTTACTATTCCGTATCCGTATTCCTTGGATGAAGCGAAAAAATGGTTAACCGAATTAGAAACACGTAAACAAGCTGGAGGTGCGCAATGCCTTTGGGCTATTCGTAACGATAAGCACCAAGTTTGTGGGGCGATTAACAGGCATCAGAAATATAGACCCAATTCTCATAAAGATGAAATTGGCTATTGGTTAATGCGGCCACTTTGGGGGCAAGGGTTAATGACTAAAGTGGTTAACATCTTCTCTCAATATTGCTTCGATAATTTTGACTTGGCACGGCTGGAAGCTCCCGTTTTTGATTTCAATAAAGGATCAGCACGTGTGTTAGAAAAAAGCGGATACCAATTAGAAGGAGTGATTAGAAAGGCAATTAGAAAAGACGGAGTTTTCTATGACTCACTACTTTACGCCAAAATTGCTGACCAAGACGAATAATTAACTTTACATGATGCTAAAACTCCTCTTTTCTGCTTTTCTACTTATGGCTATTGGAAACGTTAATGGCCAGTCTAAAATTGACGCCTATTCTCTTGGTGTTGAAGGAATTCTCAAAGTGGATCATGGCGAATACAAAGAAGGTATCAAGCTCTTAAAAGAAGCCCGTAATCTAGCACCTGCAGAA
>JBLHEU010000238.1:0-4532 GCA_047614525.1 Bacteroidia bacterium | reverse complement strand
ACTTTTTCTCTAGCAATAAAAGGTAAAGGCTTTCCTTGATTGAATATTGTCTTTGAAGAGCAAGTAATTCGTATTCAGCTTTTGGAAGCGTTCGTACTTTTGTTTCCACTTTACCCAGCTGTTCTTCCAGTTCCCCCTTTGAGGCGTTCAGCCCATTTCTAACACTCTTAATGTTATTGATAAGAGCAGTTTTTGTGTCCGAAATCTTGGCATCAACAGCATCTACTAAGGGGTTGTCCTTTTGTGTAAAACGAAGCATGCTTTCCCGTTCATTGTTGAGCTCATTGAGCTGAACAATTAGCCGTTGCAAGAGAATGTCGTCAATTCCCAAACTGGATGGGGAAGCATTATTAAGGTCTTGACCACTGGTAATGTACTGTTCCAAGTAGTCAATAATGCTCAGCTTAACGTCAATTTCAGATACTAGCCTGTCTAATGCCCCTACTTGCTGCAAGAAGAAGCTGGCTTCTGCACTTACATCTGAGACTCCATGATTGGTTTTGAAGACTTTTATTTGAGATTCTAACGTGGAGAGGTCGGCAACAATTAGCTGCAACTGATTTTCAATGAATTTTAAAGAATTGGCAGCGAGCTGATTCTTTTTTTCAATGTTGTTCTGAATGTATACGTTAAGGATGGCATTTAGAATATCAACACCACGTTTTCCAAAGTTGTCTTTAAGTTTAAGTCTAAGTATGCTAGCTTTTTCCCGGGCTTCTTCAACAGAAAGAAGATCCATATACATGGTAGCAAGATGGTCTATGCTGCGGTACCTTAGATTGTAGTCTTTACTAATGGCAGAGTCTCCAGCAGCGTATGATGCAAATTTTTCAGTCTTAATAATTCTAAAGCTGCCCAGAGAGTTGTTAAATTGCTCCCCCAGCACTATCTCCTGTTCACGTTGCAACACATCTCCATTAGGGGAGAAAATCTCGTAGTACAGGTAGGCGTTTGAATCGTTGTCTTCTATGGTGACATGAAATAAGAATGACGATGGGACATCTTCGGACAATGTATAGTCCATTTTAAGAGGAGTATTTTCATACAGCACCCTTTTTCTCAACCCAAGATCTATTGTATAATTGACGTTAAGGTCTAATGTACCAAGCGCCTTCTCCATCATGCTTCTCGATTTGAGGATGGCTATCTCGTTTTGAATATTAGTCTTTGAGCCCCCCACACCAACCTCTTCTAAAATACTTTGGGTTATGTCTACGTCTTGATCTTCAACCAAAACGGTAGTGGTCATTTCATAGTTTGGCTCCGCGTACCAGACATATACATAGCTGATTATCAGTGATGCACAGATGCAAAGGGCAAAAAGAATCCAATTGTCTAGGGCTACTTGTAATATCCTAGTCAGATCGATTTCATCTTCGGAATTATCGCGGTTGGTCCGTAGGTTTGATGATAGTTCAGACATATGTATAATATTAGAATGTTCCGCCTAGTCTTAGGAACAGAGCAATAGCACTTAAGCCACTTAATGCAATTGGCAGTATTCTATACCACGCATCAGCCGAGGCTATTTTCCCTTTTCCTGGCTCCACATAGATAATGTCGTTGCTATGCAAATAGTAATAGTCTGACACAAATAAATCTTTTGATCTAAGGTCAATCTTAACAAATTTACGCTCACCGTTTTCTTCCCTTATCAGCAGTACGTTAACCCTTTTACCGTATATAGAAAGGTCTCCAGCAAGTCCGAGGGCTTCTATGACTGTAATCTTCTCGCTTGGCACACTGTAAACCCCAGGAACTTTAACTTCTCCTAAAACTGTAATCTTGAAGTTTCTGATTCGGATGTTAACGTTTGGGTCCACCAGAAACTTCTTAAGTTTTTCTTTGAGTCTTTTTTTTGCTTCAGAACTGGAAACACCAGCAACCACCAATTCCCCAATTAAAGGCATTTCAATTTTGCCGGCAGCGTCTACCAAATATGTGTTGGCCACCTGAGTATCGGTCGTTTCTCCAACTACATTAAAAAAGCTACTGGCTTCCTTACTTAAACTAGTAACATGAATAGATAGGATATCTCCAGCTTGAATAATCGCCTCAAAACTTTTGGTGATTTTCTGAACGTCCGTTGAGTCCTGAACATCTTGAAAATATGAAATGTCCTTTCGTGTAAGACATGATTGAGAGAGAAGAAGAACTGATGTCATCAGTATCAGCAGAACCGCTGGTCTAATTTTCATGGCGCAAATATAACTGTTAAAAGCAGGTAATAATTAGGTTTGTTTTTTGGTTAAAACACTGATATTCAATTCGTTAAGTTGTACTTTGTCAATAGTTGATGGAGAATCAATCATCATATCTCTTCCAGAGTTGTTTTTGGGGAAAGCAATAAAGTCTCTAATATCTTTCTGACCACCAAAAATGGCTGAAAGTCTATCGAAACCAAATGCAATTCCGCCATGAGGTGGTGCACCGAATTCAAAGGCATCCATTAGGAAACCAAATTGTGCTTTTGCTTCTTCTTCGGTAAACCCGAGAAGCTGGAACATCCGTTTTTGCTGTCCTTTGTCGTGTATTCTAATTGAGCCACCGCCCAACTCTGTTCCGTTAATCACCAAGTCGTAAGCGTTAGCTCTAACCTTGCCCGGTTCTTTGTCCATTAGATGTAAATCTTCTGGGTTTGCCGATGTAAACGGATGGTGCATGGCATGGAAACGATTGGTGTCTTCATCCCATTCTAAAAGTGGGAAATTGACTACCCATAATGGAGCAAACTCTTGAGAGTTCATCATTCCTCGTTCTTCCGCAACGTGTAAACGAAGTTCAGAAAGCTGCTTTCTCACTTTGTCGGCTTCTCCCGCCATAACAAGCATTAAATCACCAGCTTCAGATTTGAAAGCACCGCTCCAATCTGCAAGTTTTTCCTGAGCAAAGAATTTGTCTACAGAGCTCTTGAAAGTGCCATCTTCATTATGTCGACAATAAATCAGTCCCGTAGCACCAATTTGTGGTCGCTTTATAAATGCGGTAAGCTTGTCAAGCTGCTTTCTAGTAAGTGAGTTACCGGTTGGAACATTAATCCCGACTACCAATTCGGCATTGTCAAACACTCCAAAACCTTTTCCTTGAACCACATTGTTCAACTCAACGAATTCCATTCCGAAACGGATATCGGGTTTGTCTGAACCGTACAAGCGCATGGCATCAGCATATTCCATTCTTGGGAACTGCTCAAGCTCAACGTTTTTAACTTTTTTGAAAAGGTGACGTGTAAGACTTTCAAATATATTTAGAACGTCTTCCTGCTCTACAAACGCCATTTCGCAATCTAATTGCGTGAATTCTGGCTGACGGTCGGCACGTAAATCTTCATCTCTGAAGCAGCGTACAATCTGGTAGTATTTATCAAACCCAGCAACCATAAGCAATTGCTTGAAGGTCTGAGGGCTTTGAGGAAGCGCGTAAAACTGACCATCATTCATTCTAGATGGCACAACAAAATCTCGTGCTCCTTCTGGTGTGCTTTTAATCAGGTAAGGCGTTTCTACTTCTAGAAAACCTTGTTCATCCATAAACTTTCTGGTCTCAATAGAAAGCTTGTGACGCAATTCCATGTTGCTTCGCATTTTCGCTCTTCTAAGATCCAAATAGCGATATTTCATTCTAATTTCCTCACCACCATCGGTGTTGTCTTCTATAGTGAAAGGTGGAGTTTTTGCCGCATTAAGCACTTCTAAACTTGAAGCAATAATTTCAACATCACCTGTTGGCATTTTGCTGTTTTTGCTTTCGCGCTCAGTAACTTTTCCAGTAACTTTTATAACGAATTCGCGGCCAAGAGAACGAGCTTTTAAACACAACTCTTCGTTCACTTCCATATTGAAAGCAATCTGGGTAATTCCATAGCGATCACGAAGATCAATGAAGGTCATTCCACCAAGGTCGCGTCCTTTTTGCACCCAACCGCTTAATGTAACCTCAGAATTTATGTGTTCTGCTCTTAATTCTCCGCAAGTATGTGAACGATGCATTTTGTGCTTGATTTTGAGCGCGCGAAGGTAAGAAAATCAACACCTTAGAAACCGTATTCATTTAGTTTCTTTGGCGGCATGGAGTTAAGTGTATTCTCTGATGAGAGTTTTATGAAGGAAGCGTTGAAAGAAGCGCACAAAGCTTTTGATCAGGATGAAGTTCCAGTTGGTGTAGTTGTGGTTGCCAACCAGCGGGTGATTGCTAGAGCTCACAACCTCACGGAAATGTTAAACGATGTAACTGCTCACGCAGAGATGCAAGCCATTACATCTGCGGCTGACTTTATTGGCGGAAAGTATCTGAAAGGATGTACGGTGTATGTTACACTTGAACCTTGTGTTATGTGCGCTGGAGCACTTTTCTGGAGCCAAGTAGACCAAGTTGTTTTTGGGGCAAGCGATGAAAAGCGTGGTTTCTCAACCGTTGGAGATTTGCTTCATCCCAAAACGAAAGTGAAAAGTGGAGTGATGGCAAATGATTGTTCTGACTTACTAAAGCTGTTTTTTCAGAAGAAGAGGAAATAAAAAAGCCGCTCAGTTTCC
>JBLHEU010000237.1:0-4574 GCA_047614525.1 Bacteroidia bacterium | reverse complement strand
GAGGGGGCTTTCCATCTGAAGAGTTATGTGTTTGAAATGGCTTTTTCTTTTTTGCGCGAGCAACTTTTTTACTCTCGGATTCAATGCCTCGAAGATATTTGGAGTAGCTACCGTAAGATTTTAGAAAATCATGTCCAGTTACAGAAAGAGAGAATAACAAGTATCCTTTGGAATCTTTGCCTAATTCAGCTACCAGACTTCTCGACTTCAAAATGCTTTCTATTGAAGTAATAAGTTCGTTAGTATAATCAATCTCTCTTTTCTTGAATACGCGCCTTACACTCACAGATGCTTGACGAGTGGATGCCAATTCGTCAAGCACTAAATCGACTAGTTTACTTTCTTCCACAGCACTAATTTACACAGTATAAGGACTTTTCCTAAACCTAAAGACTTCAGTTTTGGGTACATATGCAAGTACTAGTTTAAATGCCCTGATACTAATCCTCGAATTCCGGCAGCTGTTTGCTCATCGCTGCCATAAAGGCTTTGGTAAGGTCATCCGACAAAAGCATCGCAGAATTCCAAACGGCCATGTGATGCAATCCGTCTGCAACTGAATGATCTCTGGTATGTCTTAGGATTTCTTTAGTCCCTCTAATAGAAATTGGAGATTTTGAAGCAATCGTTTCTGCCAGTTTCTGAACTTCAGAAAGCAAAGCTTCCCTATCTGTAAAGTGATTGTTTACTAAGCCAATTTCTTTTGCTTCAACGGCACCAACTTTCCTCCCTGTGAAAGCCATTTCTGCCACCACTGCCGGTTTTACAAATTTGGGTAAACGCTGGAGCGTACCAAGGTCGGCAACCATTCCCATGTCAATTTCCTTGATAGTGAAGTAGGCATCTTCAGAGCAATAGCGTAAGTCGCAAGCTGCAGCAATATCTACACCGCCACCAATACAGCCGTTGTGAACGGCAGCGAGAACCGGCTTCGAGCATTTTTCAATGGCATTGATTGCATCTTGCAATTCGTTAATGAAGTTTAAAATATTCTCACTTCTTCTTCCTGCACATTCGATGTTTTCTAAATTTTTCACCGACATCAACATTTGAAGGTCGATACCCGCGCAGAATAATTTTCCTTCACCGGAAAGGATGGCAACACGAACTTCAGGTGTTTTATCAATCTTCTCAAAAATCGCTTTGAGTTCCTTCCAAGTAGTTTCGTTAAAAGAATTAACTTTTTCTGGACGGTTGATGACTACGTGAGCAACCTTATTTTCTACCGAGTATTTAAAATGTTCGTACGCCATGTATTGTTTTATTAAAAAAGGCCGCGCAATTTGTGCGGCCTTCGATTATCAATTCAAATATTCAGGCTTGAGTTCGAGTGTTAATCTGAAATCACTTAATAAACGCTTGGTAAGCGCGATTGATTTTGGCAACTCATACTCGAAATAATATTCGAATGCTGCTTGCTTGCCTTTATAGAAGTTCAATTCTTCTCCTGATGGATTTTCAGCAAGTTTAGTTTCTATAACCAACCCTTGCTTCAACCATTGCCATGCAACAGCAAGTATTCCAGCATTCTCCAAATAAAGCGTGGCATCAGCCAAGAAAACCTCTGGCTTCTCGTTCTGTGCCAAAGTCATCAATTTCATGGTTACTTCTTGAAACTTTTGAGCCGAACCTCCCAATTTGGTGGCATATGGTTGTAACGACTCAACGGCCATTCCAGCCATAATTGTTTCCTGAAGTTCACCACCGAATGCAATTACCGCAGCTCCCATTTTCATGGTCACTTTTCTTCCCAAAAGGTCCATTGCCTGGATACCTGTTGTTCCTTCATAAATAGGGTTAATACGTGTATCTCGGTAATGCTGCTGCAATGGAAAATCAGAACAGAATCCTGCTCCACCCAAAACTTGCATTCCTTGGCTCGTGCTCTGAACACTGATTTCAGAAGGATATCCCTTTGCCATAGGCGTAAGCAAATCCAAAAGCATTGTGTATTTTACTTTATCTTCTCCTTCTGACACTTGAGCCAAATCGGCATACATCGCACACTGACAAACTAGCGCCAAACTTCCTTCCATCGTAGATTTCTGGAACAACAACATTCGCTTTACATCGGCATAGTTTATAATCATTTCCATCGGACTTGTCGTATCCTGATTGGAAACCGTTCTTCCTTGTGGACGCTCATTGGCGTATTCCAATGAGGCATAGTAAGCAGCAGAAGAAAGAGCTGAAGACATCATTCCAACACTAATTCGTGCACCGTTCATCATTTGGAACATGTAGCGTAAACCGTTGTGCGGTTCTCCAACTAACCAACCAAGGCAATTGTCATTGTCTCCCATAACTAAGTGAGCAACAGGACAACCTTTCATTCCCATTTTTGCTTCGAAACCAGCTGTAAAAACATCATTGTTAACCAATGTTCCGTTTTCTGGTCTATGCTTTGGAACAACAAAAAGAGAGATTCCTTTAGATCCAACTGGTCCGCCATCAATTTTGGCAAGCATCAAGTGAACCACGTTTTCAACACCATCGTGGTCACCCGCAGAGATGTAAATTTTATGTCCTTTAATTTTATAAGAACCATCGCCAACTTCGGAGGCTGTTGTATAGATATCGCCCAAGGAACTTCCAGCGTGAGGCTCCGTTAAGGCCATTGTTCCCTGCCATTCGCCAGCAAACATTTTAGTCATATAGGTCTCTTGCAGTTCTTTGGAACCAAAGGCAGAAATAAGCTCAGCAGCGCCCATGGTTAAACCAAAATAGGAAGCAGCAGAAGTGTTTGCCGCATGGAATATAAAGTTGGCTGCGCTGTAAACAACGGAGGGCATTTGTTGTCCACCGTGCTCAAAATCTTCTTGGGCAACAATCCAACCAGCCTCACCCATCTCCTTCATGATATTCTTGACATCAGGATGAACACGTACAGTGCCATCGACCATTTCAGGCTTCTTCTCGTCCATTTCCGTGTATATCGGAAAAAGAAGATTGTCTGAGAGTTGCTTGGCCGAATCAAGCATCATGTCAAACCCATCTCTAGAATGCTCGGAGTAACGGTTGTATTTCGTTAATTGTGCCACGTTTAATACCTCGTGAAGCTGGAAGCGCAAATTGCGCATGCTCATATATTCTTTAGCCATAATTTCGGTTGTTTTACAGGGGTCACAAAACTATTAGAATAACTGATTTCATGAAGTAATAATCAACCAATTGTTGATAGCTCGACAAGAAGCTTCGAATAAGTAATTCGCAAAAAAACGTAGTTTACAACTTATAGACCAATTTTGGAGATATAGTGTCAAGCAAAGCCTTACAACGTTTAGTAATACTATTGGCAGTTTCATTAGCACTAATGGCTGTTGGACGTTTTTCCTCGTTTAGCGAATATTTCTCTCTGGGATTTCTAACGAAACTCATTGTTAAATCTGGAGGGTTTGGTGTGCTCATATTTATAATGGTCTACATCATCGGCACCCTAATGAACATACCTGGGGTACTCTTTTTAGTGATTGTGTTTATGGTATATGACCCAATTGAAGGGCTTTTGGTCGGCTATGTGGGCACCCTTGTAGCCATGACTGTCCATTTTTATTTTACTCGTGCGTTGGGGGGAGAAGTGTTGTCTGAGATTAAGCAGCCTTTTATTCGTAAACAGATGATGCGTCTCACATCGAAGCCTATTAGAACAACAGTAATTTTAAGATTGGTACTTTTTGTATCGCCACCTGTCAATTACGCTTTGGCTCTTTCTTCAATAAGGTTCAAGCATTTTTTAGTTGGTTCAATGATAGCGATGCCCTTCAATCTCGTACTCAACTACGCTCTATATTATTTCGCTAAAGAGTGGCTGATAAACAGATTTTCATAGCATTTGATTAGACTGAAATATCTTTTTTGAGTAATGAATTTGAAAACAACCAGCAGAATTTAAACCAGTATTTGGCCGCTATCCGCTGTGTGTAAAAACAGGATGTTACGATTGCGTGAATTGATTCTGGAATCGGCAGAAGAATTAAGAATCCTTGCCGAACTAGAAGAAACCCTAAAATGGGGAGGGCCATCTATCTTAACCATATCTACAATTAGAATAGATTGGAAGGGAAAACGCCTGATCAATATGCTACATAGTTCAAATGCAGCGTCTATTCTGAGTTGAGACTTTCAATTATCCCCAAAAAAGAGCTTTCCAATGCCGGGTGAATCAAACATAAAAGCCTTATCACTTTCAGTTCTATCTAGTTTATTTCCAACAGCTAAGCTCCACAGAACTAATTCCATGCAGAATAATTTTTCCGTTTTACTGAGTTTGCCTACATGCTCGTCTACTAGGTCAGATAAAGGCTTGATTAAGTTCAGGTTTGAACTGAATTCAGCATCGTTATCCGTATAATTGAGTTCAACCATGTCGTTGTTGTCAAACCATTCGATTACATCTGTGTAAACAGTTTTTATACCCTCCTTTTCAAGCTTTGAAATTTTCGGGAAACGCTTTTCAAACTCTGTGGTTACAGCTTGGTCAATCAGAAGCTTTGCTACTTCGCTAGCGCCTTCTTGCTCTCCTTCATAAACCAATTCAATCTTTCCTGTAATAGAAGGAATAATAGAAGCAAAAT
>JBLHEU010000236.1:0-4583 GCA_047614525.1 Bacteroidia bacterium | reverse complement strand
TCGTATAGGTAACCAGACCCAACCGTAGCTTCGAGGTCAAGCGTCTCGCCCTGGCAAAGTAATGTTGAGCCAGCGCTTGTAATAAACGCTTCTGGAGCCACACATTGGTTCTCAATTATAGTAAGGTATTGGTTTGGAGAAGGATTCTCAACTACCTGATGAATACCAGAAGGCCAATCAATAACAACACTATCAATTTGTGTATTCTGAGCTAATCCGAAATAGTTAATCAAAGAGTTACAGATACCATAGCTTTCACCAGATCTAACTTCTCTTACCTGCATTCCCCACGGACCATACATACGAGCTACTGCACCAATTGCGCTTCTATTTGAAATAGTTCCTTCAAGATCAACTGCTAACCAGTTGTTATCGTTTCCATCATTAATCCAAACTGCATCTGGGGTGCTAGATGGTGTCGTGTATAAACTAGCGTAAGAACCATACAAGTCAATAAAACCATCGTGGTTAAGGTCTCCAATTGCCATGCTGTAAAGTGAACCACCAAAAACACCATTGATTTTTGTGAATGTATTATCTCCGTTGTTTTTGTAGTAAGCGTACGTGGTTCCGCCAGAACCGGTAACGATTACATCTACGTACATATCATTGTCAAAGTCTCTCATTAGACCTTGAATAGGGGTTCCAACAGTCATGTCTAATCCGCTACCAGAGAAAATGTCGTTAAACACACCATCATCATTTCTCAGCAGCATGTTGTCAACATCATGGTTAGTTATGAAAGCATCAAAATCACCATCATTATCCATGTCTTGAAAATCAGTTGTCCAAGACTGTGCACCAATTCTAAGTTGATTCACATTAGTGAAATCTTCAGCATAATTTCCTGCCCCATCATTAACAAACATCTGGTTAATTCTTCTCTCATCGGAAGAAGAACTTACACCTTGTCTACAATGTGTGATATAAAGGTCCAAATCGCCATCAAGATCATAATCTGTAAACGTTGACCCATAATTTCCAGAACCATCCCATTCCCCAGTTGGGGTCATAGGTATAATATCATCACCAGAATAAGTAAAATCACCATTACCATCATTTTTCCAAATTCCACTTGGCCCAGTATCTCCACAGGAAAAGAAGTCGATGTAACCATCGTTATCCATATCTGCAAGATTCACGCATTGTGTTGCCAAACCATAAGTTGGTAGTTCAGAAATTGTGTAAGCACTGCCAGAACCGTTCGCTTTGGCGTAATCTGGTCTTCCGCCAAAAAGCCCTGAGAAAACATCGCTATGACCATTATTGGTTGCGTCACCAACAGCCATACCCCAAGCATTACCATCATCCATTTCACCTCCGTCCATGGAAGTCCAAACCCCATCCATATTTTGGAATTCTATTTTCAGATTCCGAGCGTCATCAAGGATTACAATATCATCAAGGCCATCATTGTTTACATCATTAACCGTTACAGTAACACCGCTATAATGTGTTGAATCTGTAAGATTGGAAACTTGATTGGTAAATGATACTTGAGCAATAACCGAGGATGCCAAAAGGCGACAAACAGCTATTGCCGTTACTGATTTGTAAATTGCTTTCATTTATATTTTGATTGGTTCAAGTCGTAAAATCAATGCTGAAAGTAATATTTCAACGTGAGTCTTTGAGTTCCTTTTCGATGAATTAATACTGATTGTATTGTTTAATACAAATAGGTTGGCTCGCCATTTAGGCACATAACGGTATTCGGAACACTACAATATCAACATGTAATAGTTCTTCCTGCCTCACTTTTAAGTAAAAATCACAACTTTGTGGTTCATCTGGATTGAATTTGATTCCAGTTATAGGCGTTCTATCTAACCGTAATATTTAATATCACACAAACGTGTTGAAAAAAATCGTAATCCTACTCGTGGTAGTTGCAGCCTTTTCGGCCTGCAAAAAGGAAGTTTCAAAACTTGTTGACCAAGACAAAATATGGACGTACTACGAGCTATTTTACGACCAAAATACCGACAAGACCTATGCTACCGCTACCTTTCACTTTTCTACTGAAATAGGTACAAAACTGGAGCTTTCTGACCCGAGCACCGTGATGGTTGATGGTGCTGAAATGAATTGGAATTCTGACGAAGCGCATTATGAATCTGAATTTTCTGGACTTAAAGCCTCCGCAACTTTTAACTGGGTTGATACGGATGGCAAAGCATTTGAAAACGATATTGAGATAAGAGACATAGATTATCCAGCTGTGCTTGATGACACTTTACTTCACTCGGATAGCGTAAACTTCTTTAGCTGGGCGGGAATGGCTCCGCTAGACAGCGGAGAAACAGCTAACCTGAGATTAATAGGACCAGGAGAAACTGACGACCGTGACTTTTTTATTGATACTGTTGGGGCTACAGTTATCAAAATAGACTCGTTAAAATTACTTCAGGTAGATTCTGGACTTGTAATTCTTCTATTGGACAAATTATATAGGCCAGAATTACAGGAAGAAACCAGTAAGGGCGGATTACTAGTTGGGAAATATCGTCCTAGGAACAAAGAGATTTTTTTAGACTGAAATAAAAAATGACCATCCGTTTGTTTATCCAAACTATTGTCATTTATCGTCACACTAAACTTGTTTCAGAACTAAATACTCAATAAAAAAAGCCCTGTTTGATTTCTCAAACAGGGCTTTTCGGTCCTAGGTAATTCTATTCTACAACTTCAAGTGCGAGTGTTACATCCAACGGTTCTCCGTTTAGAATTGCTACAGCCTCAGTAACTTCTTTAAAGCCTGGGAATGAAAACTTAGCTAAGTATATTCCTTCAGGCACATCAGTAATCTTGAAATACCCTGATGGTGATGTGATATAAGTTAGTCCTGTTCCTACTAATTCAACCACCACTCCAAAAACCCGGGCACTAGTTTTAGCACTTACAATCTTTCCTTTAAATGTACCAGCAGTTTTAGCTGATTTGCTTTCCGGCAAACTTATCGCGTGCAATAATTGCTCAATTCCTCTTCCAGTAAATGAAGTGTTCTGTCCTGTGGTTTTCATGATTTCAATATTTTAGTTGGTTTAGGTAGAGTTTCTTCATCTACCTATATAACTGAAACTGTTAGACAATTGTTGTGCCAACTGATTTTTAGAATCTACTTTTAGGGTAACAGTAAACTTTTTGACAATTCTATCGCAAAACAGAAAACCATCAATTATGAAGAAAATTTCCACACTACTACCTCTTTTTCTTGTTTTCTTTTTAAGCGAGGCACAAATACCAACCTACAACGATAATGTAGCCTGCATTCTTTTTACCAATTGTACGCCTTGTCATCATGATGGCGGTATTGCTCCGTTTTCTTTGATGACTTATACCGATGCCGCCAATGCGGCAATTGGCGTTCAGGGAGCCATTAACGCAGGCAGTATGCCGCCATGGCCACCAAACCCAGATTACACCCATCTAGCTCACGAAAGAGTTTTAACGCAAGAAGAGATTGATATTATTAACGATTGGGTAAATAATGGTACACCAGAAGGGTCAGGCACTCCGCCAATGGCGCCAATGTATGACGGAACGGAGATAATAACCAGCCCAGATTTGGTTATTGAGATGCAGCCTTTCACCAACTTCGAGAATACCGAGGACCTCTATCAATGTTTTGTAGTTCCTTCTGGGTTGACAGAAGAGATGTTTATAGGCGGGTTTGAAGTTATCCCCGGCAATCCAGAAATGGTTCACCACCTACTTGTATTTGCCGATACTTCTAATATTCCAGCACAGTTAGATGCCGCAGACCCAAACCCTGGCTATACTGGTTTTGGTGGTACCGGAAGCGAATCATCGCAATTAATTGGACTTTGGGTGCCAGGCGAACAAACCTTCTTCTATCCTGCCAATATGGGTGTGAAACTTCTACCAGGAACCAACATTATTCTACAATTGCATTACCCAGGTGGTACTGGTGGACAGGTTGACCAAACCATAATCAACTTCGATTTATTTGTCGGAGACTCCTTCACCAGAGAAGTATCCTTTTCCTCAGTTTTGGAAGATTCTTACACACTAACGGATGGCCCGCTCATTATTCCTCCAAATGAAGTAAGCTCGTTTCATAATGAATTTCAAGTTCCGAATGTAGATGTGACTTTATTGGCTGTTGGTCCACATATGCATCTGCTCGGAAAATCTATAAAATCATTTGCAATTACTCCAACTAATGAAACCGTGCCGCTGTTTGACATTCCAGAATGGGATTTCCATTACCAAGGTTTTTATCAATTCCGACAGCCGATTAAGATTCCAGCCAACTCTACATTATATGGAGAAGCCAGCTACGATAATACTGCCAGTAACCCCAACCAACCAAGCGACCCTCCACAGTGGGTTTTCTTGGGTGAAGCCACCACAGATGAGATGTTTCTCATCTACTTTGCTTATACCGTTTATTTGCCAGGTGATGAGAACATTGTAATTGACACTTCTACCGTAAAACCCACTTACAATAATTGCGAGTTCAACATCTTAGGAATTGAAGATGAGTTAGGAGAAAACTTATTCGTTTATCCAAACCCTGTTGTAGACAATTTGCAACTCAACATTTCTCAGACAAATGT
>JBLHEU010000235.1:0-4669 GCA_047614525.1 Bacteroidia bacterium | reverse complement strand
GCATGATCACGAGTGCGGTGTCGTCAGAAATTGGAACTCATTTACATTGCGGTTTGCTAAACTTAGACCCACAGTCACTTAAGGTCATTCCTGGAGCTGCAGAAAGCTGGTCCGTTGACGACAAGAAAACCTCGTTTGTCTTCAATTTAAGAATAGGTGCAGAATTTCATGATGATGAATGTTTTGCCGGAGCAAGTCGCGAGATAACAGCCAATGACTTCAAGTATACGTTTGAACTTTTGTGTGGGAATGAGAATAACGATGCTTTTGAAACCACTTTCAAGAATAGGGTCACCGGAGCAAATGCTTTCAACTCTGGCGAGGCTAGTCAGGTTTTAGGTGTTCAAGTTATTGATGACTATACGTTGAGGATTGAATTAGACAAGCCCGATGAGTCGTTTTTGTTTGTACTTGCACAGCCCTCTACAGCCGTTATTTCTGAAAAGGCGTACGCCAAATATGGTCCAGATTGCAAGATTGGGGCAGGACCGTATCAATACGTTTCCAATCAGGGAGAACTGGTTCTAAGTAGAAACAAAAACTTCTTTTTGCACGATGCCTTTGGGAATAACTTTCCTTATGTCGATTCAATCATTTTTAAGAACATTCCCACTAAACAAGAGCAGCTAAACACTTTTTTCGAAGGGGACTTAGATGTCGTTTCTGGCTTGTATTTAGACCCCGTACGGCAAACTCTAGAAGAACAGATGACTAATTTTTCAGGTAAAACCCCAAAGTATGTTATGCAGCGAGAAACAGAATCTGCTGGGTACGAGTCTTACTGCTTTTTTAACGCTAACCTGAAAGGCTTTGGAAGCAACTTTATGGGCTACCGCGATTTTTCTCGTGTTCAAATTGAACAATAAGGCACGTTTTTCGATTTAATTTAGATGAATTTAAACAACAAGATTGCCCTTGTTTCCGGTGGAAGCAACGGGATTGGGAAAGAAATTGCTCGCCAACTGATTGAAGAAGGAGCAAAAGTTTACATAACAGGTAGAAATGAACAACGTCTAACAACTGCTGCGGCTGAAATTGGAGCCATCGGTATTCAGTCAGACGTTTCTTTGCAGAGTGATGTAGATGCAGTATTCTCAAAAATTGAAGCGACTGGAGATGGATTGGATATCTTAATCAACAATGCTGGTTTTGGAGCCGGCTGGGCCGAAATTGGAGATCTCAGTATGGAAGATATGATGAGTGTCTACCAAACCAATGTTTTTGGAGCTGCAATGATGGGCCAAGAAGCAGCCAAGATTTTCAAGAAACAGAAGCACGGAAGCATAGTTAACATCGGCTCTACCGCTTCTGTTAAGGGTTTTGGCAAGGGAAGTATTTATGCTTCAAGTAAGTTTGCCTTGAGGGGTTTGAGCCAATGTTGGCAAGCGGACTTGAGACCATTTAACGTTAGAGTAATGCATGTTAATCCATCAGAAGTAACCACGGCATTCGGTAATCCTGATGGAGATAGTAGACCAGAGGAGAGCAATAAACTTCGCCCCGAAGAAATTGCAGATGTGATTATTTCACAGCTTAAAATGGATGACCGTGGTTTTGTACCAGAAGTGACCGTTTGGGCCACCAACCCATGGTAAGGTGCGGGTTTCACGTAACAAGACTTTATATTTGAACTACAATCTAAAAACATGATGAAACGCTTTACTCTAATTTCAGTTCTCTCAATTTTTTCTTCTGTAGTTGCCTTTGCTCAACCTAGTACAGTCGCAGTTGGAGGCACTACACTCGATGTTCGAGTGGTTTTTCAAGGAACTAATTCAAATAATGGAATTGATATTCCGTGGGAGATTCAATGGGGCCCAGACGACTTTATTTGGATGACCGAACGCTCTGGAAGGGTTAGCAGACTGAACCCTGAAACAGGGGATAAGGCAATTGTTCTAGACCTAAGCAGTACGGTTTATGACCAATCTGAAGCAGGTCTCCTTGGACTTCAGCTTGACCCAGATTTTGAAATAAACGGTTACGTTTATTTAGCTTACACTTATTCTAGCGGAGGTGTAAAGGAGCGAATTGTCCGTTACACATACGACAGCGGCAGCAATACATTAAGCTCCCCGATGACTTTACTTGATGATATCGAAGGATATAGTACGCACATTGGATGTAGACTATTGATTTTGCCTGATAATACCATGCTTGCCACTACAGGTGATGTTCGTGAAGAGAATACTCTCCCACAGGATTTGGATGAACTGAACGGTAAAGTTCTAAGGATGAACCTTGATGGTTCAATCCCAGCGGATAACCCATTTGGCGCTAATAGCTACGTATATACTTTGGGTCACAGAAATGCTCAAGGCCTAGTTTTAGCGCCTAACGGAATTCTTTATAGCTCAGAACACGGTCCAACAACAAACGATGAGTTTAATATTATCATCCCAGGAAAAAATTACGGTTGGCCGGAAGTTGAAGGCTTTTGTAACCAAGGCTGGGAAACTTCATGGTGTGCTGGAGTTAGTAATTACGAAGACCCTATTGCCATTTGGAGTGAAAACGCAACTATTGCGCCTTCTGACTTAGTGTGGTACGATCATCCAGCAATCCCAGAATGGGATGGTAAAATGTTGATGACTGTATTAAAGAACCAGCACTTGAAGGAAATTGAAGTGGATATGGCAGGCACTAGTGTTATTAGCGAAACCATTTGGTTTCAAAACACTTTTCAAAGACTAAGAGATATTCTTGTAGCTCCTGACGGACGTGTTTTCTTGGCAACAAGCGGTGGTTCTTGGGCAAACACAGCGCCTTTTACGCACTCTATCGTTGAGCTTAAAAACGCAAGCTATTCTCCGACAGGAATTGAAGACGCCATCATAAATGTTGAAACCAAAATTTACCCTAACCCAAGTAATGGTCTCACCACTATTTCTTTTCCGAGGGAAATGAGAGGCGCTGAATATAGGGTTGTTGATTTTACTGGACGTGTTATTACTAATGGACTGGTTACCAGCCTTAATACTCAGGTAGACTTTTCAGGTTTGGCATCTGGTTTGTACACGGTGCAGGCAAACAACGGAAAATACGCTACTAGCGAGCGCCTGATTTTAACCAAATGAAACACATTACTCTAACCACCCTTTTTGCGCTTTTTTGTTCTCTAGGATTCAGTCAAGTAGCCAACCCAGAATTTGATAAGGTTGCCAAAAAATACGAAAAGGGTAGTTACGAGTCTGCTTTAGAATCTGCGGAGTCTCTAATTGATAATGACAAGCACAGGAAGAAACCAGAACCTTATTTATGGGCTTCCATGTGCCATTATGCTATTCATACTTCTGACGATGAAAAGCTGCAATCTAGATTTAAATCTGCTTTGAGAGATGCACTTAAATATGCGGGCAAGGCCGTACAGAAAGACAAGAATGGAAACATTGTAGAGAACAATTCTGAGTACTTCTTAACCATGAAGACGGAAGGAGTTGCCTATGCACAGGAGTATGAGGAAGAAGAGAATTACAGGAAAGCACTTTACACATACAAACAGATTCTGAAGTTTGATCCTGAAGACCCAAATGTTTTGTTCGTAAAAGGAGTTACAGACTTACGTCAGAATGCTGATTTTGAAGCCGAGAAAGCGATTACCGCTAGTTTTCCTGTATTGGAAAAGAACTACAGAAACCTGGAGTACAAACCAGACCCAATAAGCTCACCTCTTTTAAAAGGAGCGCTCGTATATTATATCGATAAGCTAATAGCGGATGCTTATGTCGATTCAGCAAGGAATGTCATCTTATCGGCTAGAGTCATCTTCCCACTCGATGAGGATATTAAATCGAAATTAGCGGGGCTTCAATAGGGCTGTTTTGAAACCAATTAAACAGATTCAACTTGTTGATTATCGTCCTTCCACTCTTCTAATAACGCTTGTAAAGCCCGCTTCTCTAAGCGGATTTGGCTTTTTTAATAGTTGAGTTGCTGAAGGCGGGCCCAAGCCGTTTTTTCACCCCAAACTCCCCGCGCCACCTATCAAGTAGCCCCACTATGGTATTTAACTCAACAGCATTCAGCTAAGGCCCCGTAAAATTTCTTGTGTTGTCATCGTCTGTAATGGTGTGAATCCTCACAGCACGACCTAACTTGAAAGCCTCTTTTTTGTGGCAAGTTCAAGGCTTATTCGCCTATCATCCCTTTAATCATGTCGTTCGATTCCGTTGCTTTTATCTCGACCATGATTCCGGCTATTCTGCTTACAACAGAACGAGCAGCATCAGAATCTTCCAATTCAGCAGATTGTTTTAAACCCATTAACACTTGGATTGCGGAAAGCCTCATCCACCAAGCACCTTCGTTAAGCGCAAGATTGTTAAGCATATCCAGTCCTTTTGTCTGCGTTGTAGCGTCTTGTTTAAGTAGGTATTTTCCTAATATTTGAACGAAGAGGTATTTGCTATTAGGATCAGCGATTTTATCAATAGCAGATTCGAAAAATGGTAATTGCTCTGGGCCGCCTTTTTGCGAATACAGTGTGGCAATAGCAGAAATAAGTGAACCACTTGCATCAGCTTCAATGGCTTTTGCCATTTTTAACCCTTTCTTTTCGTCATAAGAACCAATTCCTTTAAGAGCCGCTCCAAGGACTGCATAAGACTGCTCTTCCATTGCGCTTTCAATTACTGCACGAACGTTTACATCAGAACCAAACTTATCGCTT
>JBLHEU010000234.1:0-4669 GCA_047614525.1 Bacteroidia bacterium | reverse complement strand
GGTTCTTTGCAAATGCTTCAGCGTATTCACACCGAGCAAACAGAATGTATTTGCACACTTGGCTGGTTATGGAATGAGCCCTACACATTTGGATGAAACGGTTGAGAAATTCAAAGAAATTGCATTGATAAAACTAGATCAAAGCATCACGTCTCTACTTCGACATTATTCCCAAATGCGCCTGCACCATCCGTATTTGGCCGTAAGTATATTTACCGCTCAACTTACCATAAACGGTTGCCGAATTACCTTCAGGATTATCCTTTAACGACTGCTCAATGGTTTCACGGTCATCCTCATCCATGAACTTGTCAATCGTCAGTTCCTTCTCTTGAATACCACGAGCAATATGTCCTTCAACCGTTGTGGTTACGAGACTACGTTTTTCAGCAATTTCAGCAACAGATAAACCATCTTTTGCTAGGCCGTAAGTCACTTTATACGTAGCTCCCTTTTCAGCCTTAGGCGCATTCGGGTCTTTCTTTTTTCTGGTTTTCCCCGTTTTTGTTTTTTTGTTTTTCGGATTTTCATCAGCCGCTTTTGTGGCATCAGAAGTTAGTCTCTTCCGAACAAGGCCTCTTTCCATATCTCGTTCCAAATTCACCTTAATGTCTTTGCCCTCAATAATACTTTCGGCAACATCCTTTGCTTTATCCATCTGCTCCCATTTCTTCATTAGAATTAGGTCGATTTCGGTAAGAGCCGTATGGTAAGTTTTTGTTCGAGAAAACTGCTTTACTTCTTCTAAATGCTTAAGTAATAAGCGGAGGTTTTCCTCAACAAATTTGATGTAGTATTTTCCTCCCTTTTCTAAGCGAGCGTACAAGCGTTGGTGGTCGTTTTCCTGTAAGCAGAAACGTAATTCCTGAACAAACTTCTTTGTATTACCGCTTTGCGAATTCAGATTATCTGAAAGAACATCTAAAGCAGAGCGCATTTCTGGGTCTTCAAACTGCCCAACAGTATCGTGTTTCTGAAGAATTCTCTGAATTACCTGAACCGCTTCAGAAAAGTCGAAAGTAGAACCCAGTAAGCTTGAAAGGTAATTACGTTGCTCGTTTTCAAGCACACCAGAAAGAGGCGCTTGTTGATCTTTGGTTTTGGAAAACTCTACCACCTGTTTATCTGTAGAAACCACACTTGGGTTAATTTTGGTTCTGAGAACCAATCCAGACAACGAAGTTAGTCTAGATAGAGCAACATAAACCTGACCAGGTGCAAATGCTTGTCCTACATCAATAACTGCTTTTTCAAACGTAAGGCCTTGGCTTTTGTGAACGGTAATGGCCCAAGCCAATTTTATTGGGTACTGACGAAATTCGCCAACCACCTCTTCTTCAATATCTTTTACGGTTTCGTTAACTGTGTACTTTTTGTTCTCCCATTTCTCCTGTTTCAACTTATAAGGAGCTTTAGAACCGTCCATCACAACTTCAATTTCATGCTCGTTTATGGAAGTAATGGTTGCCAGCTTTCCGTTGTAGTAGGCCTCTCCCTCGGCATCGTTTTTTACAAACATTACACGCGCACCCTTTTTCAACTCTAGGGTTTCTGAAACGGGGAAAATATGGTCAGGAAACTCATCTTTAACATCGGCTTGAAAAAAGTAGTTTTCTCCTTCAAGTCTATCTAGTGCTGAACGATTAATAGTATCTGCTTTGCGATTATGAGTGGTTAGCGTAATAATGTCTGTTGGAACATCTTTATCTTCTCGATAATGCTCGTTTAGCTTAACGATGTCTGCCTCGGTTACAACATTATTCCTCAGATTGTTGAGAATGGAGATAAACGAATTGTCTTGCTGCCTGAAGATTTTATCCAACTCAACATAAACGAAACCGCTTTCTTTTAGAGAACGCGCCTCAAAGAAATGTTGGCTGGCATAATATTCACGCATTTTGCTCCATTCGTGGTCTTTAACAATTGGAGGGAGTTGGTACATGTCGCCAATCATTAACAGTTGAACACCACCAAAAGGCATCTGATAATTTCGTTTTACGAAACGCATTCTAGCATCAATGGCGTCCAATAAATCTGCGCGAAGCATACTAACCTCATCAATAATTAGAAGATCAACGTTTCTGAGTACATCTCTTCTTTTCGCGTTAAGTGGATGTCTTCTAACAAGTGTTTGCTGAGTGTAGAAATTAGTCCCACCTGGAAGATCCATTGGGAGGTTTCTATCTGGTAGAAACGTACCGAATGGAAGTAGAAACTGAGAGTGGATTGTAACGCCATTTGCGTTAAGCGCGGCAATACCAGTTGGCGCCAAAATAACATGGCTTTTATGTGTAGAATCAGCCAGGCTTCTCAGAAACGTTGTCTTTCCTGTACCTGCTTTTCCGGTCAAGAAAACATGACGATTTGTACTGTTTACAAACCGTGCTGCTAGCGCAGCCATTTCTGTAATTTCTATGCTTTCCATCCGACTTCTAAGATGGGGATTGTTTGCTTCCGAATGAGGGTCACGGTTCCAAGTTTTTCAAACGTTTTACCGTTGTAAAGACGGCTACACAGTATGGTGCATGCACTATCTAAGAAGGTTGCTACCCAGTAAACTTGTTTCGAAGAGCAATTACGTAGTTCACGTAGGGAAAATTTAACACGTGTTTCGCATCAAGCCTACGCATATTACGATATTTGGCCATGCGAAAATTATTACCGCTGGTACTACTGATCATGGTGCATTCTGTTAATGCGCAGAACACAACCCAAAAGATTAGCGATAAGGAGAAGAGGGTGGCCAGTCTCAAAGTTGAATCGGATAAACTAGTAACGGATCTCGAGGGGTTAAGGCTGATTTGGATTCAAGAAAAACTAGATGTGTTGGGTTATCCTAAATCGGAGGATAAAATTCAGCCTATTAAGCACATTGCCATGACTTTGGGGTATTCAGAACCAGACGAACAGGCGGCCTGGGTTCAGCATATGGTTATTCCTGAAGTTGAGTTTGCCAACGTTTCTAGAACAAATGACTTCCGGGTTGATTCGTTAGTTGAAACGGGTTCTTCACAAGAAGAAGATTTCTTTCTAAAGTCGGTTGCCGAAGATGGCGAGATTGAATACGATGGATTTGGTTATGACCGAGGACACCTCGCTCCGTCTGCGGATTTTCGTTGGAGTCAAAAAGCACTTAGCGAGAGTTATTTCTATAGTAATATGAGTCCTCAAAAGCCCGAGTTTAACCGAGAGCGCTGGGCAGAGCTAGAAGCGTGGGTTCGAACCTATGTTATCGACTTTACAGAGTCAGTTTATGTGGTTACAGGACCGGTTCTTAAAAACGGCTTAAAACAGCAAGGAATCAACAAAGTTTCTATCCCAGAGCAGTTCTATAAAATTGTTTTAGACCTAGATGGAGATGAGCACAAAGCCATTGCGTTTTTAATGTCAAATGAGCATTGTGCTTATCCAGTGGCTGGTTATACAACAACGGTAGATGAAATTGAAAAGCTAACGGGGTTAGACTTTTTCAGTTCGTTAAAAGATAATGAAGAGACCAAGTTGGAAGCCATGAATTTTTTTGATGACTGGGTACATGAATCTAATGACGAATTTGGAGAGGTTGCGCCTCTAAAAGCCCCTTTGCCAAAAGGTTATTTCAATACACTTCAGTCTAAATATAAAACGGGTGAAAAAGTAAATATCTGCGGAACCGTTGTGGCCACCAAGCGGTCGAAAAAGGAAGCCATCTACCTCAATTTCGACCAGAAATACCCGCGGAACTTCTTCTATGCTACTATCTGGAAAAACAATCAGAACAATTTTAGCTACGACCCAGAAAAAGAATTTCTAGGGAGGCAAATTTGCATTTTTGGGAAAGTAGAATACTACGGAGAACAAGCACGAATTAGCGTAAATAGAGAGGAGCAGGTTACTTACTGGGAAGATGTAGAAAAGTAATTTCTTTTCTCTTCCCCCAAAATGACTCGGGCAATAAGCATCTCTCGGCTTATTTTTGCAACTCAAACCCCAACAATGCTTAGAGCAGCCCTTTTCACCTTTTTCCTTTTTTCCTTTCTTTTCGCGCAAGCACAGTACAAAGATCCGAAAGGTTATGTGGCGTCAGATGTTAATCAAGAATCTCCCGCAAAATATGATTGGGAGAAGAACGCCAAATACAAGAAGTATACACGCGATAGCTACTACTTAGTTATGCGTGATAGTGTCAAAATAGCTGTCGATGTATATGTTCCTAAGGTTAAAAAGGGACATCATGGCAAGTTCCCAACCATTCTGCATCAATGGCGCTATTGGCGAGATTTTGGATTGAAATGGCCGTATAAGTGGTTGAGTAAAGCACCTAACGGACCGCTAGGTAAGTTCTTTAAAGAGCTGATTTCAAACGGATATGTTTTGGTGAGTGTAGACTCGCGTGGCTCTGGTGCTTCAACAGGATCAAGAGCACATCCTTGGACCCAAGAAGAACGCGATGATATGACCGAAATTATAGATCACATTGTAGCTCAATCTTGGAGCGATGGAATAATAGGAGTGGCAGGAGTTTCGTACAGTGGAACAACTTCTGAGTTTGCCGCCATTCAGAAACACTCCGCAGTAAAAGCGGTGGTAAATATGTACTCACTTTTTGATGTTTATCCGGACAATGCATTTGTTGGAGGCATCCATAATATTGGTTTTACTGAGGTCTGGGGAGAAGCAAACGAAGCAC
>JBLHEU010000233.1:0-4693 GCA_047614525.1 Bacteroidia bacterium | reverse complement strand
ATTTTGATTCATAAATAGGTTTAGGCCAGCTAAAAATGTCTCAACCCGCTGAAAATAATAGAGCGTTCCTGCGTGAGTAATGCTGAAGGTTTTTTTGAGTGAAACCTTTTCCAACCCAACAAATTTATCCTCGAAATAGCCATTGTATACAACCGGAATATCCGCAACTTTTCTACCTGTTAGTGCAGATAATCGTTCGGAGAAACTTGGAGCTGCCGTAGTTAATAAACTTGCTGTAGCTGTTACTTGTTTTTCAACTTTTTTCTGAACAGATTTCTGAATTAACCCGTAAAATTTGGCATCATCCCAACGGTAATTTGTACTCCAACCATCTCGGTAATCTCCAACCCAAGGCGTTTTGAATTCTTGGCTTAACTCTGCTGCATACCTAAAGAGAACGAATGGTTCGCCACAGGCTATAATTACATCAACATCGTTGTTCTTGAGATATGCTTTAGCAGCTTCAAGAATGGGGCGTTTGTTATCTGAAGAAGCAATAAAATGCTCTGTCAGTAATTGCCAAACAGACAGCCCTTTTCTAAACAAGACAGTTGGCAGGTCCGTTTTAGAAATTAGCCTATCCCGAAGGCTGGGGAAGAAAGGTGCACGGATAATTTTCCCGTATTGATTGGTTTCTTCCGTTACTCTAATGTGCTTGCTCGGCAGGTTGCAGTCGTCTGGGCCAGTAATCTCAATATCCCAATGACGGGTTACAACAATAGGATCCAATCCAAATTCCCGAAAATATTTAAGCCAAGAATAAGGTCGCTGCGCTCCGATGGAATTGAACGGTGGAAAATCGTAAGCAAGGATTAAGGCCTTCTTCAATTATTTGTTCTTAAAGCGAATCGTGATCGTAAGTAGTTACTAGCCAGTCAGAAGCATTCTTATACTTCTCCATGTTTTCTTCATTACTAAACTGAATGAAAGGAACCCGTTCGTTTAATGGTCCAAAACTGAACGGATTGTTAATGAAACCAAGGCTTTTAAGTGTTTTAGAGTCGTTTGAATTCTCCTGACAAAAGGAAATAATACCCTTGAATTGTTTAGAAGCGGCTTCGTCATTTAAAAATCTAATAAGCGTTTTGCCGCTTTCAGGAACTTTAAAGAAGAAATCGAAGATTATCATTTTATCTCCGCTAATGGAGAATATGACGTAGCTGGCTTCATCTGTCCTTAATCGTAGTGTCAAATACTCTTTATTGGGATTGCTTAACCGCCATTTAATTTGCTCCTGAGAACGAAGGCCCTTGGCTTTACCAGCGTTTCCTTTTTTGCTTACATCAAGACCAGCGTCAAGAGCGGCAGCAGCTTTGCTCACACTAACTTGTTTTCGTTCTTCTGCGTTTGCCCTGTTGAATTTGCAGAATAAAGCCGGTCTGAAATAATAACGGAAATCAAAAACTCTTTGCCAGCCAAATTTGATAAAACCAGGAGTTGATTGTCCGCCTCCAAAACCGATTGCAAAAAGCTTGTCTTCGTTTTCAAGTTCTTCATAAGTACGCATGGCTAATTTTCGGAACAAACCTCTACGCCTATGAGCAGAATGGGTCATGGTATCGCAAGACTGATAAATGGTTGTTTCTACACCATCCAATTCAAAAACTTGGGGAATAACCCCATAATACGCACCCGCTTCTTTAGTGAATCCATCTATGGCTACAAAACCAATAAAACTGCCAGCAGGGTTTTGCGTGAATTTCCATCTGAAATATTCGATGTCCACATCCATTCCAAAGCAGTCTTGCATCAGAGGAATAAGCACAGAAAAATCCTCTGGTCCAATGCGTCTGATGTCATAGGAAAAATCCTCGGCTCTCTTTACGTACTTGTTCTTAATTTCTGACATACTTCCTCAGTTTAGTATGAAACTGTTCTAAACGCAATACCATTTGCGGAAATGGCTCGTCTACCAAATTTATCCTTGAAATCGGAACTGGTCCATCTTTCATTAACAAAGGAAGCTGATTGAGCGCATCATCTACGTACAAAACATATTCGTAATCCGAGTTTTGAATTACCTCGTCTGCCAATTGGCCGGTTTGTCCGTTAGGAAGGGCAAGAATTTTCAATGGCTCTCCTAGTTTTTTTTCGGCCTCTAATTTGCCTTGTAATATTTCCTTTCCAAGCTGAGTCGAATCCTTAATTGTACCAAGTGAATCATGAGAATATGTATGGCTTCCGAGTTCAACTTTATTGGCTGTGCAGTCTTTTATTTCCTCCCAATTCATCATTCGGCATGACGTGTCGACTTCAACCTTTGATTCAATTTGAGATAGAATGACTTCGCGCTGTTCGCGAGGGATGTTTAGCAGAGCTTTGAATACTTCCAAGTAAAAGTGCATCCAAGAACCTCCAAAATCCGCAAGAGACCTCCTTACATTGGAAAACTCAATAGTTAACGGAATAGAATTTTTGAAATGATGCTCAAAGAGAATATTTAATCTTTCCGTCCAAATCGTTTGGTTGCTTTCTGCGCATTCATTGACAATATTGTGATTACAGGGTAAATCATGTTTTACAAGTAGGGGCAAGGCGTGCTCGTAGAAGTCGTAATAACCATCATCAAAACTTAAAATGACAAATGGTTTCCCTTTAGGCAATGAGGGGATTATTTGGATATTGCTAAACGAAATAACCCGATAGTTTTTCTTTAAATAGGCTAGAAGTTGATCAAACGTTTCAGGCTTAATAGGATTCCAGAAGGTATTTCTCTCGTTAGAAACTCTGTGCAAGCTGAGCACCGTAAGCTGATGTTTTTTTCCACTACGTAATAGCGATGAAACACCAAGAGAGTGAAGGCTATTTAAAACAAGGTTTTTCAATGACGGGGCTGTGCCGCCAAATATAGAGATGTTCTTACTCTTGACGCTCGTAAGCTCCTAAATCAGGATTGGAGCCAAATGGTCTAGAATTACCTAAGACATCAGTTCCCAGAATACCAAAATCTACATTGGTTATGCTGATGTCACCGGCATCAAAAGCAGCCGAAATAGAAGAGTCGAGTTCAAATATTTCTTCAGTTGCATCTACGAACTCTGGGTCTCCGTTATAAACGATGTCATGAAATTCTGCAAGATTACTCACGTTAACGCCTTCTTGGTCGTTCAAATCAACTTTCAACAAGCAATGGTCAAACTCAAAGTTGAATTCAGAAGCGCTGTTTCTATCAATTCCTACTTCCGTTTGGTTGTTTCCGTAAACGATACAATTACCAAAGTAGCTTCTGTTTAAGTCGAAAGTTTCTATCGCTCCGTCTGAATTTTCTCCCCAATTATTTAGAAGTACCGCAGGCGTTTGTCGATTGCCATTGACCCAATAATTAGCAAATGTGCAATGATAGAATTGGTAGTCCCCACCTTGAGCGAGATAAGCAGAAAACTGTCCGCCATTTCCAAACACACAGTTATATGCCTCTATGGTTGCTCCATTAGAAAACAAGCAACCACCTGCCATATTTCGAACGACAGTGTTGGTTACGATTAGGTTTGGGTTGGTGTTGTAAGGAGGCTTGTCGACCTGTATCCCAAAGCTGCCATTTTTGACAATTGCGCCATGGATCTCGTTGTTTACACTTCCTTCGAATAACCAGATTGCATTCCATTCTCCTGCCTGGTCTTCATAAAAATCGTCCAGTCTATCTCCTGCAAATGTGACGGGATTAAGCGGAGTGCCATTCACTATAAGCGTTCCGCCTTCATCCACAATAATTCCTGAATTCTGATGGCTGTATACGTTTGTACCTGCCTCAATCGTAAGAGTACAACCATCTGGCACCACGGCCCAACCATAAATTACATGCGGTTCAATAGCTGTCCAAGTAATATCGCATGGCAAAAAGGTGTAAGGACCAATTGGATTGTTGAAAACCGTAGGGTATGTAAAGTCCGCATCCCAACCAAAGGCTGCCAAATCAACATCTTGAATCGTTCCGTTGGTGTTGAAAAGAATACTGTCGGTTACAATCCCGGGCTGCGAAAGGTTGTTTGGGTCAAGCGTTACATCTACAAACACAAATAGTGAGTCCCTACCAGGAATGGCTACGTTGCTGAATGCAATTCCAGGAACACCATCTAAATTCATTCTGTATTTAGATTGACTCCCACCTGCAAGCATGATGGAGGAAATGTTTACCTCATCATTACTTGGGTTATAAATTTTAAACTGACGAGTTGCAGAGCCAATTGTGGTAAAAACGGTGTCAAATAGAACGGTATCTTCAGAAAATGTAAGTGCTCCGTTTGTGTTCAAAACATCTTTCTTACATCCATTTGTTAACGATGCTAATAAAAGCAGTAAAGGGAGGGACCAAGCGAGGGATTTCATGGGCGGTAAATATACTTATTGGCCGTAGTACGCACAGAATAATGTTAAATTGTATGTTTCACAAAAGAAGGTTTTACATATCTTTGCGATCCAATCTGAAAAAAGGCAGATAAATGAAAGAAGGAATTCACCCAGAAGATTATAGATATGTTGTGTTTAAAGACATGTCTAATGAACATACGTTTCGAACAAGATCGTGTGCAGATGCCAAAGAAACAATCAAGTGGGAAGATGGCGAAGAATATCCTTTGATTAAATTGGAAATTTCAAATACATCTCACCCGTTCTATACAGGTAAAATGAAGTTGGTAGATACTGCAGGACGTGTAGATAAGTTCCGTAACCGATACAAAACTCACAGAGCTTC
>JBLHEU010000232.1:0-4720 GCA_047614525.1 Bacteroidia bacterium | reverse complement strand
ATTTTCCTAGGCATTGCTGGAAATAACGCACCGTTGGCTCTTCTTGATGGTTGCCATCTATGAATGCCCAATCTAATTTCTCGATTGAATTAAGAAAAGACTGAAGCGTTTCATCAAAGTTTCCTTTGATAATTGACGGGTTTATTTGTGCCGAATTGAACTGTTCTTGTGCAATTTGAGCCGTGTTGGGACAACCTTCAAATGTGGTCAGGCTTCCATCTGTGTTTCCTAATGATTGGTAGAGACTTCCAATTCCAAGAGAAGTTCCCAATTCAAGCATTGTTTTGGGTTGAAAATGGTGCGCTAAGCGAAAAAGTAGCGTGCCCCATTTACCGCCCTTGGCTGAGTTTTTAGCAATGTCAGAAACCTTCCGTTTGTTGGATTTATTTACTGTTGAACCAGCTCCTAAATCGGTTATTTCAATTTCGTCTTTTCTAGAAAGCAAACCGCTTCTGATGGATTCAATCTTAGAAAACTCAGCATGCTTGGTTTTATCGTAAACAACTTCGTCAAGCAAAGCGTAAACAAAAGGAGAATGAATGCCATGCCGATTCTTGGCCTTTAAAAGGTACTTAGCATACTGACTAGCTCGCCATGAATTTGACATGTGGCGAATTTAACTCTTAGGTAACAGTTTCTTCGTGCGAAGCAATTAAGTTTGCTTCCAACATGAAGCAACTATCAATTCTTGCCCTTGCGCTGTTCCCTCTTTTCTCGTTTTCTCAAGCTATTAGATCAGGACCCGTTGTTGGCGGTGTAACTTCTGAATCTGCTCGGATTTACATTAGAACAGACCTTGCTACAGAGTTTGATATTGAATTAGATACGTTAGAGAATTTCGGGACGTCATTTTCGGTTACGGACAGCACAAGGTCAAATCATTTCAATACGGTAATTGCCAATGTTAGCGGTCTTGAGCCTTTCAAGAAATACTACTACCGTTATTTAATTGACGGTCAGGCTCAAGATTCGGTTTACTCGTTTACCTCTTTCCCCGAAGAAGGAGATTTAGGACATTACAAGATTGTGGTAGGCTCCTGTAACTACTTTGAGAATTTCCCGCTCTTTGGACACATAAAGGCTTTTGACCCAATGCTGTTTATTCATTTGGGCGATTGGCGTTATCCGCCAAGTCCGTTTGGTTGGGATTACAATCTGTTTCCAGATAGAATTGCAGATGCATTTTCCTTTAGATATGACGACCCTAATATGAGTGGGTACATTTTGAATGGTATGGCAATTGACTACGTATATGACGATGCTTATTGCCATAATGGAAACCAAGGAAATACCTTCCCGCAGACCCAGATTGTAGAGCTTGCACCTGACTCTTTCTTTTATGACCTGCAGACCGTTGAGTTCGATTCTGCCGTAATTCCAGGCGCGATAGAAGCATACTTCAACCATTTTCCTGGCTACGAATCGGTAGATACTACCATCGGTATTCATCATTCTTTCAAGTTCGGGAATATTGAATTTTTCATGTTGGACCTACGGAATTCCGCCACTCCGCAAAATGCACCGTTTGTTTATCATCAAGAGACAAATACATACACGTTTGAGCCTGATTCTAATCACTCGTTAATGAGTGCAGGACAGCGCGAATGGCTACTAGATGGGTTACAAAATTCGACTGCGGACTGGAAAATTATTGGAAGTAGTGTTGTGTTCAATAAACGGTTTGTGCAGTTTAGAGAAATAGCCACGCAACTGCAGGCGCTAGCCCCATCATTAATTGATTATGTATCCAACCTGTCATACTTCTGGAATGCTTATCCAACTGATCAGGAAACGCTCCTCAGTTTTATTGATGAGAATGACATAAAAGACGTCATTGTAATCTCTGGTGATAGTCACAGTTCCATGGTAGATGACGGAACTAATGCTGGCCTTCCTGAATTGAGCGCAAGCGGATTAACATCTGAAGATGAAGGCTACCTTAATCATTCTCTTGATTCTGTGATAGACCTGCTTGGGTATACCTATGGCACTATAGATTCTCTTTGGAATGGTGGCGGAAATGGGGTTGACAACGAAAACTTTTCGGACAGCTATGGCACCATGGAGTTTGTTGGAAAGGAACACGTACGGTTATGTGCTATGGATGAAATGGGGCAGGAGATGGGATGCATTTTGCTTTACCATTCCAGTAATCCTCTAGGTGTTCATTCAGAGATTCAATCTACACGAGAACGACTTTTTGTGGCGTTTCCTAACCCAGCAAAAGATGAGCTGAGAATCGATTTTAAGAATGACTACCAACCCACAGATAAAGCCAAGCTGCAGCTGAATTCGATATCTGGAAACTTGATACAAGAATGGTCCAGCCATCAAATCCTTAATAGAATGCCAGTGGACCTAAAAGCTCTGGCTGCCGGAAACTATATCCTCACCTTTACTGATAAGGGCACAACGGATACTCGTAAAATCGTATTTAGCGATTAAGCCTTTCGCATATGTACATCCATTTGAGTGCATGGAATGGTGATACTTGCCGTATCCAAGGCTTCATTTCCTGCCTCGTATAATCTTCAACTTTACAGTGTGGTCTAACCGCAAGGTTAACAGAGCTATTCCCTACCTCAACGCGCTAGAAGGTGTAGGTAGATGAAGAAATGAAAGGTAAACTACTCTTGCCGTAGCTTAAATTTCTGGGGTTTATAATCTCGTATAATCCAACCCGCAATAGGTTGACGGCATTACAAGTATGGTGAGTTAAAACTTAAACACTACGCACTTTACGTGCTATAAACGCATTTTACGTACGAGAAATGCGTAGATTAATGAAAGATTCCGTAGTTTGCATCACGGTAAATTCACTTTCGTCAATCGCCCGCATGAAGTTATGTCTATCTGCAGCAACAATCGTCTTGCTTTCAATAACTCACCATGGTCAGAACGCTCAAATTCCTATTACCATTAATCAATTTTTGGACAAGATTCAGTCCAATAACGAGTCATACTGGGGTCTGGAAAATGAGTTGACGAAAGAATCCCGATTGTTTGATAAGGTTGCGAAAAGCAAACTTCTTTTTAAGGGCCACCGCCATTTTAATCGTTTAGGACGCTATTGATTATGAATCTCTGAATTATTTTTATTATGGAAACAACAATGAAGAATATAATAATTGCTGTCACCCTGTTTTTAATGCCAACAGTTATAGTTGCTCAAACTCCGCCTCCCCTTGGGGCTGTTGCCGATTTCGTTCTCTTTTCGTCAGCTGGAGCAATTTCAAATTTGGGGATTTCGCAGGTTACCGGGAATTTTGGTACAAGCGCAGGCGCAGTGTCAGGTTTTGGAAATGTAAACGGACAGATGCATATTGGTAATGCTACAACTATTCAATGTGCAACTGATTTAAATATTGCACGTGCTAATTTAAGTGCTCAAATACAGGATACTATCATTGGGCTTGCGCTTGGAGCTGGACAAACACTACTTCCAAATGTTTACTTAATACAAGGGGCTGGCTCACTCACAGGTACTCTTACTTTAGATGGTGGAGGAGACCCCAATGCTTGTTTTGTATTTCAAGTAAATGGGGCTTTGGGAACTGCTGCCGGTTCCAAAATTATTTTGACAAATGGTGTCCAAGCTTGCAATGTGTTTTGGAGAGTAGATGGTGCAATGACTATGGGGGCAAACACTTCCTTTAAAGGTACTATTGTTGTTTTTGGAGCAATATCACTTGCTGCAGGATGTTCACTTGAAGGCAGGGCGCTTACCGTTTCCGGAGCGATTTCCGTTAGCGGTTTCACCGCTGGCGTCCCTCTTGGTTGTGGCAGTCCTGTTTTTACTGGACCTGTAGCCCCAACCTTGTGCGCTGTCAGAGGTTTCGCATTACTAACTTTCAGTGGAACAGTTACTAACACGGGAACAACAAATGTTGTTGATGATATTGGAACAAATAGTGGAGCAGTTTCAGGTTATGATCCTTTAGGTATTGCAGGGGCTATTCATGCTGGTCCAGATGCTTCAACAGCAGAAGCAAGTTCGGATTTGAGTAATCTTTATAGCTCCCTCAATGGCTTGTCCACCGATATTCAACTGTTATACCCGGTACTATTTGGAAATAGCCAAGTACTTACCCCTCATGTTTATGTTATGAATGCAGCTACAGTGCTTACCGATACCATTTTCTTAGATTCTAGGGGTGTTGCAGATGCTGTATTTGTTATTCGCATAATGGGCGCACTTACTACCAACACAAATCCACAGGTTGTACTTGTTGGAGGAACACAGTCAAAGAATGTATTTTGGCAGGTAGAAGGTGCTGTCACCATCAATGGTGGTAATTTCAATGGAATGATTGTCGCTAATAATGGAGCGATTATTTTAAATTCTGGAGTTGTCCTTTCCGGGGGGGCATTTTCAACATTCGGAAACATCATTACGCACGATGTAGAAGTTAGCTCTGCCAATCTTAGAATCTGGAACGGGGACGTTGATACTGACTGGTTTAATACAGGCAACTGGTGTCCGCCTATTATACCAACCGCTAGTAATGACGTTGCCATACCGTTTGCACTGAGCAATCGACCACACGTAACGTTAGCCCCAGGAGCGCCAGCTGTTTGTGCTGATTTGACAATAGATGCTGGCGCTACCCTGATTATAGATGCAGGCAAAGCACTTACAGTTAGTGGCACATTGGACAATGCAGGAACAGTAGATGTAAAAGCAGATTCAATAGGTATCGGCTCTCTTATCACCGAAGGA
>JBLHEU010000231.1:0-4753 GCA_047614525.1 Bacteroidia bacterium | reverse complement strand
ATGTTGATTACTCTTGGTCTTCCGTTATTTCCGATTACCTTATTGAGAAACTTTTGGGCAGAACCTTTCATCCTCCCCTTGGCAAGTAAGAAATCCACAGTGTTTCTGTACTTGTCCACTGCTCGATATAGATACCTGTTCTTGCCTCCGACTTTAATGTAGGTCTCATCCATTCGCCAACTGTCGCAGACGCTGCGTTTCCTCCTATGCATGTTCGCTTCATCTGTTGGTGAAGAACTTGAACACCCAGCGTTGTAGAGTAGAATGATCAACGTTCACCCCTCGGATTCTGAGAAGCTCTTCCACATCTCGATAGCTCAAAGTGAACCGTAACTTGAAATAAACTGCCTGAAGAATGATTGCTTTGGGAAATCTGTGATGCTTGTACATTCTGGTAGTGTTTGGTTGAAGCCAAATCTAAACCATCATGATTTTGCAAGATTAACGCGACAGAACCCGATATTTCCTGAAATGATTGAATTTGACGAAAACAAATGTCGAACCACCAAAATCAATCAAGCTCTCGCTCTGTGTCTAAGTATTGACAAGGATTGGAGCGAAATTAAAAACGGGACACTATCCGAAAAATTGGAAGTGCCCCGTTGAGTGGAGCCAACCGGACAAATGTCGAACTTTTGGAAGGAATTCGAAGCATTCCTAGGGGATTTGGAAATGTAAATGGTTCGTATCCCGGTGCCCACAGATTAAAAAGCCTCACAATTCCGAGGCTTTTTGACTCATACTGTATCTATAATTTACTCAAAAGCAAAATGCTGGTAAGCAGTTTCGCTTCTAGTTTTCAATGTGTCAATCATTCCATCTACGATACAATTCTCGACCTGCAAATTCATAGCCTCTAGACCTCATATGATCATCGTAGTTCCAATAAAGATGATTTCCAGCAGACTCTTGCTTTTTAATCTCCTCAGTGAGGTCATAGTATTTCAATCCCAACCTGCTACAAACCTCTCCAAGTCTCTCTTGGTTTAAATTGTAGACGGAGTCAGCAAACGTAATGTTGCGATTAAACTTTAAGCTTGATTGATGATCAAATTGAAGATAATGGTTGGTTACCTGGTTTCGCGAAGGCATGAATACTACCACTGGTTCAAACTCAAATTTTTCGGCATAGTACCTGAAAAAGTCTAAAGGAATCAGAAAGTTGGCTCTCTCCCTCAAGGCCTTCTCCATTCTGAACATTTCATTCAGTTTGTAGGGATTAAACTCGGCTTTGCACATGCTTTCTACAAGAGAAGAATCGGCATGAGCATACATCTGGTCCACTTTGTTTATGTACGGGAAGGCTGGGTCTTCCAAACTAGGAAGTAGTTTTTGTGGCCAGAACGTTTTTCGGAATGGAATAGGGTTTCCCAACTGGTATTGTCGGATTAACTCTAAAAACCTTGGCCGGCTATTGTCATAGTATTCTGCGGCCAGATTGAAAGCCGGAATTTCAATTTCGTTAGTGGTGAAATCATTTGCGTAAACGACCAAAAACACCACGTTTGGACGAAATACAGGAACCGCATCTGCAATAAATTGCAAATATTTTTTCATGCCAACGCCTAACATTCCAGCATTCATAACCTCGATTCTAGGATTGTCTGAGGCGCGTTTGAACCAGTCTGGAATTGAATGTCCTTGTGGAGCCATAATTCCCTCTACGAAACTATCACCAACAAACATGACACGCTTTTTCCCTTTCTGTCGTTTAACCGGCCATTCATTACTCCTAAAACCATACATGTTATAGCTTATGCGGCTAGGAGCGGTTGTGTCCGGCAAAGACCACCAATTGAAAGATTTGTTTCTTACAAATTGTCCAGAATCACCCGCCTTTAATACAAATGAGGCCCTGTCAAAATTGGAGAGCTCTGGTAGAGGAAACGAAACGCGAAACAGAACCTCTTGGAACACAAAGACCAGGAGGACGTAGCTAATTATCTTTTGAGTACGAGACATACTTAGGCAAACCTCTTAAATCAATCCAATAAATAAAAGCTCTGATGAATTTTTGCGGCTCCCATGCCTAAATTAGTCGCTTCTACTTTTAACAATTCGGAAGTGAAAAAGCTATTTAGGCGCTCTCAAAAATGAGAAAACATCTAATCTCTATCGGTGCCGCAATATTTATCGGGCTATTCTTGATTGGAGCATTATACCCCATCGATTTTTGGGGGCTGCATCATTTACGCTTCCTAGATTTCCCTCAAAAACTAACGGTATTTATGCTGGCTACTGCTGCAATCCTAATTCCCACAAAACTGGAACGGGGTGCGAAAGTTGATTTCTCTTTAGATTCAACCGGTTCAATTGTTCAGTTTTTGCCGTTTCTAGGAACAACAATCTTTGCCCTAATAATTTGGCAATTCCCGGTTGCGTATGACCCATACGGAGACGCTGTGGTATTTGAAAAGCATTTGTCTAAAATATCAGGGGTAGATGCAAACACTTGGAATATTTTGTTTGGTTTTAGTTTAGATGCATGGGCAGGGCAAAAAACCATGGAAGCAGTGGTGAGTCTTATATCAAACCATTTTCAGATTACCATATCTGAAGCCTTTAAACGGATAGACTTAGTGTGTGGAATTGCATTTTCTTTCTTCTGGATTTACTTCTTGACCCAACGCTTTAAAAGCGTTTTATTGATTGTTTCGATGTCGGTAATTGGCCTTGCATCGCCATTCATGCTAAACTTCTTTGGCCGCATGGAAATTTATCCCCCTGTGCTGGCACTGTTCACCATATGGGCTGTAGTAATGTTCAAGTATTTTGATTCAAAATCTTGGAAATGGTTAATCCTACTTCCGATTCTTAATGTCCTTTGTTTAAAAGCGCATCCAGTAGCATTGCTGTTGCTGCCAAACACGGTTTTCTTGATTGCTGCTGGTATACGACCTAGTTTGTTCTCAAAACTAAATTGGTTGAACGTTTTCAGACTCCTCTTTATTCCAATAATTTTGGCAGGAGCATTCCTATACTTTTTCGTGTTCGGAGACCATGTTGATGGTCGCAGTTTGCAACAATCTACTATGCAGTACGACCATCTTTTTCTGCCGCTCTTTTCACCGGAACCGCCACTTCATAATTACAACCTTCTTAGCCTAAATCATATTTGGGATTTTTTGAATGTCATTTTTCTTTGGTCGCCAGCGGCAATCTTCATCGTGCTGATTGGTTCTTTATTCGGAGGGTTCAAAACAATTGTTTCAAAGCCAGAAGTCATCCTAATCTCAGTACCATTAATTTTAATCGCAGGATTATTATTTGTTATCAATCCAATTCTATCGCTTCCAATGGACTGGGATCTTTATAGCATTCCAGCACCTTTCCTTCTCATGCTTTCGGCTGTTGTTTTGAGTACTCTCGAAAATAAAGTAGCGCTACGACTAATCCCGCCCTCTCTGGCAATTGCCATACTCGGCAGTTCATTTCTTACATGCCATAGCTCAAAGCAAGCTATCTCCCAACGGTTAGAATCGGTTGCAATTCATGTACACCAATCATACTATGAATGGACCATGAATATTATTGAGAGGTCACATTCTATATCTGGATTAACCCCTGATTCGATTTTTGAAAAACGAGCAAATCTCGTAAACGTCATGAGGCCCAATGCCATTCCTGATGTAGACAGAGAGTTCTCAGAATTACTTAGGAACCAAGCCAAATATCAATACTTAGTAAAGAATGATTTTGATTTGGCCAGGAAGATAATGAACGATGCTCTTGCATATGATACGGCCAGCGGAAATAATCACATTACACTGATGGAGATTAACTTCTTAACGGGTGATAAGCAGCAGGCCCATTTTCATAGCCTAAAACTTGTAGAACTGAAACACCCAACCGAGGAGCAGGCTCTCAAGATGGCCATACATTGCGCCTTAGAAGCAGACATGTATCAGAACAGCCTCGAAAACGCCAATCTGTACCTGCAGAACTGGAAAAACCCAGTTATTGAGGAGGTGCGCTCGGGTCTTGTGAGCGGACAAAAGGTTTCGGAATTAAAATTCTTATTTCGATCACCAAGCTGAACAGCTGTTTAATTCAATTCATCGGCCTGCTTTAACTGGCCGATTCTTATTGCAATCAGCGCCAAAAAACATGGTAAATGTCAATTTTGTTCTACTTTCGCTCACCATTAAATTTTCGAAGAATGAAGCATATTCTACTTGCCGTTTTTTCCCTTCTAGCTACATCTACATTATTTGCGCAGAGCGTACCACAAAAGATGAACTATCAGGCTGTCGCCCGTTTGTCTGATGGAAAAGTAATTTCTGAACAGACCGTGATACTTCGAATTGGCATCATGAGTGCTGAAGATATGGAGCGTCCTGTTTATTCTGAAGAACATCGCTCGACTACTAACGAATTTGGACTGTTCAACCTTCAAATTGGAACTGGGTCTGTAATTGAAGGTAGCATGGAGAGTATCGATTGGGGTAGTTCTGCTCATTATCTCAGAATCCACATGGATGCCGAAAATACTGGCTTTTTTGAGGAAATGGGAACGTCACAGTTACTCACCGTTCCTTATGCCTTTTATGCAGAAAGAAGTGGTACGAGTGATGATGGTAATAGCCGAAACGACCCAGACTATTGGGCATTGCGCGGAAACGCAAGCACTAACTCAGGTGTTAACTTTGTAGGAACCACTGATGCTCAGGACCTTGTATTCAAAACGAATGGAACGGAAGCAGCCCGATTTGACACATTAGGTAACCTCCGACTTAATGGAGATAGAGCACTT
>JBLHEU010000230.1:0-4755 GCA_047614525.1 Bacteroidia bacterium | reverse complement strand
GGTGCCATTGCCGCAGCTTGCATTGCAACATCACGTCCAAGCTCTTCAAAACCAGTTTTATTCAAGCCTACAATTGTTCCTACTCTGTTTCCAGGGTGAATGTAAGTTGTAACAGTTTCTGCTTCGATAACACCCAAACCTGAAACTTCAATCTTTTCTCCCGTTTTACCAGTAAGTTCTATGATTGCTTCAGAAACTGGTGATCCGTTATAAGTAGCGGCTACCAAATCTTCAGCAGAAGTAAGGTTGTTTTCAAAAGCTAGATTTAACAAATTGTTTGCAAAGGCGATGAAATCATCGGTTTTAGCAACAAAATCAGTTTCGCAACCTAAGTTTAGCAAAATTGCTTTGTTACCACTCACCTTTCCAAGAACAATTCCCTCAGCAGCATCACGGTCAGAACGTTTTGCAGCAACTTTTTGTCCTTGCTTTCTTAGTAGGTCAATTGCAGTATCAAAATCACCTTCAGCCTCAACAAGGGCTTTTTTGCAATCCATCATTCCTGCACCGGTCTTTTTTCTAAGCTCGTTAACCTGAGCAGCCGTAATTTTCACTGTAGCTTCCAATTTATAGTGAGTTTTAGTCCTTTTTAGTCTCTTCCGTTTCAGTAGTTGCTTCGGCAGTTTCGGTAGCAACTTCTTTCTTAGCAGTAGCGGCAGCTTCTTTCTTAGTGGCAGCAGCTTCTTCTTCCTTTCCTTTAGCTGACTTTCTTTCAGCAAGACCTTCAGCAACAGCATCAGCCATAGTTCTAACGATAAGCTCTACAGATTTTGCAGCATCATCATTTCCAGGAATACAGAAATCTACATCCTTAGGGTTTGCATTTGTATCAACAATTGCAAACGTTGGAATATTCAATCTGTGTGCTTCTTTTACTGCAATGTGCTCTTTGATTACATCAACAATAAAAATTGCAGAAGGTAGACGAGTAAGGTCTTGGATAGAACCAAGGTCTCTTTCAAGTTTAGCTCTTTGACGTGTAATCATCAAACGCTCACGCTTTGACATCGTTTGCCACGTACCATCAGCTTCCATTTTATCAATGGTGCCCATTTTACGAATAGCCTTACGAATAGTTGCAAAGTTGGTAAGCATGCCTCCAGGCCATCTTTCGGTAACATATGGCATATTAACTCTGCCTGCTTCACGAGCGATGATTCCTTGAGCTTGCTTCTTTGTAGCTACAAAAAGAATTTTCTTTCCAGATTGAGCCATGCTTTTTATCGCTTTACAAGCTTCATCTAACTTTGCAGATGTCTTGTTTAGGTCGATAATATGGGTTCCATTCTTCTCCATGAAGATGTACGGAGCCATTGCCGGATTCCACTTTCTTTTTAGGTGTCCAAAATGAACGCCTGCTTCTAGCATTTCCTGTACTGTAGGTTGAGCCATTGAAATAGTATTGTTTTGAAAAATCTTAGTACTGAATGATTAACGCTTGCTGAACTGGAATTTCTTCCTTGCCTTTTTCTGACCGAATTTCTTACGCTCAACCATTCTAGGGTCACGCGTCATCAATCCGAATTTTTTAAGAGCTGGCTTAACAGTTTCGTCCTCTTTAACAAGGCCTCTTGAAATACCTAGTGAAATTGCTTCCGCTTGGCCAGTGATACCACCACCAGTAACGTTCACTTTCACATCGTACTTGCCTTCAACTTCTAAAACGGTGAAAGGTCTTCTGATTGTATCTTGTAGTAATGAAGTTGGAAAGTATTCCTTGGCATCTTTGCCATTTACTTCAAATTTCCCCTTTCCGCTAGTTAAGTAAACTCGCGCAACAGCGGTTTTTCTTCTTCCTAATGTGTTTATCATTTCCATTATATACGATAAATCAGTTCAATGAAATAGTTCGAGGCTTTTGAGCCTCATGTGGATGCACAGAGCCTGCATATGCATGCATGTTCTTATACATTGCTCTGCCCAATTTACTTTTTGGAAGCATTCCTTTAACAGCTCTAGTTACCAACCCGGTAGGGTCTTTTGCAAGAACTTGATCAACACTTCTCAGACGCTGACCTCCTGGAAAACCAGTGTGGTGCATGTATCTCTTGGTGTTTCTCTTGTTTCCAGAAAGCGTCACTTTATCAGCATTAAGAATGACAACATAGTCACCGCAATCTGCATGAGGAGTAAAGTTTACTTTATTCTTACCCCTTAGGTGGTAAGCAATTGTAGATGCCAATCTACCAAGGGTTTGACCCTCAGCATCAACCAAAATCCACTCCTTATTAGCAGTGTTTTTGTTGGCAGAAATGGTTTTAAAGCTTGGTGCCTTCACTTCAAATATCTTTTCAGTTCATTCTTAGAGATTGCTCTCGTACCCAAATTTGGGGCTGCAAAGATATTACTTTTTTCCGTAATGAACAATGGTTTGTGAACAATTCATTTTAACACTCCCAGCTCTCTGCCTACTGAGCTGAATGCTTCGATAGCTTTATCGAGATGATGCTGTTCGTGAGCGGCTGAGATTTGAACACGAATTCTGGCCTGATCTTTTCCCACAACTGGATAGAAAAACCCTATGGCATAAATCCCTTTTTCCAGCAACTTATCTGCAAAAACTTGCGCCAACTTTGCATCATAAAGCATTATTGGGACAATTGGACTGTCTCCTTCTTTCAGATTAAAGCCTGCTTTTTGCACTCCTTCCTTAAAGTACTTGGTGTTTGCTTCTAGCTTATCGCGAAGCTCTGTGGTAGATGACAGTACATCGAACACCTTACTTGCCGCGCCAACAATAGATGGTGCAAGAGAATTAGAGAACAAATAGGGTCTTGACCGCTGGCGAAGCATTTCAATTACTTCTTTCTTTCCAGAAGTAAATCCGCCCATCGCACCGCCAAGTGCTTTTCCTAACGTGCTTGTGATGATGTCAACTCTACCCATTACATTATTATACTCATGCGACCCACGACCAGTCTTTCCTATGAAACCAGTTGCATGGCAATCATCAACCATTACCAATGCATTGTATTTCTCTGCTAGGTCACAAATTTCATCCAACTTAGCTATGTCGCCATCCATAGAAAAGACTCCATCGGTAACGATAATTCTATGTCGCTGGGCTTGTGAAGCTTTAAGCTGTTGTTCTAAATCGGACATATCGCTGTGCTTGAAACGATACCTTGCCGCTTTACACAACCGTACTCCATCAATAATAGAAGCATGGTTTAACGCATCACTAATGATTGCGTCTTCAGCAGTAAACAAGGGTTCAAACACCCCTCCATTAGCATCAAAACAGGCAGCATACAATATGGTGTCTTCCATCCCAAGGAAATTGGAAATCTTCTCCTCCAAACCTTTATGAATGTCTTGCGTTCCGCAAATAAAACGGACCGATGACATGCCAAAACCACGAGAATCTAACGTGTCTTTGGCTCCTTTAATTACTTCTGGGTGTGAAGAAAGTCCCAAGTAATTATTAGCACACATAACAACTACATCTTCCCCAGTGCTTACCCGTACTTCTGCGCCTTGCGGTGTGGTAATTATTCGCTCTTTTTTGTACAGACCCGCTTCTTTAATTGAAGCTAATTCTTTGGCTAAAAACTCTTGATATTCTCCGTACATGATTTTCTATTAAGGATGCCAAAAATAGGACTTAACTCACAGTTAAAAACCACCTTAGAACAAGGCCTAATGTCGATTGTTATATTTGCGCACGTTAGAATTACGAATCAATAAAATCATTTAAAAATGGCTTTTGAATTACCTTCTCTTCCATACGCTTACGATGCGTTGGAACCACATATTGATGCTAGAACAATGGAAATCCACCACTCTAAGCACCATAATGGATATACTACAAAACTTAATGCAGCGATAGCTGGAACTGACCTCGAAGGAAAATCTATTGAGGATATTCTTGTTGCGGGATTTGAAAACGGTGGCGTAAGAAACAACGGTGGTGGCTACTACAATCACGACTTATTTTGGAAAGTAATGTCACCTAACGGTGGAGGACAACCTTCTGGTGCTTTGGAAGACGCTATCAACTCTGCTTACGGATCTTTTGATGGATTTAAAGAGGCCTTTAGTAATGCTGCTGCAACTCGTTTTGGTTCTGGTTGGGCTTGGCTATGTGTACATGCAGGAGGAAAAGTTGAGGTTTGCAGTACAGCAAATCAGGACAATGCACTGATGCCTGGCATCGGATGTGGCGGAACTCCAATCTTGGCTTTGGATGTTTGGGAGCATGCATACTACCTAAACTACCAGAACAGAAGACCAGATTACATTGGGGCATTTTTTAATGTGATTAACTGGGGTGAGGTTTCTAGAAGATATGAAGTAGGGAAATAAACCCCACTCTTTCATTAATAGAAAAGGCCCGCAAATGCGGGCCTTTTTCGTTTGTAAACATCTAGTAATAACCTATTCTACCGTTACTGACTTTGCCAAATTTCTTGGTTGATCAACATTACAACCACGCATAACTGCGATATAATAAGACAAAAGCTGTAGCGGAATGGATGCTAAGATTGGCACCAATTCTTCTTCGGTTTCAGGAATTTCTAGCACATGGTCAGCTAATTCAGCTGCGGTTGTATCGCCTTTTGTAACCACTACAATGATTTTCCCTTTTCGGGCTTTAACTTCTTGAATATTACTAATCACCTTCTCATAAGCGCCTTTATTGGTTGCGATTACAACAACAGGCATTTCTTCATCGATAAGTGCAATTGGTCCGTGCTTCATTTCAGCCGCTGGGTAACCCTCAGCGTGGATGTATGAAATCTCTTTCAATTTTAG
>JBLHEU010000229.1:0-4759 GCA_047614525.1 Bacteroidia bacterium | reverse complement strand
CCAATTTTCTGAACCACGTCTAAACCGGGTGCATGCGGATTAACCAACGATATGCTGAATCCTTCCTTGCTCATGATTTGGCTATTTCAAAATGAGATTGAACTTGTTTCTCAAACTTCTTAAAAAACTCAGGGTCAAAATTGGCTTTACCCAAGTTAGCAACTACTTGATCTAGGGTTGCGCCATTTCTCAACCAATTATCGCACACGTTGTGTCGGAGACGAATTCCGAATGCATTGAAACCTACAACAACCTTAGATTCTTTTTTGAATACAATCCGAAGACACCTGCGAGCATCCTTGGATTCCCAATACAGCGTTTCTTCATCATCCTGCATTTTGGCAGGTACGTAACCGTACGTCTGATATTCTATGTCAAAGAATTTGGCACTATTAAACCATATTCCAGGATTGTAATCTGTTGGTTTGTCGCAGATAGTTGCGGCAACGGTTTCTCCCATCATTTTACCTGTATACCAAACGGGCTCAATAGCGCGTCTGTTTTTAACCGGGTTCCGCAATTGAGCACAATCTCCAATGGCGTAAATATTAGGATGGTTTGACCTTAGTTGTTCATCAACCAAAACGCCTCTATCTAATTCTATTCCTGCTTCTTTTAGGAAACTGATATTTGGATGAACGCCTACCGTGAGACCTACAAACTGACAATCAATCTTCTCTCCATCGCCAGTTGTAATTGCGCTAACTACGCCATTATCATCCGAATGAATTTCTTTCAGTTCGGTGGCTAATCTTAAATCGACATGATGCGATTGAATGTGTTTGTTTATCAATTCAGATTCTTCTTTGGGAAGAACGTTATTCCAAAAACTCTCTTCTCGAACTAAAAACGTTACAGGTATTTGCCGAGAAAGTAGCATCTCTACCATCTCAATTCCAATCAATCCTCCGCCCACTACCACGGCACGTGCAATACCCTCGGTATTGGTTTCCATACTTTCTAAATCTTGGTAATTATACAAGCCTTGTACACCTACCAAATCCTGACCAGGCCAACCAAATTTATTGGAGGATGAACCTGTTGCAATAATCAAATCATCATACTTCAACTCCTCACCAGAGTCTAGCAAAACCGAATTAGAATCCGCATTTACTTTAGACACAAATGCACGTTTGAGATTGATTCTGTTCTTTTCCCAAAACCAATCTTCATACGGTTTAGTATGCTCAAATTTCATGTGTCCCATGTATATGTACATGAGCGCGGTGCGCGAAAAGAAGTAGTCTGTTTCGGCAGATATTACAGTAATACGATGGTTGCTTCGCTTGCGGATATGCCTCGCAGCGGTAATGCCAGAGATTCCGTTTCCTATAATTACGATATGTTGCTGGCTATTCAAATTGATGGCATAAAGCAATATTTATCGTTGGCAAGCGGCTGTCTTCCAACCGACTTGCGTAGTTATTGACCCGAGATGAGTCGAAACTCGCTCACTACAATTCCATCTTCATCAGCATAAACGAATTGACCAGGCTTAAAATCAACACCAGCAAAACGTACATCAATGTTCTCCTGTCCTTCGTTGCGTTTTATGCTTTTTACTGGATTGGTATTCAAAGCCTTCACTCCCACTTCCATCTCGCCAATTAGCCGAGAATCTCTAATACATCCGTTTACGATAATACCCCGCCAGTTGTTCTTGATGGCTAGCGTAGCAATATTATCTCCAACTAATGCACAGCGTAGCGAACCTCCGCCATCCACTACCAACACTTTCCCAGTTCCGTCTTTCTCTAAAGCTGCTCTCACAAACGTGTTATCCTCAAAAACCTTTACCGTATGAATTTTGCCTTCGAAACACGAATTACCACCTAAATCCATAAAAATGGGTTCGGCTACTTGAAGTTTATCTATGTGCTCATCGCACAAATCTGCAGTTGCGTGTTGCATACAAGTCTATTTGGTGTGCGGTTGAAAATAGGTAATTTGAGCACTGATGAAGAGCACATTTCGAATTATTCTCACGAGCCTATTGTTCATAGGGATTTTACAAGTTGCATTAGCGCAAAAGGACTCTACTGCATTCGATAATAAATTGGGAGTAGACAATTCCTATACGGGTTTATCTTACCTAGAAAGTGCAGTTTATGGTTTCCATATAACCTACACTATGAAGCACCATGCTGTAGCGCTTGGGACACATATTACTTATCAAGATTTGTTTGAAACAGCATCTGAATGGGAACAAAATGGTGCATCCTTTGTGTACCAGTATTTTCCAATAAGAAGCAATAGACTCTTCTCTCCTTTCTTGTTTTACGATTTAAATTATGGCTACAGTAAATCTAGCCGGTCGGTTGTGGCGCAAACTGAAGATGGGTTGAACTCCTATGGTGCAATAAGAGAAGTGACCAACCATTCTATTGCGCATCATTTCGGAATAGGAACACGCGTTAACATTTACAAAGGGTTTTTGGCACACCTTAGCCTTGGAGGCGGACCTGGAACATACGGAGAAGCGGTGAAGATTCGTTCGTTGCAATCTGCGTACGAAGACACCAAAGAATCCAGCCATCCATTCAGTAAACTCGAAGTCGCATTGATGTTTAGAGTTGGACTGGCTTATCAGATTGGAATAAGCGAATGGAAACGTTCTCGGCCCTGTTGCGATTGAAATTTAGGTTTGAAGAGTGATGTTTTAGCTCTAGACTCTTCCTTGAAATCAGAAAAACAAATCTCACTTCTAGGCTTCCATTTCTCTTGGTCACCCCGAATTTATTTCAGGTTTTATACAGACACTAAATCCGTATTAGGCAGAAAGCATAACGCGTATTTGTTAACGTTACTTCGGCAAGCTGGGCCTAAACCCACTCAGCTAAGTTTATCCTAATTCCTTATTCCCTCTCTTCAGACTTCGACTCCGTTTAGTCTACGCCATTCTTCATCTTTCGCGTTGTCCCATTTTCCTCTTTTCCTCTTGGCTCTTTTCCTTCATCTTTGCGCATCATGCAACGGGCCTACATTCAATTACATATTGCCATTTTCCTTTGGGGGTTTACGGGCATATTGGGAAGGCTGATAACGCTACAAGAATTCCCACTTGTTTGGTGGCGAATACTCATTACCGTTATTGCAATGGGCGCTTACCTAAAGTTCAAGAAACAGCTCGCATCAATTACAGTTAAGCAGTTTTTACGCATTGGTTTTGTGGGAGGGTTGATTGCATTGCATTGGGTTACTTTCTTTGGCGCAATTAAGTATTCTAACGTATCTGTGGCGCTAAGTGCATTGGCATCAACCGCGGTGTTTACCGCCATTTTAGACCCCATTTGGCGAGGCAATAAACCGTCAATCCTTGAGCTCTTTTTTGGACTACTCACGCTTAGCGGAATCTTTCTCATTTTCCAGTTTCAACAGCTATATGCTTTCGGTATAATGCTGGGGCTAATTAGCGCTTTACTTGGTGCCATTTTCACCATTAAAACAAAGGATTTATTAGATGAGCACGACCCCACCAACCTCCTATTTTATGAGCTTACTGGAGGGCTGATTACCCTCACATTACTGGTTCCTTTATATTTGTACTTCTTTGCCGCAGAAACATTTATCCCTTCTGTTTCAGATTCTGGTTATTTGCTTATCCTGAGTTTGCTGTGCACGTTTTACGCCATGCGTTTATCCTATCAAGCATTAGAAAAGATTTCGCCATTTGTGATGAATCTTTCAGTCAATCTAGAACCGATTTACGCCATCATTTTAGCGGCCATTATTTTTCAGGAAAACAAAGATTTGAACCCTGGTTTTTACGCTGGCGCGGGAATTATTATTGCTGCTGTTGCAATAAATGGTTTGGTGCATTACTACAAGCGGAGAAAAAGAACACAAAACCAAGCGTAACCAAGGTTAAGATTGATAATGAAATTAGTATGGTTATGATGAGCTTTGGCCCAGGTGGTGACCTAGGGGCTTCGATTACCAAAGTGCTGAACCCGCTTCGGTGGTGGAAATAGTCTTCTAAACCCAATTGCATACAACAAAAGCGCCCCGATTAAGGGGCGCTTCGTTAGTTCTGGGCCGAACAAGAAAAAGACTTATCGTCCGACCCAACGTTGGTAACAATTTCTGGAACCTAACTGTACACCAACGTTCTACATCTTTAGCCAAATTAGCTTGCCGCGCTGTTGGCCGATATACTAACCGGACCAGCACCTGCAGAGTTAATGGCATATACCCTAAACGTGTATATTTTACCTCGCTCTAAGCCCTCAAGCAAGTAAATATTACGGCCCTGTGTTTTTACCGCCTTCCATGCTATAACGGCATTTTCATCAACCATCATTTGCTCAAACACATACTGCTTCTTGTATTGCGTTCCGTCACATTTCATGTACACAGAACCATCAAACTCGCCCGGCTTGGCAATAAAACCCTGCGGTTGTTCGGGTAAAGGCCATTTAGAACCAAGCCCCTTGGTATCCATACCCGCAAGTGTAGTTAAGTCTGGGTCGCCCAGCGTAATGGTTTGCACATAAAGCACCTCTAGGTCCATGCTTTTTACCAGCTTAGCAAGGGCAATATCGCGGGTTTGAGTGCGGTCTTTACCCCCATCGCTAGCTGCTGCCTCCGCTTCTGCTAAAGCATCTGCCTGAGTGGTTAAATCTGCCAGAGATGGACTGGGATTAGGGTATATACCCGAATTTTCAGTCATTTTCTGAATTACAAAGCGCACCTTCTTAATTCTATCTGGGACAGACATCTTATCCCACTTTAATACTACTTTTCGCATAACAAATTGTTT
>JBLHEU010000228.1:0-4783 GCA_047614525.1 Bacteroidia bacterium | reverse complement strand
AGGCTTGGTACAATACTGGCGGCTCAATTATAGACAGTGAAAATGCTCTGTACAGTAAAATTGGGTATTACTATAGTGGTATAGAAGAAATGTTCTTTAAGGACAGCGTGAAGCTTATAAACGAGCAATACACGCTTTATTGCGATACGCTTCGTTACAACGCTCAAACTGAAGTGGCTTTCTTTCTTGGCCCAACCAAAATAATTAGTGATGAGAATACAATTCATTGCAAATTTGGCTGGTATGATACTGAGCTAGACATTGCTCAATTCAGTAATGAAGCCACGATTTTCAGTGCAGATCAATCTATCCAAGGAGATAGTCTTTACTACAATAAACATCATGGCTATGGAATTGCCATTGGTAACGTGATTGTTTCAGACACAGCTCAAAGCATGGTTCTTACAGGGAAACTGGCCAAGTATTATGAGCTAGGTGATATGATATTGCTAACCGATAGCGCGGTTATGATTCAGGATATGGGAGCCGACTCTTTGTTTCTGCATGCTGATACGTTACTAAGTATTGTTGACACGATAATTGACCGCAGAATTCTATTCGCTTTCCACCACGCCAAGTTTTTCAAACCTGATATGCGTGGTAAATGCGATTCTTTGGTTTACTCCTATGCTGATTCAACAATAAGACTTTACAACGATCCGATTTTGTGGTCGGATGAGAACCAACTTACCGCAGATAGCATGTGGATTCAGAACAGAAACGGGAGAATTGATCAGCTGTTTATGAAAGAGAATTCAATGATTATTTCGGAACAAGACAGCGCCATGTACAACCAAATAAAAGGCACATATATGACTGGCTATTTTAAAGAGCAAAAGCTGCACAATGTGTTTGTAGAAGGAAATGGCGAAACAATCTACTTTACGGGAGAAGATGGAGGCGAAATAGACAATGTAAATAAGGCAAAAGCGAGTAATCTCATTATTAAGATTGACTCGAATAAAGTGAAGGATATCATATTCTTAACTCAACCAAACGCCACGCTGTATCCTCTAAACCTTGTCAATTTAAACGACATGAAACTAGATGGTTTTAACTGGCGAATTGAAGATAGGCCAGGAAAGATGGAGGATATTTTTGTGTGGTAGGAGATTTATCGAGCAATCACCTGCCCGTCAACCCTTTCGTTCCAAAACAGAACTGGTTATTGCAATTGACAGAAATGAATTCTGAGTTTTCGGTGTTCTTATAGACGTATAGCGTATTTGAATCATCGGTTACTTCCTCGGCAGCTGGAGCACCAATATGAGTGTGGTAATTAATCAGCTTTAGTTGAGCGTAAACACTGGGGCGGATATCTCCAATGAGATAAATTTTGTCCGATTTCGCTATTGCCTCTCTGTTCGATTCTAACCAAGGAGTGGTTTTCTGGGGAAGCGAGTCAATAAACATGAAGTGCCTCACAAGTAATCCAGCGAAGAGTAGCAATGAAATCGATCTAAACACCCTATTTATCTGTGCAAGGTATTTCACTGTCTCCATAACGATGATGGCTATAAACATGAACATCGGAGCGTAATACCACCCCATCTTGGTTGCAGACATTTCTAGCAACAACATGATAGTAAGTACCGTACAGAATGAAAGGGTTAGCAGTCGATTATGCTTACTGAGAATTTTCCCTATCCATTCTTTACCACTTCTAACCAACGAGTAGATTCCGATGATTACTCCTAGATAAAAAACATAGCCCCAAACATTCATGAGAATATCCAGAATGACAAAAAAATAGAATGGCTTCCCTCCGCGCTCGTCCTCAAAGGCTGCATTCCCAACAAACCTGTCCCATGTGTCATTTATTAGCATTGTGTTCACCGAGTTGGTGTTACCATAGATACTTTCGGCTTCATTAAATGAAGCTCCATATGTCGCGGATATAAAGAACCAACTGCCAGCTATCATGGCATAAATTGCCAATCCCACCCATACAGTTTTGCTTTTCAATTGAGACAGTATCGTCCCTGAAATTAGACTGTACAAAACGGCTCCTGGAAGGAGAAACACGGAGGTTGTTCCCTTGCAATAGAAAGCCAAGCCAAGAAACACACCCGCTCCTAGAATTGCATATCGGTGCTTAAAATCATGGTGAAGCGCAAAGCAATACGTGAACCCTGCCAGGAAAAGAATAAGAAACGCATCAAAATCTGCTGTTCGGCCAATATGCGGTTCAAACACGGCTCGACAAGACATTAAAACTAGACAAACCCCAAAAGCAAAGAATTTTGACCGGTAGAGATTGACAAATGAAAAGACAAGGAAGAAAAATGTGATGGCAGCAACAGCAGATGGAAGCCTAGAACTAAAAATACTTGGACCAAGTAATTTGTATGCCCCAACCATGCTCCAGATTAAAAGTGGCGGCTTCGCATTCCATGTATCAATTTTATCAGCATAGAAGTAATCAAAATAGTTACCTCTGTGCTCCATCTCCACAGCCGTAATTACCTGTCTCGCTTCATCCCAATCTTCAATATCTTTTGTCCCTAGCTTCCAAAAAGCTAAAAATGTCGCGATTACAAGCGTTAAGAACAACAGACGGTTTCCGGTTTCAAGTAATTCGCTACGAATTATAGAATTAGCCATCACGAATAGCTCAATTGACGGAAGTTAATCTCTTCATAAACCTACAGGATTGAATACAAATATGAGCCAAATACTCAGATAACCTTCACCCTACTCCCAGCCCAGCTATTCGCCAATGGAATTCTCCATTTGGCTTCCAACTCCGTTTTGGAAGTAACCATATTATTGAAAACAGTTGTTTCTTCGGTCAACGCGCCATGCTCAAATGCATCAGAAACCTTATTGGCATGAACGGTTTTCAATTCATTGTCTGAATTGAAATAGGCCAAATTCATTCTATCGAATAAGTTGATGTTCAACTTCTGCTCAATAGAACGAATTTGTTGCACAGAACTATCTATAGAACAACCGCTGGCAGAACCAGCATCTTCATCCACCATCATCACCAAAAAGCGATTATACAGCACATCTGCTGTTGCCTTCAAAGGTGTTCCATGGCTTTTCCATTCGGCAGCAAAGCCCAATGCAAGATTCTTCACTTCGTTGACCTCCGCATTTGTGAGGTTTCTAGAAGCCTGGTAAACCCAAGTCCGGGAATTTGAATTGAAGTTTTGGAAAGCTGTAAGTTCTGTTTTCATCACTTTGGAATTGTCACACTAAAACGTATTTCAGCGCGTATAAATCATCAACAGATGCTGAAACAGGTTCAGCATGACCGTCTATAAATCGTTTGCCTGAGCAATCATTTCAGCAACATCAAGAACTTGCGTTTCATCTTGCTTGTCGTTGTACTTAACACCATCGGTCATCATTGTGTTGCAGAATGGGCAACCAGTAGCTATCACATCGGGTTTCAACGCCAACGCCTCTTCTGCCCTTTCCATATTAATTTCCTTATCACCAGGCTCAGCTTCCTTAAACATTTGAGCACCACCAGCTCCACAACAAAGTCCGTTTGCACGTGATCGCTTCATTTCCGTTAACTCAGCATCAAGGTTCTCAATAACGCTTCTTGGCGCTTCGTATTCTCCGTTCGCTCTTCCCAAATAACATGGGTCGTGGAAAGTGATTTTCTTGCCTTTAAAAGCGCCTCCGTCAACCTTTAGTTTTCCTTCGTCAATTAATTGCTGAACCAATTGAGTGTGATGAATCACCTCATATTTCCCTCCTAACTCAGGGTATTCGTTCTTAATAGTATTGAAGCAATGTGGACAACCAGTAACGATTTTCTTAACCTCATAACCATTCATCACTTGGATATTGCTCATGGCTTGCATCATAAATGTGAATTCGTTCCCAGCTCTTTTGGCAGGATCACCACTACATGATTCCTCCACTCCAAGAATGGCGAATTTCATATCCACCTTATTCAAAATCTTAACGATTGCTTTGGTGATTTTCTTAGCGCGGTCGTCAAAACTACCAGAGCAACCTACCCAGAAAAGTATTTCGGGAGTCTCTCCAGCAGCTATCATTTCGGCCATAGTTGGCACTTTCAATGTTTCGCTCATCTCTAAATTTCCTTATTCGTTAACCCAATTGGCGCGGTCTGCTGGCGAGAATTGCCAAGGTGCTCCGTTATTCTCCAAACTTGTCATCACTGTTGCCAATGGTGCTGGCATAGACGACTCCTCCATCACTAGGTATCTTCTCAAATCGATAATAATACTTAGCGGATCTATGTTTATTGGGCAAGCCTCTGTACAGGCGTTGCAAGAGGTACAGGCCCATAATTCTTCTGGTGTAATATGGTCGTGTAGTAGTGACTTTCCATCATCTACAAACGTGCCTTTATTCACATCGATGATTGCTCCAACATCTTCCAGACGATCGCGTACATCCATCATAATTTTCCGTGGAGAAAGCTTCTTTCCTGTGATGCTTGCTGGACAATTTGAAGTGCATCTTCCGCACTCTGTACAACTATATGCATTCATTAATTGAACCCAGTTCAAATCCTGCACATCTTTAGCTCCGAAACGCTGTGGAACCTCATTTGGATCTGGTTCTGGTGGAGCGGCATAAGGATCAGCATTTGGATCCATCATCAAATCAACTTCTTTCTTAACCGATTCTAGGTTATTGAACTGCCCTTTCGCTGTTAGGTTGGAAAAGTAAACATTCGGGAAAGCCAACATAATGTGAAAGTGCTTTGAGAATGGTAAGTAATTTAGAAACAACACGATTCCAATAATGTGTGCCCACCAACAAGAACGCTCAATAATATGAAGCGTTTCAT
>JBLHEU010000227.1:0-4834 GCA_047614525.1 Bacteroidia bacterium | reverse complement strand
CTCAAGGGTGGTATGATTAAAAAACGTCAATTCAAAGAAAAATAATATCAACAGCGCACAACAAAAAATAAAGCACATTGAAACGGTGCTTTATTAAAAACGTTAGCAAGAATGAATACTACATGGTATAAGGTAGTATAGGCTCAAGCCATAAAAATGTTGATCAGTTGTGTTTCCTTGTATCTTTGATTTCTTAAAATAACGCATGCTGCTGTAATATGAAAACCTTAACTAATAAATGAACTTTCAAGAGAGGCTTAAAAAGAGAATCGTTTCATTTGAAGAGAATGCAACTCCACGATTTTTGAAAATCGTACATGATGATATTAAGACATTAAAGAATTCAGGGCAAGTCAACTCGGTTCTTAAAGCTGGAGTTCAAATGCCTGCATTTGAACTGATCGACCAAAATGGAACCTTGGTGAGTACGAATGAATTATTAGAAGATGGCCCCTTAGTAGTTACGTTTTACAGAGGATTCTGGTGTGCTTTTTGTAATCTTGATTTAGCTAATTTAAATCATTACGTTCCTGAAATAGAAAGCTTAGGGGCAAAAATGATTACACTCTCACCGGAAAAAACGGATTATTCTAAAAAGATTAGAGCACGTCAAAAACTTAACTTTAATATTCTTTTTGATAATGGAAATGCAGTAGCACAAAAATTTGGTTTAAAGCACCATGTCGGTAAAGATCTTATAGAGTTATACTTATCAGCATTTAACGTTAATCTGAAGCAATATCACGGAAACAATGAATGGGCACTTCCAATGCCTGCTAGATTTCTTATTGATCAATCTGGAATAATTAGATATGCAGAAAGTAAGGCCGACTACAGGGAGAGACCTGATCCAGATGACCTAATAAATGTCCTAAAAACACTTTGACAACTAACTATGTACGTAAAGAAAAGGTTTAAAATAGTTGAGATGATTCGATGGACTCGTTGGGAGTCTTTGTTCTTCATAATCTTACCTGCTGTCATTGTTGCCTTACATGTCTTTTTAGATTTAAGATTTCTAGAAGTTCCCTGGACGCCTGTAGCCCTAATTGGGACCGCTGTTGCCTTCATTGTTGGGTTTCAAAACAGTGCGGCCTACGGTAGAATTTGGGAAGCTAGAAAAATCTGGGGTGGTATCGTGAATTCTTCGCGGACTTGGGGGATGAAAACACGGGACATGGTGAACAATGATCATGCGAAAATCCCAATGAGTGATGAAGAATTAAACCAAGAGCGTGAAACACTTATTTACCGTCATATTGCTTGGCTTACTGCACTAAGGCACGCAATGCGATCACCAAGAAGCTGGGAGGTTTTTGAAGAATCTAAAACAAATAAAGAGTGGACAAGGAAAGTTCATATTCCTGAAAAGGTTATCTCTTTGGAGGACGATCTTTTTCAATATCTCAGTGCTGATGAATGTGATTATATCATGGCAAAGAAGAATCTACCAGCAGCTCTACTCTATCAGCAATCCAAACATATTAGAGAACTAAAAGAGAAAGGAGTCATATGGGAATTTGCTTTTTTAGAATTGGAAAATTTGCTTGAAGAATTATTTACGCTTCAAGGTAAATCAGAGAGAATAAAGAATTTTCCGTATCCCAGGCAGTATGCTACTTTGTCTTATTATTTTGTTTGGATATTCATTCTGTTGTTGCCACTGGGATTGGTGCCCGAATTCTCTTTAATTGCAGAGTCTATTGGTGGTGCATTTTCTTCAACTTCAAAGCATTATTTTATTTGGTTAGCAGTGCCTTTTTGTGCTATTGTATCTTGGGTTTTCCACACAATGATGCGTATTGGGACAGTTGGAGAAAATCCGTTCGAAGGTTCGGCAAATGATGTCCCAATATCAACTATTGCTAGAGGAATTGAAATAGACTTGCGACAGATGATGGATGAGAATGATGAGTTCATTCCTCGTCAATTTCCTGTGGAAAACAACGTTCAGATGTAGGGCAATACTCCCTTAAAAACCCAAGGATTCTGTTTCACAAATTAAGTTCAGGAAGTAAATAGTGATTTCGGAGTGCTTCTATTAAGATCAAATAATTGCTAGCATAAAATAAACGCCATTAAAATGGGAGCTTATTTATGCCGTTGGGTTCAATGTAGTGCCCCCAATTTTCCGACAGGTGCCTAAGTTGTAAATTGACACATAGATCACCCCTGAATCAGGAAAAGGACCAGTGGAAAATTCACCTCAGCGTTTAAGACGAGAGCCGTGCTGGAGCCGCTTAAAGAGCGCGAGAGGATTCAGCAGATTGCCTCTCGTTTTGAAGTCCACCCGAACCAGGTCAGCCAATGGAAACGCCAATTCATCGAAGGGGCGGATACCGTTTTTGAAGGCGGCCCCGCCAAAGCTCAGAAGCATAGTGAGCAAGTGGAGGAAAGGCTGTACAAGAAGTTCGGCCACCTGCAGGTTCAGCTCGACTTTCTAAAAAAACTCGGGGAGGGCGACAGACAATGCCTTCATCGAGTGGCTCTGGCGGAGCGTCAAAGTCGAAGACGTCCACATCGAACCAGCTGAAGGCGGGATCGAGCTGTATCAATGCCTAGCAGCGTACTTAAACTTCTACAACCACCAAACGCCGCATCAGTCGCTCAAATATGAGACGCCAGCTGTGCGGTTTGGCGCCTAAAATCAGCGGCTTAACTAGCTCAGAAAATCATACTAACTGTAGCGAAGGCCTTGTCGAAGGACGGGGTGCATTACAGAGCGAGGTTGTAGTCTCGATCCGATAACACGGATAAACTGGTAGAATGGGTTTTAGTTCTTGAACACGCTAGTTTCTTCCGCTTGCAATCAGCTTTCCATCCATCACTAAAGCTGATCCGATGGTTATCACGCTTACTTAAAGACCTTTTTTGCCTCATCAATCGCAATTCGCATGAACTTATCTATTGCTCTCACATCGATTTGTTATTGATCCCAGATTTGTCTTTGCGTTTGTGCTTTAATGCCTCGGAGGGTTTGGGAACATAATGTCCTTTACCTCCTGCACGATCATCATTCCATGTATTGGGAATTCGATTTTGCTCAGTTAGTTCGTGCCAAGTTTCGTGCTCTTTCCCATCGTCAAACTTCTCCATCGTGATACACTCTTCAACAGGGCAAACAAGTGAGCATAAATTACAACCAACGCAGTTCTCTTCGATGATTAAAGGGATACGGCTTCCATCTGTAGGCAGCGCAATTGCCTGATGGGCGCCGTCATCACATGCGATATAACACAGGTCACATCCAATGCATTTGTCCTCATTTATTTTTGCTCTTACTTCACTTTTTAGGTTCAAATGTTTCCATTCTGTTACGTTTGGCAGCGCTTTTCCGGCAAAATCATAGATTGTTGTATATCCCTTGTTTTCCATGAAATCAATCAATCCGGCTTCCATCTCTCGCACAATCCCAAATCCGTAGTGCATCACTGCCGTACAAACTTGAACAGAAGTTGCGCCCAGAAGAATAAACTCAACAACGTCACGCCACGTTTCAATACCACCAATTCCACTGATTGGAGTGCTTGAAATTTCTGGATGCTGCATCAAGTCTTTCAACATATGCAAAGCGATGGGTTTCACCGCAGGACCGCAATAGCCACCGTTCGTTCCTTTCCCATCTACAATAGGGTAGGGAGCGTATGTCTCTAAGTCAATCCCAACAATACTTTTCACCGTATTAATCAATGAAATCGCATCTGTTTTTCCATGTACGGCAGCCAGTCCTGGATCCGTAATGTGCGTGATGTTCGGTGACAACTTTGTGATCACGGGAACAGTAGCCGCTTGCTTTACCCATTCAACAATCGTTTTTAATACTTCGGGCTCTTGTCCAACGGCTGACCCCATTCCTCGCTCGCACATTCCATGCGGACATCCAAAATTCAGCTCAATTCCATCCGCACCGGCATCTTCTACTTGCTTGATAATATCTTCCCATTCCTGGCGTGTGTCCACCATGAGAGAGGCAATCACCGCGTGATCTGGGAAATGTTTTTTCACCTCTGCCATTTCGCGAAGGTTGTCTTCCAAAGGTCGATCAGTAATTAACTCAATGTTGCTAAACCCAGCCATTCGGGTGTTGCCGTAGTTGGTTGAACCATATCGGCTTGAAACATTTATCGTAGGCATTCCCAATGTTTTCCAAACAGCACCACCCCATCCAGCATCAAAGGCTTTCATGATTTGATAACCTGAATTGGTCGGAGGTGCAGAAGCCAACCAAAAAGGATTTGGAGCCTTGATTCCTGCAAAATTTACGGATAAATCAATCCTATCTTTCTTGCTCATGTCTTAGGTTGTCTTAGGTTGCCCGTGATCCATTGGTGAATACCATTCGCGGCAAGTTTGCCATCGTAGGCGCCGTTCACAACTTCAGCCCCTCCATTAATGGCATCCCCACCCGCGAAATACATCGGGTTAGTTGTTTGATTTGTACCTGCATTAACCACAATTCGTGTCTTTTCATCTAGCGTTAAGTTGTCAATTAAACGCAGGAGTTTGCCTTGCTTGGCTTGGCCGGTAGCCTTAATCACCATATCACAAGCAACAGTAAACTCTGACCCTTCAATGTTCGTGAGTCTTCCGTTCACAATTTCAGTTTTTACAAAGCGAACTCCTTCCACTCTCTCACCACCGATGATCTCAGCAGGTGAGGCGTTAAACAATCCTTTCACGCCAGCGCTCACTGCCAAATCGTATTCGAAATCATAAGCGCCCATGCTTTCTTTTCCTCTTCGATAAGCCAAAGTCACTTCTTCAGCACCCAGTCTAGCAGATTCTGAGGCGGCATCCATTGCTGTATTCCCCCCGCCGATCACGACAACTTTCT
>JBLHEU010000226.1:0-4923 GCA_047614525.1 Bacteroidia bacterium | reverse complement strand
CCTTATATGTTCTACCGGAAAATCATTTCTCCTCAAGAACAGGAAAATTGGTTTTTGAAGCTTGACCCGTTAACCAACTTTTACTTCATCATTTGCCATAATGATGTTCAAATAGGAGTTTGCAATATCCGCGATATTGATTGGGAAAAAGGGCACTGCGAAGGCGGGGTTTTTGTTGGCGAAGAAAAGTATTTCAATTCATCTGTTCCAATTAGAGCTGTTCTTACAGCCTGCGAATACTGGTTCAACTTCCTTGCAATTGAGAAGGTTTCCATCAGTATTCTAATGGGCAATGACGTAGCAGTTAAATTTAATAGAATGTTGGGAGCTAAAGAGATTTCCAACTCAAGTGGACTAATCTCAATGACATTAAGTAAAGACGATTTTAATACGGAAACGGCTACTCGAAGAAGTCAGTTTAACACAAGATATCATGGTGGTAAAAAGGAGTTGCAGATTACAGCTGAATCAGAATTAGATCGATCCGTTCTACAAAATCATCAAAGGAATATTCAAGAATCAAATAATCTAAGCATAACGATTAAATCAGTCTGAACTTGAAACGTGTGTTTTTAGGTTGGTGAGGTAAGCAGAAAAGTTTGGGGCTATATCTGAATAGTTTAAAACAGCTTCATATTCGGTTATGGCTTGTAAAGTATCTCCAGCCATGAGATGAAAATTCCCCAAGAAAATCTGAGGAGCCGATTTATGCGAGTGTTCTTTGACTAACTGCTGAGACAGCTCAATGCCTTTGTCTGCTTGCTGTAATTCAAGAAGTATTGCTAGCGGTTTAATGCCGTAGCTAATCCGTCCGCTTCTGCTGTTAAACGCATTGATCGCATATCGAAGTGCCATTTCTTTTTCTCCAAGGTCGCGGCTTAGGTAAGCACACCTAAGTTGGTATTCTGCTTGGTTTTGGGCAATTGGAATAAGGATGTCATAATGAAATAACGAATTTTCCAGATTTTCTTTTCGGTCTTGTTTCGAAGTGGAATTGTAACCATCAGCAGCATAAAATTTGCCTGCCATAAAATTTGCCACAAATGATTTCTGTACAACTTTTACATCATTATAAACGAGTGATTTATGACTTTTCCAGTCTGGAACCCTAGATAGAACTCTGGTGCTGTAACCAATTAGTATGAGGGAAAGTCCGACCATTACTGGCTTGCTCCCAATTCTAGTGATCATGTAGTGAAGTAACCAAGCTAGGATTAGACAAAAACCAAGTGATGGTGTGAGTAACCAACGCTCGGCAATTATTCCTGGCACACCAGCAATAATGTTGAGAAACGGAGCAATGCCCATTCCGAAAATACCGATGCCAAAGCTTACAATTGGCGCCTTTTTTATGCAGATGAAAAACATGACGGATAGAAATATGACCAAGCCAACTCCAAACCAGACAAAGCCATTTGTCCAGCTCATAATTTCGATTTGATTATATCCGTAGAAGAACGCTAGAGGGTGCGGAAAAGAAACCATTCTAAGATAGTGAGGAATGATTCCCAACCCTGTTGGAATCCTATCCCAAATGCTTGGGACAAACATTAACGGACTTTCTTCGGGAGTAAACTCTCTTCTCAAATACAGCGGAAAGAAATGATAGACGGTGACTAAGTATCCTGCAAAAACCGCTAGGTAAGGAAGACCTGCGGTAGCTAGCTTTTTAAAATTCCACTTTCTGAATAGGAATACGCTTAATACCAAAATACCAGCAAATGGCACGTTTCCCACTTTGGTTGGTAGAGAAAGGAGAAATAGCAAAATCGCAGCAACTAGCCAGATTAATTTGCTGCCGTCAATAAACTTAATCATTAGAATACTGCTCGTTAAGACAAAAAGCAAACTCAAAAGCTCTTCTCGGTTTTTCAAACTACAAACCACTTCGGTATGAATAGGGTGAAATACAAAGAGGCCAATGGCAATTAATATCAGGTTACGATGTTCATTTCCGATTATTTGAATTAGCAGCTTAAAGGCTAGGAATGAAAGCAATGCATAAAGCAGCACGTTTATCAAATGACTTAGCCAAACCCTCTCACCCCATAAAGATCTTTCAATAGCAAAAGTCACACGGGTAACAGGCCGATATGCGTAAGGAGTTCCTAAGTCTGTTTTGCCATAATAGCTGGTTACTATTTCTGGAATACCACTAATTCCTTGATCGACCATTTCTAAATCTTCAGAAACGAGGTAGTCGTCAACGCTGTACCCATTGTTTAGGGTTAGCCCATAAAGTAAGAGTGAACAAACCGTTATGGCTAGGAGCACGTTTCGGTCCGTACTAAATAAGGAGAGTAAGTCCATTAGTAAATTGGGCTGTCATTTTCATAGAACTCCTCCCAAGATTTGGGTGGCTGACTTTTTAAACCTAAGAGACTCAAAGCGCGGTTAGAGCATTTGCTTAAGTCGGTGTATTCTAACATCGATTTTACATCAAACCTTTGCTTCATCCAGGGCTGTACAAACCCTAAAAGAATACAAGACCTCCATGACGAAGATTGGTTTTGAGTGCTTCTGTGCCATATCCAAGGGTCAAAAAATATAACATCACCTTTTTTTCCCGTAAAAATTTCTGCATCCCTTTCAAATTGATTGACCGAAGGCTCATTTGATTCCCGTTGCGAACCTTTTAAAAAAATCGGAGCACCATTGTGACTTGTGAAATCGTCTAAAAGAATTTGCATGATTAATAGGCGCACACAACCATTAGGATGTATGTGACTATCTCTGTGTATACTACTGGTATAATTGCTCTGTTTAGGAGGAATACAAGACGAGGTCATAGTATAGAGAATGGGACTGGAACCCATGAATTTTGCGGCAATTTCCGTTAGGAAATCTAGCTCCAATAATTCTAAGAACGGACCACCATAAATAGGAGCGAAAAGCAGTCGTCCGAATCCCTCATAGTCTTTGCCCCCCTTTTTTTTCGATTCAATTTCAACCGCTTCAAGTGTCTTTTTCTTAAGTGAATCAACCAACGCTGCACTTACCAAATTAGGAATAATGACTACGCCATTTTTGGGTAATTCGCTTTCAAGCTTAGAGGATATTTGTGCGATGTTTAAAGGTCTTGCCACGTGGAATTCCGAGTTGTCTGAATTTCATAAATGTAGAAAACCAAAGTTTCATTAAACGAATTGAGCCAACAACTGATTAAATTAGGTTTATGTCATATGTTTTTTCGGTAATTATGTTGGCTGAGAACAATGGTTGAGACCCCTACAATAAATGAATCTGTTTATTACTACCTAAGCAACGTTTGGTATAAGGGAAAAATGCCCACTTTCTACCAATCAGATAATTGGGAGCTTACATCCTTGTTAAAAACTAATTATCCAAAGATTAAGGAAGAAATAGAGGCGTATTATGCTCAGAATTCGGAGAAAATGCCTTCCAATTTCACACCATACGATTACCGAGAAAAAGGCTGGAAAACATTAAATCTGTATACATACGGATTGAAGTATAAAGAAAACTGTCAGCGGTTTCCTGTCTTAGATTCTGTTGTGCGAAAAATTCCAGGAATGACGATGACTCAAATTGCGGTTCTTGAACCTGGAGTTCGTATAAAAGCGCATTTAGGCGATACCAACACTATTATTAGAAACCATATGGGAATTTCCATTCCCGGAACATTACCAGAGATTGGTCTCAGGGTTGGCCAAACGGAAGTGTGTTGGGAAGAAGGGGAAGTGTTTTCCTTCTGTATTGTACACAGACATTACGCTTGGAACTATACCAAGAGTTATCGTATCGCCTTAATTGTTGATGTAGTTCATCCTGATTTTGCAGGTAGAGTTGCTGCCGTTTGTGCTGAGTCATTGGCCTTGATTGCAATGAAATTTGTTGCAACCAAAGTCAAAATATTGAAGAATTTGCCGAGGCCAATTACTCGATTTTTGCAACTTTGTCTTTCAATTCCTTTTAGGATATGGCTTTGGGTTTCTAACGCATTCCCAACTAAACCAACCAACGTATGATTCGATATTCTATTGAGGAATCTGAATTCTTTGGATTAAAGATTGGTCGTGCCGATGGGGCCAATTTTGAGATTAATTCCTTCAAGAAAGAAATCGAAATTCAGAAGTTTGATGTGATAAGAATTCGGGTTGACAAAGCGGATGAACACGCGCTTAATGCGCTTCATTCACTAAATTTCCCACTTCATCATCATAGCTCCATTGTAAAATATGAGTTGCCAGTTGCTGGTCTTAGCCGTTCGGATTACCTAAATCCTGAGATAACGCTGAAAGTTTATGATGGAAAAGATTCTGATTCTGTAAGAAGGATAATTAAAGGTGGAAGTGCTAAAGACCCTATTGGTTATTGGAGCACACCAGCTTTAGGTGATTTTGTAAACCGCGATAATGAGGTTGAATATCTTTCTGAGTACTACGCCAACCTTTACGTTACGCCAGAGCGTCAGTTGTGGTTTATGCAATGGAATGGCACTCCGGTTGGCTTTGTGGCCAGCAATTTTAACGATGGGGTAATGGATACACCATTGGCGGTAGTGCTGCCAGAATACCGGGGTAAAAAGTTGCTGCATGAAATTATGATTAGCAGAAATAATTACGGTATAAACCACGGTCTCGATTTTATTACAAACGGAGCACGGGTAGATAACCCTGCCAGCCAGCATGTTTTTACCAAGTTTGGGATGCGTACCACCGGCATTGACAAGGTCTTTCATATTATGCCACTACTTACCAAATTCGGTTAACTGTTGTAGCCTTATCTTTGGTTCCTATGAATTTGACAGCTTCAATATCATCAACCGAATGGCAGCAGCTAAAAGTTGTAAGCTGGCCTAAGGGAATGATGCTTTTGCTTGGCGATTGGGCCATTATTGGAGCTGCAATTGCAGTTTTTAGTCTGATTGACTTCTGGCCACTTTATCCACTTTTGGTCATT
>JBLHEU010000225.1:0-4929 GCA_047614525.1 Bacteroidia bacterium | reverse complement strand
TCAATGCTGACAAGGGTTTCAGGGGAAATAAAAAACGGGAAACTTCATGAAAAATTAGAAGTTTCCCGCTTGGTGGAGCCGGAGGGATTCGAACCCTCGTCCAAACAATAGTCCGATGGGCGTTCTACATGCTTATTCTCTAATTAATTGTCGGAAACGGAAAGGCCAGAGACAACCTAATCCACTTCTTATCCTCTGAAATTTTCGTCCGTGGGCCGAGAAAACCCTTAGCTTATTCTTACCTGATGATGCCTCATTAGTTGCACTGTAAGACACTGTTGCAACCGAGACAGCAACCACTTAAGTCTAACTTAAGCGGCTAGCGCGAAGTTTGATTCGCCTAGTAAAATTTGGAACACTTGATTACGGATGACCATTCCAACACCCGACATGCTTACCTCACCAACCTTATCGCTGTCAAAACCGGTCGGCCCCATAAATAAAGAACTACCACAAAGATACTACAACAGCGGCATCAAATTCGTCATAGATTCCAATTCGTCATTCTAAATCAGCTTCCTTTTTGGGGTGTGCCCCTTCCCTCCCACATTGCCAAGCTCAGGGGTCAGGCTATCCGCTAAATCTTTTATTCCAAAAAGTCATAAAAGGATACCGCTTTTATCCTTCACACAAGCGCAACTTCATACATTTGCCATAACAGAAACACCGCATGAAAAAATCAGTTATAGCCGTTCTAGCAGTCGTAATCGTACTCGGATTATTATACTTCGTAGTGGGCTTAAAGAAGACAAATCACCCACCAATCGAAGTTGTCTTTTACAACGTAGAAAACCTGTTTGATACCATTGAAGACCCAGAGATTTGGGACGATGAATTCCTACCCGATAGCGCCAAAGACTGGACACAAGAACGCTACAACAAAAAACTAGCAGACCTCGCCAAGGTTCTAACCGAAATATCTGAATACGGGTTACCAGAAGTAATTGGCGTTTGCGAAGTAGAAAACAGAATGGTGGTCGAAGATCTTTTCAAAACCGATTCACTCGGCACCAAAAAGTTTAAAGTCATTCATGAGCAAAGCCCAGACTTCAGAGGTATAGATGTAGCTCTAGCATACAATTCAGAAGTGCTTTCAGAACTATATCACGAAAAAATCAGGTTTTCATTCTCATTTGAACCAGACAAAAAAACAAGAGACATTCTCTACGCCAAAATGCTTTCCTGTGGCGATACGCTGCACTTCTTCGTTAACCACTGGCCATCAAGACGGGGCGGACAAGAAGCCAGCGAACCTAAAAGACTGAAAGCAGCAACAGTTCTCAGAACCAAAATAGACTCTATACTTTTAAGAGATAAAGACGCTAAAATCATCTCCATGGGAGATTTCAACGATTACCCCAACAACAAATCCATGACAGATGTGATGGACTGCGAACCAGGTGCAAATCATCAACTCACCAACCTCACACATCGCTTTCATGAGAACGGTTTAGGCACCTACAACTACAAAGGAGAATGGGGGATGCTAGATCAATTCATCGTTTCTGATGGTTTGCTTTATAGCAAAAATGGCTGTGCAGCGTCAGATTCTTCCGTGGCCATTTTCAAAGAAGATTGGATGCTTTACTTCCCAAAAGAAGGCGAGCCATCGCCTAGCAAAACCTATGGCGGACCAAACTATTACGGTGGTTATTCAGACCACCTACCCATACGTATGACCTTGTACTGCAATTGAGGAAAACTTATTGAAACAAAGGGTTAATTCAGTCCTCTTTCCAAGTTCAAACCAAAGTATATTTGAAAAATGCCAAGAGCTACTCAAATTCTCTTTATCGTTCTCATTGCTGTATTGGCCATTGTTACTGGCTGCAATACCAAAACCGAAGTACCGGGTAGCGACAACTACTTTTTTATTGAATTTGATGCTGATGATAGTTCCATCAAATATGAAGATGGAGTAGACAATTACGGCAACGGACCTGGCATTAATAGCTACCCAGATTATGCGGCTAGATTGCATAGTCAGCTTACCACATACATAAGAAATGCGCTTAGCCCTTTGGCTGAAAACGATATTCTTACTATTCAAATGGTAGAATTTCTGCAAGATTCTAGTGATTTTTCATACAGCACTAGTTTTCAAATGTTTGAAGTAGGTAGCTACAGCTACGGGTCTTGGAAGCAAGACAGTACTCATTTGGGTATTGACGGTGCAGTAATTCAATACACAGATGCTGAAGGTAGAATTTGGAGCAGCGACAAACTTTACGGGGAGCAAAAGAGCTGGGCAAGTTTTGAACTTTCCAGCGACAAAGCGGTAGAAGAAACGCTCTTTGGAGGAAAAACAAAAGGCACATTCAACTGCTTAGTTTTTGACGGCTCAGGCGGTTCTCTCGAACTCAGAAACGGTACCTTTCATGCCCGAACCATTTTCAGACACGATTAAAAGCCCATGAAGCAGTATCACGACCTTTTGCGTCACGTTATGGAATCGGGAACCGATAAAAACGACCGTACAGGAACTGGAACACGTAGTGTTTTCGGTTACCAAATGCGTTTCAAATTAAGTGAAGGCTTTCCAGTTGTTACTACCAAGAAATTGCACTTGCGCTCCATCATTCATGAGTTGCTTTGGTTCTTAAAGGGAGACAGCAACATTAAGTACTTAAAGGATAACGGGGTTTCTATTTGGGATGATTGGGCCGATGAAAACGGTGAACTCGGACCTGTATATGGCGTGCAATGGCGTTCTTGGCCAACAGCAAACGGAGAGACAATTGATCAAATTGAAAAGCTTGTAAACGGCATTAAGAACAATCCAGATTCTAGAAGACATATTGTAAGTGCGTGGAATGTGGCCGAAGTGGAAAACATGGCTTTACCACCATGCCATACCATGTTTCAATTTTACGTTGCTGATGGAAAACTTTCTTGCCAGCTGTATCAACGTAGCGCAGATATTTTTCTTGGCGTTCCGTTTAACATTGCTTCTTACGCCTTGCTTACACTTATGCTTGCACAGGTTTGCGGTTTAGAACAAGGAGATTTCGTGCACACATTTGGCGATGCTCACATATACTCTAACCATTTTGAGCAGGTTGAAAAGCAATTAAGCAGAGATTTTAGACCCGTTCCAACAATGAAGGTTAATCCTGAAATCAAAGACTTATTCGAATTCAAATACGAAGACTTTGAATTATTGAATTACGACCCACACCCTGGAATTAAAGCCCCAATTGCAGTATGATTAGTATGATTGTAGCAGCTGATGAGAACAATACCATTGGCAAAGACAACGACCTTATTTGGCATTTACCAGACGACTTGAAGTTTTTCAAGCGAATGACTAGCGGTCATACCATTATTATGGGCCGAAGAACTTTCGAATCTGTAGGTAAACCGTTGCCAAAGCGTATAAACATCATCATTACAAGAGACACCAGCTACACACAAGAAGGCTGCGTGGTTGTTCACTCTCTAGAAGATGCACTGAAAGAAGCTTCTAAAACAGACGAGAATCCCTTTATCGTTGGTGGAGAACAAATCTATCGGTTGGGGTTACCAATTGCAGACCTAGTTTACCTCACAAGAATTCATCACAAGTTTGAAGGCGACCGTCATTTTCCTGAATTAGGAGAAGAATGGAAGCAAGTTGAGAGCATTGAACATGCGCTTGACGAAAAGCACAAATACGCATTCACATTCAACACGTACGAAAGGCGTTAAATCGCTTTCTTTGCTAACAATTCAACAAAGCAGAATTATGAACAAGAATCTCATTCTCCCTATCACTTCGGCAATTGCTATTTCGTTAATGGTATTTGCTGGATGCAAGAAATTCGTGCATCAAAACATCAAAGCGGCAAGCAACAGCTCGTTAGCAATCTTAACCTACAATGATGTTTTTACCGAGATTAACAAATCCGTAAGCTCAGAAATGGCGTTAGAAGATATGGTTGATGCAACTTGGGATCTCCAAGGTTCCGTCTGCGCTACTGTAACACTTGAACCAGTTGGAACGAGCTTTCCTAAAATGCTGACAATCGATTATGGAACAGAATGTATTGGACCTGATGGCATTGTGAGAAGCGGAAAAATCATTGCCATGTTTGACGGAAACTTCAGAACAGAAGGAACGGCCATCAATGTTTCGTTTGAGGATTTCACAAAGGGGCAGCACACAATTGCTGGAACAAATTCTATTACCAATAACGGAATGGATGGAGATGGAAACCCAATATTTAGCGAGGTAATTAACGATGTAATTATTTCTTGGGGCACACAGCAAGTGCGTTGGGAAGCTAACCTTAATCGTACTTGGTTAGAAGGAGACACAACCAATTTCACCACAGCATCTGACACAATAGGTGGAACGTTTGGAATAGATGGTTTAAACGATGATGTTTTCTCCATTTTAGGAAACGCTGCTGGCAACGATTCTAACGGACATCCATTTACGTTAGAAGTAAGTCAATCAATGATTCTTCCTACAGCCTGTATGTACATAACTGACGGAATCACAACTATTTCTCCGGTCAACCTCAACGAAGGAACGGTTGATTACGGTGCAGGAGAATGCGACAAACAAGCTACGATTGAGGTAGACGGTGAAGTGTTCAACTTTACGATGTAAACGAAGAAACTAAGTAGTATGAAAAGCCTCCGTTACGGGGGCTTTTTTCGTTTATACAAACACTGAATCTTCCACCACGGGCATTCCAAACTGCCGACCTACTTCAAACATTTTAGCTATAGCTGCTTTACCGTTTTCTCCAAGGTTGATTGAGTATTGATTTACGTACAAATTGATGTGCGCGCGCATTACAGCTTCGTCCATTTCTTGTGCATGACACTTTACGTATTCCAAAGAAGCAGAGGGATTATCAAACGCAAACTGAACGCTTTGGTGCAGTAAATCGTCAAACTGCTTTCTTAACCTAGGCTTTAGCCTTCTGTGTATGGCTATGC
>JBLHEU010000224.1:0-4932 GCA_047614525.1 Bacteroidia bacterium | reverse complement strand
CGGTTTGCTAATGTTCGGTTTAAGAACCTGGTTAAAGCAGGTAATTGGCCTTGTAATAGGTTTTCTTGGAGCGCTATTACTAATTGTAATGCCAGGCGGAATTGATGGTTTTCAGCCTGCCGCTTTGCTCATTGTAGCTGCAAGTATGTGTTACGCTTTCAACCTAAACGTTGTGCGCAAGTACTTGTCTAAAATGCCATCGATGTTAATAACCGCTGGTTCATTTCTATGGGTTGGACCTTTCTGTCTGGTTTATTTATTCTCAACCGATTTTATTACCCGATTTGACCATGAGTTTGCCATGCAGTCTTTTGGCGCCATTGTAATATTGGCTGTGGTTGGGACAACCATTGCGGTGCTTATGTTTAATAAGTTGATACAGTCTGGCGGTGCAGTATTTGCTTCTATGGTTACATATATTGTGCCCGTGGTGGCCATTTTGTGGGGTGTTTTAGATGGAGAATCAATCAGCCCTTGGTCTGTGATTGGAGTGGCGGTAATTCTTGGTGGAGTTTATCTGGTAAACAAACCATCACCCACCTGACAAATTATCTGCACTTGATTATGCTATTTTTGTTCTCGACCCCAAAAATTTGACATGAAAAAGATTTTATCAGCCCTGTTGGTGGCTTCATTACCAGCGTTTGCTTCAGCTCAGTCAACTTTACAGTCTGTTGGTGATATTTTTCAAGCTAATTGCACCGTGGGTTGTCATAGTGGTCCTAACCCAAACGCTAACCTTGATTTAAGTGGTGGTCCGGCTGCTTTGCGCGCTGCTTTAGTTGGAGTCACTCCAACTAATCCTGCCGCAGCGACTAAAGGCTACAAGCTTGTTGATGCTGGTTACCCAGATAACAGTTTTCTCCTATACAAGTGTGCAACTCCTGAATGGGATGATCAGTTTGGAATGGATGTGGCTGAAGGAGGCACGATGCCAAGTGGTCTAAATCCAAGTCTTGAGAAAGAGGAAATAGAATTAATCCGTCAATGGATAGTCTATGGCGCAAAACAGAATGGAACTATTGTAGACCCACAAATTCTAGACGACTTCTATAACGATAATGGAATGGCTAGAGTTGAGAAGCCAGATGCACCAGCTCCAGAAGATGGGTTTCAGATGCACCTTGGTCCATTTTTCTTAGCACCGGGTACTGAAGTTGAGTTCTACAAGAAGGAACAGCTTTTGGATAATAACGAGCAGAATGTGGTGAGATTCGAAGGTTATTTTAACGATGAATCGCATCACTTCTTACTTTTTGAACTCGATGAAGCTACAGCCGCAGGTGAAGACGAAGGCTTAAGGCCAGTTGGGATTCAAAATGCATTTCAGAATCCATACATGGTTGGTTGGGTTGATCCAGATGTTTTAGAGTTACCAGCAGGTACTGCATACAAGATTGATGAGAATAGTATGATTGATCTTAACTATCACATTATCAATTATGCCAGCAATGGAGATTCAATCCTTGCTGCTGAGGTTTATATCAACTTTATAACTGAAAATAATTCGCCAGAATTAATTGAAATGCAGAGTGATCTTATGATTAATCTGGGAATTTTCATTCCTAATAATGGCAGCGAAGTTTCCTTTGAAGATGCGGTGTTCGATAATACTGCAGGGGCCACAGATAGCATGTATGTATGGTTCCTTTCTTCCCACACACATAAGTATGGAACTGATTATGATATCTACAAAAGGAACCCTGATGGAAGTAGAGGAGATCAATTGTATGAAGGTTATTACGATACGGAATACACTTTCAATCAAGGGTACTATGATTGGGAGCACCCTGGAAACCTCTATTTAGATGAAGTTAATGGTGAGCTTCTACCAATTGCTCTAAAAGACGGGTTGATTCAAGAAGCTACTTACCAAATTCCGGGTAGTGCTGGAGAAACTTCACAGCTTATCACCTTTGGTCTTACCACAGATGATGAAATGATGTTGGCTTTTATTCAGTACACCTTAGAGCCACTACCTGTGTCTCCCAACGGCATTTTTGACGGATATAATGAGCCTTCGTTTATGTCGGTTTACCCAAATCCAACAAACGGTCAATCTTACGTACAATTCGACCTTTCGGACAACGCAAATGTGCAATTGAACGTGTATAACAGCTTGGGACAAGAGGTAAAAAATGTTTATTCAGGCCAACATTCTGCGGGTCAAGCAAGGTTTGAAATAGACACTGAAAACAGCACAGACCCGAACGGTTTGTACTTAATTCAGCTTAATGTGGACGGGAAAATTTACACCGAAAGACTAATGCATTTAAAGCGTTAGCAGAAATATTGTTCAAAGGCGTTGTAAGCAACGCTTCTTTTTTTAAATTTGCACCCCGTTTTGGGGAACACAAATACAATTCTGTTTAAGATGTACGCAATTGTTGATATAGCTGGGCAACAGTTTAAAGTTGAGAAAGACACTAAGGTTTTTGCTCACCGTTTAGAAGGAAAAGAAGGTTCTAAAGTGACTTTCGATAAAGTTCTTCTGATTGAAGATAAAGGAAAAGTATCTGTAGGAGCACCTACGGTTTCAGGTGCAACTGTTTCTGCAACAATCGTTTCTCATTTGAAAGACGAGAAGGTTCTTGTTTTCAAAAAGAAAAGAAGAAAAGGATACCAGAAACTTAACGGGCACAGACAAGCAATCACAGAATTGGTGATTGAAGGAATTTCTGCGAAAGGTGGAGCTAAAACAGCCGAACCAAAAGCAGAAAAGAAAGAAGCTGCTCCTAAAGTTGAGGCAAAAGCTCCTGCTGCTCCAAAGGCAGAGAAGAAAGAGGCTGCACCTGTAAAGAAAGCAGCTCCGAAGGAAGAAGAGAAATCAGACGATAAAGCATAATTCAGTTTAAAAGCTTACAAGCATGGCACACAAGAAAGGGGCTGGTAGTTCCAAAAACGGAAGAGAGTCAGAAAGTAAAAGACTAGGTGTTAAGATCTTTGGTGGTCAAGGCGCGATAGCTGGTAACATCATTATCAGACAAAGAGGAACACAGCATCACCCAGGTGAAAACGTTGGTATGGGAAAAGATCATACACTTTTTGCATTGGTAGATGGAACTGTAGAATTCAGAAAAAGAAGAGACAATCGTTCGTTTGTTTCGATAGTTCCTGTGAGCTAATCGAACCGACACGCATTTTATAAGGAATCCCTTGTGCCTCGGTATAAGGGATTTTTTTTGTTTTCAATAAATAAATTTGACGACTCGGAAAAGTCATGTTACAAACCGCATATATAAAGGAGAATAAAGAAGAGGTTATCGAGCGAATGAAAGTTCGTGGAATTGATGCGTCTGAAATGGTTGAAAGTATCCTTGAACTCGATGAAAAGCGAAAAGCTACACAAGCAGAATTAGACGGAAAGCTTGCCGAAGCAAATCAGCTTGCCAAAGAAATTGGTGGCTTGTTCAAACAAGGAAAAACTGAGGAAGCTAACGCGGCTAAAGCCAAAGCTGGAAGTTTGAAAGAAGAATCTACAGCCTTACAAGAGCAAATGCACGAGGTTCAGGATGGTTTGAATCAGCTGCTATATCAACTTCCTAATGTGCCGCATGTAAGTGTTCCTGCAGGAAACTCTGATGCCGATAATGAACTAGTTTCTGAGCACGGAACAAAACCAGAATTTGAGTTTAAACCAGCACCTCATTGGGACTTGGTGAAAAAATTCGATTTGGTTGATTTTGAATTAGGGGTGAAAATCACAGGAGCCGGTTTTCCTGTATACCTCGGCAAAGGCGCTCGTTTACAACGTGCATTAATCAACTACTTCTTAGATGAAGCCCGAGATGCAGGTTACAAAGAAGTAATTCCGCCTTTCGTTGTAAACGAGGCATCTGGTTTTGGTACTGGTCAGCTTCCTGATAAGGAAGGACAGATGTATCATATGCAGGATGATAATTTGTACATGATTCCAACGGCAGAAATTCCGTTGACCAACATCTTCAGAGATGTTATACTTAAGGATGAAGAGCTTCCGAAGAAGCTCACAGCATACAGCCCATGTTTCCGAAGAGAAGCTGGTTCTTACGGCAAAGACGTAAAAGGCTTAAACCGATTGCATCAGTTTGATAAGGTTGAGGTGGTACAAGTAGTTGAGCCAGAAACCAGCTATGATGTTTTGGATACGATGGTGGCCCATGTTACTGGTTTGCTAGATAAGTTGGGCTTGCATTACCGTGTGCTTCGTTTGTGCGGTGGCGATTTAGGTTTTACTTCTGCGCTAACGTTTGATATGGAGGTTTGGTCAGGTGGGCAACATCGATGGTTAGAGGTTAGCTCTGTTTCAAATTTTGAAACGTTCCAAGCCAATCGTTTGAAATTGCGTTATAGAAAAGTAACTGATAAGCCTCAACTAGCTCATACGCTTAACGGAAGTGCTTTGGCATTACCAAGAATTATGGCGGCTTTAATCGAGAACAATCAAACCGAAAACGGTATTCGTATTCCAGAAGTGTTGCACAAATACACAGGGTTCGAATCAATTGAATTGGATGATTAATTGGCGAAATACCATCGCCATTTTTGGAATAGCACTCTTTTTTACGGGGTGTAAACCTGATTTTACAGCTGAAATAGCTGCGGTTGATAGTCTGCTTGGAGTTATTGGACAGGTGGAAAATGCAGCCGAGGAAGTTGATGCAAGGTTAATCCTTCAGTACATCAAGGATGTGAACGGAAAATGCACCAAGATTCAGACTGAGATTATGGATACAGTACAGCTTCAAGAAGCTCAGAATCTAGTAGATTTTTGTTTGCTAGAAGCGCATCTCCAAAGCTGTTTAGAAAGAAAAGAGTTGATTGACGCAGAGGTTGTTGAAACGCGTAATCAGCTTTATAATTTGAGGACAGATTTGGTAGAAAAGATTGCTGATAAGGACAGCGTAAATCGTTGCATAGAATCCGAATTTCAGTATGTGGAGAGCCTTGATG
>JBLHEU010000223.1:0-4939 GCA_047614525.1 Bacteroidia bacterium | reverse complement strand
GCGAGACCAAAAATGGAAATATTGAACTCACCTATTCCAAAGAATGGGAAGCTCAAGTGTATATGACTTTCAGTAATCCATGGGGGTATTTCCGCAAGCTTCAAACTCCGTATTTAGCGCTAAGAGGTGAAACATCAACCACAATTCGGGATGAAACTTGGGCTAAGTGGCAGAAGCTAAAAGGTGCTGACACGCTTGTTCAATTCGATAATTGCGGTCATTTGTTACCGCTTGAAAAGCCGAAAAAACTAGCTCAAACTATACTAACCTATCTAAGTTCAAAAGACGACTAAGCGTTAGGCACGCTTAGCTATATTTGACAGCCTCAAAATCAGCAATATGGATATTGAATTCAACAGAAACGAAGACGTGATGAAACAGCTTATCTCCAAAATGGAGAACAAGCTTGAGAAGATTTATCTGGGAGGCGGCCAGAAACGAATTGATAAGGAGCACGCAAAAGGCAAAATGACTGCCAGAGAACGAGTTGCCGCCCTTATTGACCCAGGCACAGATACAGTTGAAATGGGGGCTTTTGCTGGTTCGGACATGTACGAAGAGCATGGCGGTTGTCCTGGCGGTGGAGTTGTTGTGGTGATAGGATATGTAAGCGGAAAACAGTGTATTATAGTAGCTAACGATGCCACAGTTAAGGCAGGCGCTTGGTTTCCTATTACAGGAAAAAAGAACTTGAGAGCGCAAGAAATTGCAATGGAAAATCGCTTGCCAATTATCTACTTGGTAGATAGTGCTGGCGTTTTCCTTCCTATGCAAAACGAGATTTTTGCCGACAAAGAACACTTCGGAAGAATTTTTAGAAATAACGCTAAAATGAGCAGTATGGGAATTCCCCAGATATCTGCCATTATGGGGAGCTGTGTTGCTGGTGGAGCATACTTGCCTATTATGAGTGATGAAGCGCTTATCGTTAACAAAACAGGTAGTATTTTTTTGGCAGGATCTTATTTGGTTAAGGCGGCCATTGGAGAAAATATAGACAATGAAACTCTAGGTGGCGCTGATACACATTGCGACATTTCTGGCGTAACTGATTATAAAGCCGAAGACGATGCTGATGCGTTGAAAACCATTCGCGGTTTGGTTGATAAGTTAGGTTCCTTTGAAAAGGCTGGATTCAGCAGAAACGAAACTAAGATGCCGAAGAAAAAGGCAGAAGAAATCATTGGTATTCTACCAGAACTACGGACGAAAGAGTACGATATGCGCGACATAATTGCGCGTTTGGTTGATGATTCTGAAATTCAGGAATACAAGAAGGATTACGGCAAATCAATCATTAACTGCTATGCAAGAATTGATGGCTGGGCAGTTGGCATTGTAGCCAATCAGCGTAAAATTGTAAAGAGCGCTAAAGGCGAAATGCAGTTTGGCGGGGTAATTTATTCAGACAGTGCTGACAAGTCTGCTCGGTTTATTATGAACTGTAATCAGAAGAAAATCCCTTTGGTTTTCTTGCATGATGTAACAGGTTTTATGGTTGGTTCCCGTTCAGAACATGGTGGTATTATTAAGGATGGCGCCAAAATGGTAAACGCGGTTTCAAACAGTACCGTTCCTAAATTCAGTATTGTGGTTGGTAATAGTTACGGTGCTGGTAATTACGCCATGTGCGGAAAAGCCTACGACCCTCGTTTGATTGTTGCTTGGCCAACCGCCAACATTGCAGTAATGGGAGGTGCTCAAGCCGCAAAAGTGTTGTTGCAAATTCAGAAAAGCACGCTTAAATCCAAGGGTGAAGAAATCACTCCTGAAGCTGAAAAAGAACTTCTAGATAAAATCACGCAAGGGTATTTAGACCAGACTTCGCCTTACTACGCGGCCTCAAGACTTTGGGTAGATGCCATCATCGACCCAAGAGATACGCGAAAGTGGATTAGCATGGGTATTGAAGCGGCTGATCATGCTCCAGTTGAGAAATTCAATCCAGGTGTTGTTCAAACATAGATGAACTAGAAAATGCTCGATGGTTAAACTTAAATAGCGAGGTTTCTTCTGTTAAAACACATTTTCACAATCCAACAAAAAACCTACTCAAATCGTGAGTGGGTTTTTAGTGCCAAGCTAATTCCTAGTAAGCTTTTATCTATCCTGAAATGCAACTGGCATTTGGTTAGTATGTGAGAAATTATTTGTTGAAGCATCGAAATAAATCCAGGCAACTTCCTCCGGGTTTTCAGCATCTCCATCTTGTACATCTACCGTAAACTCAAACTTTTGGTCATCGTTTTTGTACCCCTTCATCACCTCTGTATTTAAATTAACACGTTTGTGAATCCCAGTATTTGAAGCAACATCAACGATGTATTCTTTATCAAACTCAACTTCAAATTTGAATTTTCCAGCTCGGGGAACCATAATTTGCTCCATCAATTCTACACTTTTCGATTGATGATAGTACCGGTAAACAGTTACCGAACTCATTACCTTTTTGTTCTTCTTATCGCAGACAAGATGTCCTTTAACCGCTAATTTCCCTTGGTCTTGGGCCGAAGCAGTTCCAACTATAATTAATAGTGAAAATACAAGGGTGTAAAACTTCGCAATAATGTGAGTTAGAAAATCCATGACCGTTGTTTTGAAGGGTTATAATTACTCAACGCGAATTTTTAATTTTCCGTTCGGCTTTCTCGTCCAACAACGCTTTTACCCGATAAGCAACATCAGTTCGAGTTCACGCATATTTTCAAACCTTGCAATTGCATAGCATATCTCTCGCGTTCTTAGAACGAACTGCTATCTTCGCGCCCTAATTTTATTTCAGCACAAAAAATGATTACAATTACTCTACCTGACGGAGCACAAAAACAGTACGAAAGTGGTGTTACTTCGATGGACGTGGCCCTAAGCATTAGCGAAGGTCTTGCACGAAACGTTATTTCCGCGAGTGTAAACGGTACCAAGGTAGAAACGGTGACACCTATAATAGAAGACGCAAAAGTTGTCCTTCATACTTGGCGTGATAAAGCTGGAAAAGAAACTTTCTGGCATTCTTCTGCGCACATACTTGCTCAAACTTTGGAGCATATGTATCCTGGTATTAAACTGAGTATTGGACCTGCAATTGAAAATGGTTTCTACTATGATGTTGACCTTGGTGATGACCGCTCAATTTCAGATTCAGACTTTCCAGCCATCGAAAAGCAATTCATGGAATTTGCTCGTCAAAAGGTTGAGTTTAAGATGAAACCTGTTTCTAAAGCAGATGCTCTTAAATTGTACACTGACGCTGGTAACGAGTATAAAGTAGAGTTGATTGAAAACTTGACGGACGGTGATATTACATTCTGCGACCATGCAGATTTCACAGATTTATGTCTAGGTGGGCATTTGCCTCATACTGGTTTCATTAAGGCCGTTAAGATTATGAACGTTGCTGGCGCATACTGGCGTGGCGATGAAAACAACAAGCAGTTAACCAGAGTTTATGGCATCTCTTTTCCTAAAGACAAAGAGTTGAAGGAATATTTGGTGATGCTTGAAGAAGCGAAAAAGCGTGATCACCGAAAGCTGGGTAGGGAGCTTGAGCTATTCACATTTTCTCAACGTGTTGGACAAGGTCTTCCGCTTTGGCTACCAAAAGGAGCTGATTTAAGAAAGCGGTTGGAAAATTTCCTTCAGAAACAACAAGTTGAGGCTGGATATGAAATGGTGATTACACCTCATATTGGTTCAAAGGAATTGTATGTGACTTCAGGTCATTATGCCAAATATGGTAAAGACAGTTTTCAACCAATTGACACGCCAAGCGAAGGAGAGGAGTTTCTACTTAAACCGATGAACTGCCCTCACCACTGTGAGATTTACAAGTTCAAACCTAAGTCTTACAAAGACCTGCCTGTACGGTTTGCAGAATTCGGCACGGTTTACAGATACGAGCAAAGTGGAGAGTTACATGGTTTAACGAGAGTTAGAGCGTTTACTCAGGACGATGCCCATATTTTCTGCCGTCCAGATCAAGTGAAAAATGAGTTTGTTAAGGTTGTTGATTTAGTGCTTTATGTGCTGAAAGCACTTCACTTTGAAGAGTTCACTGCACAAATCTCTCTACGCGACCCAGACAATAAAGAGAAGTATATCGGTTCTGATGAAAATTGGGCTAAAGCCGAAGCCGCCATTATCGAAGCTGTAGCAGAACGAGACATCAAAACTGTAACCGAATACGGAGAAGCAGCCTTCTACGGTCCAAAATTGGACTTTATGGTGAAGGATGCTTTGGGTAGAAGTTGGCAGCTAGGAACTGTGCAAGTTGATTATAATTTGCCTGAGCGATTTGAGCTAGAATACGTTGGTTCAGACAACGCAAAACACACACCAGTGATGATTCACCGCGCGCCATTTGGCTCTATGGAACGGTTTGTTGCAGTATTGTTAGAGCATTGCGCTGGTAAATTTCCGCTCTGGTTAACCCCAGATCAAGTTGCAATTCTACCTGTTTCAGAGAAATATAATGACGAAGCAAAAAAGCTTTCAGTATTGCTTAAGAATCACGACCTTCGCGCCCTTGTTGACGATCGAAATGAAAAAGTTGGTAAAAAGATCAGAGACACTGAATTGCAGAAAGTTCCTTACATGTTGATATTAGGCGAGAAAGAAATAGAATCTGGTCAACTATCAGTAAGGAAACAAGGAGAGGGAGATTTAGGAACATTCAGTGTAGAAGATTTTGCCAAATTGATTCAAGACGATATTGAAGCAGATTTGAATTTAAGTAGTAACTAAACACAGAAAGCTATTAGAAGACCTAGAAATCCGAGGAGAGTCGTAAGACGCGAAGATCCCCACAAAATCAACGGTAAAATTCTCGTACCAGAAGTTAGAATGGTGGGTGAAGGAATTGAACCCGGGGTTTATCCGATACGAACAGCTTTGGACATGGCTGACGAACAAGGCCTTGATCTTGTAGAGATATCTCCAAAGG
>JBLHEU010000222.1:0-4949 GCA_047614525.1 Bacteroidia bacterium | reverse complement strand
GAATTTGGACAAGTTTAACCGAGGTCGCTTCATTGGAAAAACTTCCTTGGGAGAATCTTCTGGTGTTAAAAACACCGACTCGGTAAGCTCTAAAACGACCACTGAAGAGTTGGTAGGTTAAAGTGAGAACCCATTCTTCGTTCCGATGAATATCTATTCTGGGAAGATCTACACCAGTGTGAAAATCACACTGTTTAAGAATCCTGCTTGTGGAAAAGGAAGAGGGGGGAAAGAAGAGAAGCAAAAAAGGAAAACACAAGACAGGTAGTGCTGTTAATTGTCCTGCTTTTATGTGATTTAAAGCGAGAATCCGTTCTCCGCAGGAATTGGCCCCGGAATATTCGTGTCATTAATCATCTCGCGTATGTCGATTTCAATACCTCTGGAGATGGTCGTAATTGGCACATCGTTGTACGTACCTTCAAACGGGTTTTCTGAGTAGTCACCAATTTTCTCCATTAGGAAGAAAATCCAAGTAACCAGACCAACAACAAATGGACAAACCCAGAAACCCATTCCTGTCATGTCATGGAATACATCCATAATTCCGAAGGGAAGAATTCCGCAGAAAACAAAGGTTAACCAAAGCGCTGTAGAAGCATACTGGCGTGGAAATGGGAAGTTCTTGATTCGCTCTGCTTTTCCTTGCCCACCAAAAAGAGAAGTGATGAGATGAACCAATTCCATATGACGGAAATCGTCATAGAAACCTTGGTCTTTCAATTCTTGCAGACGCTTAGCTTGCGTAGCTAAGATTTGTGTAGCTATGTTGGTGTTCTCTTGGTATTTATCTAGTTCGTCTTTTGGAATATACTTGATGAGTTCATCATCCAACGTGTGCATATATTGCTCGCACACCGTTGGAGAATATTTGCCTGTAATTCTGTTTTCGGTGTGTTCCCATTCTCGGCTTAAGCGCAATTGGTAACGCAAAGCTGTTAACCACGCAATGTGTCTGTAAATCAGTTCTTTCTTAATTGCTTCTGAGTTTTCTCCCTGAACAAACGAAATTACCTGAGTGCCGAAAGAGCGACTATCGTTTACAATTCCGCCCCAAATTTTCCGTGCCTCCCAAGTACGGTCGTACGAACTGTTGTTCTTAAAACCAAGGTAAAAAGCTACGGCAATACCAATAACGCTTATCGGTTGCCACGGCAAAGAAAAGTGCCAGTTGAGAAGCTCGTGAGCGATGCAAAGCGCTAAAGAGTAAAGCGTTCCAACAATGAATGGCCACTTTGACCAACTGAAGGTCATCCAGAAGCTATAATTCCTTTTTACGTACATGAGTTTGGGTAGATGGTTCGCGCAAATCTATAGAAATGCACAAGAAGAAAAATCAGAAAGACAAATTGAGCCGCACATTCACATTCCAACCTAAATCATCAGCAAAATACCGCTGTCGGTTAAGGTAATCTCGGTAAACCATATTCAGAAGGTTGTCTCCGGAAATGGAGCATCTCAGGTTCGTTTTCTTCAATTTAAACGTAGTTCCAATGCTGGCTCCAAGTAGGAAATAGCCATCTGGGGCAGGAGCAATGTCTTGGTTTAGATTGAGATGTGTCTGCTTGAAAACGTACCGGCCATTAATAGTAGCTGATGAGTTTTTTAATTTTTCTCCATCCTCAAACGAATAGGCAAATGAGCTAAACAAGTTGTTTGATGGCATGTAAACCAACGGCTGATTGTTACTCAAATCATCTCCTTGCAAGAATGAATACTTTGCAATAATTCGGATGCTTTCAATTGGCTCATAAGACATAAGCGCGTCAAGTCCTGCAATGGTTGCATCTGTTTGTTGGTAGGTGAACAGCGGAAACGCGCCCCGTATGGTTAATCTGAACTCATCTTCAGGTTGTAAGTAGATGAAATTGCGGACGTATTGAAAGTAGCCGAGCAACTGTACAAACAGTTTCTTCTTCGCGTTCCAATCTGCAGAGAGCACAATTTTGGTCGATTGTTCGTTCTGGAGGTTTCGGTTTCCTTCTTCAATTCCACTTACCCCTTGATGCAGACCTGCGCTGTATAATTCGTTGACTTCTGGTGAACGTAGCACGTGGCCTAAGTTCAAATTCAGTTTAAGCTGTGGCAGAACGCGGTAACGCACGCCACCTGAGAAACTGTAATTGTGAAACGTGTGATATAGTCTTTCAATCTCTCTAGGTAGCGATTGAGATATGGATAATACTTGGAAGTAGTTCAGGTCGTATCGAGCGCCTAGCTCGTAAAGCAGTTTCTTCCTTTCTTCCTGAAAAATGGCAAACGCACCAACACGGTAAGCACGGAAATCTGGAATAAGCGGTAGAATTCCTGTCTCAGGATTGTTCGTGTTGTCAGTCAATCGTAATTGAATACCTGTTTTAAGCTGTCTGTCATGGTCAAAGAAGTATTTGTACACGCCTTCCAGGTATTGGTCCCATTGCAAGAGGCTTAAGGCCGGCAAATCGCTTCTATCTGCTCTACGCACATCAAACTCCTTGCGGTTATTTACTTGTCCACCATACTTGATACTCAGGCTTTGATGCTCGTTAAAAATGTGATTGCTTTCTAGTTTCAGTAAATGGTGCTGAACAGTTTGTCTTGGTTCGTTTATCGTGTATGAAAATTTGTCTTCCGTAAAAAATGGAAGGTCACGTTCAATGGCGTCTTCTAAATCGGTAAGATTGCCAATATGAGAACCACGTAAGATGGCAATCTCGGTATTGAAAAGGCTGTAATACAACTTCATTTCCCATTTTGGATGGAAGTGCTTCTCCAACTGTGCGGCTACGTTGTACTCCCGCTTCCCTGTGTTTGTGAGGAAGTAGTTTGGAGCACTTCTATCGCCAATCACTTTAGCGGTTGCTGATATGCGCCAAGCAGCCCATTTGTCAAACTTTTCTAATCTCGCATTAAGCGTATTTCCTAAACCGTTGGTTTGAAAAATGTAATTGACGCTACCGTGCAAATGCGGGTCATTCGGAATTTCATTTGGTTCTATCAGCACAACTCCTCCTAAAGAACCACCTGGATAGGCCAAGGCACCAGCGCCTTTAACCACCGAAATGTGATCCGCAACATAGGGGTCTATTTCCGGTGCGTGGTCGTTACCCCATTGCTGACCGCTTTGGGCAAGACCGTTGTTTAAAATGGTAACTCGATTGCCTGAAAGGCCATGAATCACAGGTTTAGAAACTCCAGCTCCAGATTTGATGCTGCTTACGCCAGTCATCGATTCTAACATCTCAGAAAGGTCCTTATTGGCTATTTCAGCAATGTCTTCTTTATTGATGGAAGTACTTGCCGCAGTTTCGTGTTCTGAATGATGGTCGTGAATCTCAACCTCACCCATTAACTCATTGTGATGGTGCATGTTAATGCTGATTACCGTATCCTTCAGTAGAGATATAAAAACACCCCTTGTTTCGCATCCAATATGATTAAATCGGAGGTGATAATCGCCTTTGCAAAGTTCTTTGAGGTTGAAGTTTCCTAGGCTATCAGAAGCTACCCCGGTTTGTAATTCCTCAACGTAAATTGTTCCATACGCCATTGGAATTCCGGTGCTCTCATCAGCTACGTTCCCTGAAATGGAAAGCGTACAATTTTGCGCAAAAACCCAAAAGGGAAAAAGGAAAAAAGAGAAGAGAAAAAAAGAACTTAGTCTCATTGAAAAAAGAGCTCCGTTGAGCATTTGCCCAACGGAGCTCTATTAATTACTGAACGGTTACGTCAAACGTAACTTCAATGTCTGTTTCGCCACCCGCGTTTGTGATGTCGCCATCAGAAACACCAGAAGCAGACTTAGCCGGTTCGTGTCTTAACGTGATAATAAGCGTACCTGATGAAACTGCTCCTGCTACCACTGTACTTGCCAAACCAATCGGATTTCCATTCCCATCAGCATCTGCATAGCTAACTGTGGCGTCAACTCCCGAAACAGAGAAGAAGAACTGATGCTCATCTGCTTCTTCCTCAACCTCTTCTGAAATGCTCTCAGCTGGAGTTTCGGTTTCGTTTAGTAGCGAAAGAGCACCTGCGTAAGTAGTATTTGCTGCAAGCGTTCCGTTTACAATTACTGGTGCATCTCCACCATCGCCATCAAGGTCTTGAAACGAAAAGACCACAGGGTTGCCACCGCCTTCTGGTGTAAGTGTGTAGACTAGCGTTGTAATCAGTTCTTCCTCATTTGGAATAACTGGGTCTTCCTTCTCACAAGCGGTGAAGAATAGGATAGAAAATAGGGGCAAAGCCCACATTAATTTTTGTGTGATTTTCATAATTTGATTTTAATTATTTGTGATTTTTTGTTTTGAAAAAAGAAAGGGAGACAAGTTTGCACTCCCTTTCTTCAAATTATCCTGTAGGAAGTAGATATTGCATGGCACCTGCTCGTTGTAAAATTGGTTCTCCATTAAGAAGCGAGGTCCAGAATTCAACCTTATTCTCACTCCATTCAGGATACCTTACATGCAGAAGTTCATGAATGATATCGTCTTCCTCAAGTGTTCGTGTACAATAGATAATACCTGAACGGTCTGTAAAGTCCCGTTCAATCCCCACAAATTCATGTCCGTGAGAGTTATCTAATAATGAATCAACCACTTGTTCTTCATCTATAATTGTGCAAACGATGTTCCATTCAGGAATACCTAACACCGTTTTCCAATCCTCAATCCACTCATAGGTGAACATAGATATAATCGGCATGGCACTTGCTATTTTAGACGTTCGCCATCCGCTTTGGATAGCACCCTCCAAACCTCATGTGATCCACTTGGAGATTTGGTAACGGCAAAGTATCGACCATTTTTTAATAGGCGAACGTCATACTCTGCTGTTTCAAATTTGGACTTGCTTTTTACGTCATAGAAACTGAATTTGTCTTTCATGATAATATGTTTTCTTCCACAGAACGCTAGTAATTCTAGCGTCTGTAGCGTTATGATTAAAATAAATTGAGTCTGAATACC
>JBLHEU010000221.1:0-4952 GCA_047614525.1 Bacteroidia bacterium | reverse complement strand
TATACACCGTTGCAGGTGCAACTGGAGGCTCCAAAGCCGCTGGGATCAATCTCTTTACATATGACGCTCAAGGGCAACGAGATGGTTTAACGTCTCCATTGTTAGACTTTTCTGACCACTCCAATATTCAATTGGATTTCCAGCACGCGCATCGTAGATACTCTACAGATTATAGCGATTCGCTCATTATATACATTAGTACCGATGGTGGAAACACATTCCCAAATAGGGTTTTTGCCCAATCGGAAACGGGACAAGGAACATTTGCTACAAATAGTATTCTAGCAGAGGATTTCTTCCCGACCAACGGTATCGACTGGTGTTTTGGAGGCGATTTAGGTTCCAGTTGTTTTACTGTTGACTTGAGCGCCTTTGACGGAGAACAAAACGTCCGACTCAAGTTTGAGACGTATAATGATTATGGCAATAACATCTTCATTGATAATATTCAGGTTTCTGGTAACTGTGTGTTTGCACCTGAGCCGCCTGTAGCAGATTTTGGAGCTTCGGTAGCTTCACTCTGTGCAGGGGAAACTGTTTCGTTTACGGATGAAAGTGCGAATGTTCCAACGAATTTCCAGTGGTCTTTTTCGGGCGGAACGCCCAATACCAGCACAGATTCGGCTCCAAGCATCGTTTACAACACACCAGGAACGTATACGGTATCCTTGACTGTTTCAAACAATTTTGGTTCTGATCAGGTCTCTCAAAATGGGTTGATTACGGTTAATGCTTCTCCGACTTTGCAAGTGAATCAAACAGATGTTGATTTGTGCGAGGGAGAATCATTCAATCTGGTTGCATCTGGTAACGGAGCAAGCTATAGCTGGAATCCTAACACAGGGCTTTCCAGCAGTTCTGCGGCCTCTGTAACGGCATCACCTACGGCTTCTATCGGCTATACGGTTTCTAGCACGTTAAATGGTTGTACAGCAGAAGAGATAGTTCAAGTGGATGTCAACCCTAACCCTGAAGTGCCAGATGTAATGTCTCAAAATGACGTTGGTTTTGTGGTTCTTAACCCAATATCGATTGAAGGTCACCATCCATACGAAGCACCAACTGTTGGTTGGGGGTTTCTACCGTTCGAATCGCTCAGTGCAGAAGGAGACATGGTAATTGCGCGCAGTGGTGCAAATGACAGCCTCCTGTGCAACGCGGCAACTAACCCTCAAAATATTGCAGGTAAAATTGCCGTGGTTTATCGTGGCGCTTGTGAGTTCGGCACAAAAGTGCTGAACGCACAAAATGCAGGTGCAATCGGTGTAATTATCGTGAATAATGAAGCTGCAGGTATCACAATGGACATGGGAAGTGGTGTTGACGGTGGAGCAGTTACCATCCCAGTTGTGATGGTTCCCTCAAATATTGGGGCAGCGATTAATGCTAACGTAAATGCAAATCAAGCAAGAGGGGTTTTGGCACAATTTAGTGGTGGAGGCTTTGATGTTTGTCCAAACGAAAGCATCAAGTTGGCAGCACCATCTGGGTACACTGCCTATGAATGGAATAGTGGCGATCAATCTGCAGTCGGTGAGTTTTCTGGAGGAGGTCAGTATACTGTATCCGTGTATAACCAGTTCGGTTGCGAAGCAGTTTCATCAACGTTTGCAATGAATGAGTACTCGGTAACTCAACCGATTATCACAGAAACCGGAGGCCAATTGGATGCTAACGCTAATGGTACAAACTACCAATGGTATCTCAATGGAGAACCTATTTCAGGGTCTTCTGCACAGATTCAGGCACAAGGAACTGGTTCATACACTGTAGAAGTAACAGATGATAATGGGTGCGTAATAGAATCTGATGCGTATGAGATGTCTCTTGTAGGAATTTCCAATCGAAATGGCGAAAATCTGCAGTTTTGGCCAAACCCAGCTAGTGATGTGCTTAACCTAGAACTTCCTTCCGAACATGATTTCCAGCAACTTGAAGTCATGGGGGCAGATGGACGATTGGTACATCGGACAAGTGTGTTAGGTGGTTCGGGTGTTAAATCACTAGACATTAACCAGCTTTCTAGAGGTACATATATTCTCCGACTACTTGGTCGAACAAGTGTAGAACAATACCGTTTTGTGAAGAACTAGCCGTCAATTTTAGCTGCTCGTTTCTGCTCCAGCTTTACGTGCTGGAAGTAACTTTGTCTAGACTTCTAGCCTCGTAGTTCAATGGATAGAATAGTTGTTTCCTAAACAATTGATCCCAGTTCGATCCTGGGCGAGGCTACCAATCTGGATTTGAGATGACCATCATCATTTCAAGTGCGTAAATCGATTGCGTAAATTTGGCAGTTCAAAAGCAACTCAATGCCAATTTATCATCAGCTAGGGAAGGTTCCGCATAAGCGGCACACGGTTTTTAAGAACGAAAAAGGCGAGCATCAGTACGAGCAATTGTTCGGAACCGTTGGGTTCGATGGTATGTCATCGCTACTTTATCATGTTCACCGCCCGACACAGGTTAAAAGCATTAAGAAACCCTATTCGGTTAAACCGAAAATTGCGGAAGAGCACAACATGCGCTCTTTACGTTTACATGGTTTTAAAACAGCGCCAGAAGACGATTTTCTCGATAGCAGAAAAGCAATCCTAACCAATTCGGATTGTACAATAGTTCTGGCTGCTCCGCGAAAAAGTTTAACCGAGTATTTCTACAAAAATGCCGATTGCGATGAGATGATTTTCATCCATAAAGGAACCGGTACACTTAGAACATTAGTTGGGAATCTTACTTTTTCTTACGGTGATTATTTGATGATTCCGAGAGGAATGATTTATCAAATTGACTTCGATACGGAAGACAACAGACTCTTTATTGTTGAGAGTGCTAGACCGATGTATACACCCAAGCGATACAGAAACTGGTTCGGACAATTGTTGGAGCATTCGCCATTCTGTGAGCGTGACATCCGGAGACCTGCTAACCTAGAAACACACGATGAAAAAGGAGAGTTTCTAATGAAGGTAAAAAAGCAGGGAATGATGCATGAGCTGATTTATGCCACTCACCCGTTTGATGTTGTTGGCTGGGACGGTTACAACTACCCCTATGCTTTTAGCATTCATGATTTTGAACCAATTACTGGGCGAGTTCATCAGCCACCACCAGTGCATCAAACCTTTGAAACAGATGCTTTTGTGGTTTGCTCTTTTTGCCCTCGAGTTTACGATTATCACCCAGACTCTATTCCAGCTCCTTACAACCATAGCAACATCGACAGCGATGAGGTTTTGTACTACGTTGATGGCGACTTTATGAGTAGAAATGACATTGGTCCTGGGCATATTTCCGTGCATCCGGCAGGTATTCCTCATGGCCCGCACCCTGGGGCAATGGAGCGTAGTATTGGGCATAAAGACACAGACGAATTAGCTGTAATGGTAGATACGTTTAAGCCACTGATGGTGACCGAAGAAGCGTTGAAGATTGACGATGGAAAGTATTGGAATAGCTGGGTTGAGTGATGGAAAAAGCGTTATTAGCTGATGAGAAACTCAACGGGGTTAACTTTAATGAAAAGGCCCCAAAAGGAACTGATTTTGAGAACTGTCAGTTCTTTAATTGTTCGTTTGCTGGGGTTAATCTAACAGACACCTCTTTCAGCGAATGTGAATTCAATGCGTGCGATTTCAGTTCAGTAAAGATCTTAAACACAGCTTTTAAGGAAGTGGCTTTTAATGAATGCAAATTGCTGGGAGTAAGGTTTGAAAATTGCAACGCTTTCCTTTTAGAATTTCGGTTTGAAGGTTGTCAAATCGATTACTCAACCTTCTATCAACTTAAGCTACCTAAAACAACCTTTTTGAATTGCTCTCTAAAAGAGGCTGAATTCACGGAAACAGACCTTACTGGATCTCAGTTTGCAAATTGCGACCTTAGCAGGACGGTATTTGAGAATTCTAACTTGAAGAAAGTAGATTTTACAACGGCTAAAAACTATAGCATTGACCTTGAAAACAATCGCACTTCCAAAGCGCTGTTTTCAAAAGATGGGCTGAGTGGATTATTGTCGAAATACGACTTAATTATTGAATGATTAAAGACTAAGAATATGGGTGAGGAAATAAAAAATGTTGAGTACGGATTGGAGAAAATCTTTGAAGGAGCGCAAGACTTTCTTCCTCTTCTGGGAACAGATTACGTGGAGTTTTATGTTGGAAATGCCAAGCAAGCAGCCCACTTCTACAAAACGGCTTTTGGTTTCCAAAGCTTAGCGTATGCTGGTCTGGAAACAGGCATGAAAGACCGTGCGTCTTACGTTCTAAAGCAGGGTAAAATCAGACTTGTTCTTACAACAGCGCTGAACAGCGAATCTCCAATTGGTGAGCATGTAAAAAAACATGGCGATGGTGTTAAAGTTGTCGCACTTTGGGTTGATGATGCCCGAAAAGCGTATGAAGAAACGACTTCTCGCGGAGCGAAAAGCTACATGGAACCAACCGTTGAAAAAGACGCGGATGGTGAAGTCGTTCGTGCTGGAATTTACACGTATGGAGAAACGATTCACATGTTTGTGGAGCGCAAGAACTACAACGGAACTTTCCTTCCCGGTTACAAAGAGTGGAAGTCGGATTATAACCCTAAACCAACGGGTCTAAAATTCATCGACCACATGGTTGGTAATGTTGGCTGGGGAGAAATGAATACTTGGGTAAAGTGGTATGAAGACGTGATGGGTTTTGTGAACTTCCTTTCGTTTGACGATAAGCAAATTCATACCGAATATTCTGCTTTGATGAGTAAGGTGATGAGCAACGGAAATGGCCGCATCAAATTCCCAATTAATGAACCTGCAAAAGCCGCCAAACGTTCTCAGATCGAGGAGTATCTAGACTTCTATGAAGGCTCTGGCGTACAACATATTGCAGTGGCAACAGACGATATTCTAACCACTGTTGCAGATTTAAGAAGTCGCGGTATTGAATTCCTTTCTACACCTCCGGAGG
>JBLHEU010000220.1:0-4973 GCA_047614525.1 Bacteroidia bacterium | reverse complement strand
ATTCAATCTTTTACAAGCAGACGCGCAATAGCGGACTAAATTTCAAGTTCGATTGCACTTCTAACGAGTTAATAACATGGCTGGCATAGCTCAGTCCATTTAAGCAACTTGCTAGCCCAATTCAAAACCATGCGATTTACAATAATTTTTTCTCTTCTCTTTGTCTCTTTTTCAGCTTTAAAAGCGCAGGAGTATATTCTCGAATCTCCAGACGGAAAAATAAAGGCTGAAATCATTGTGAGCGCCAATACGGTATATCGTGTTTATTATGGAAACAAACTCATTATGCATGGTAAACCCCTTGGTCTTACTATCGGCAAAGAGAACAAGCTTGGTCAAAATGAGTTTGAACCAAAGATTGAAACCAGTTCGGTAGATAGAATTATTGAACCAGTAGTGCCGTATCGTTCTGCAAAAATCACTGAAAAATACAATCAGCTAAGCCTTTCTTTTGCTAGTGGTTTATCTGTTGATTTTAGATGTTACAATGAAGGCTTTGCTTATCGTTTAAACACTTCTTTCGAACGAGAAACGACTATCAAGGAGGAAAGTATGGGGTTTGAATTAACCACAAACCCAAACGTGTGGTTCCCAAAAGAAACCAGCTTCTATTCGCACAACGAACGGAAGTTTATTCCAACCACAAGCCTAGAATTAAAGAAGGGCGAAAAGGCCAGTCTGCCAATTTTATGGCAATGGGAAAAAGGCCCATTCTTGTTATATACCGAAACCGACTTAAGAGATTACCCAGGTATGTATTTGCAAACTGATGGGGCTGGCGGATATTCAGCCATTCATCCTAAATATCCTGCTACAACAGCAAAGCTTTTTGACAGGTTTGAGCCTGTTGGTTTTACCAAACCTTACATCGCTAAAACTGAGGGAAATAGGAGTTACCCGTGGCGTGTATTTACCATTGCCAAAAACGAAGCGTCTTTGATAAACAGCCATCTGCCATGGCTACTTGCTTCTGAAACAGAACTAGTTGCTACTGACTGGATTAAGCCAGGAAAAGTAGCTTGGGATTGGTGGAATGCACTTCAATTGGAAGGCGTTGATTTTAAACCTGGTTTGAACACGCAGACATACAAGTATTACATCGATTTTGCCTCAACAAATGGCTTAGAATACATCATCATGGATGAGGGTTGGTATAAGCTTGGCGATTTGACCAAAGTGAACAAGAACATCGATATGCCAGCGCTTCTTGCTTACGCGAAAAGCAAAAAAGTCGGGGTTATTCTATGGGTTGTTTGGAGAACCCTCGACAAACAATTCTTAGAAGCTTTTGAGCAGTTTTCTGACTGGGGAATTGCAGGAATTAAGGTGGACTTTATGATGCGTACCGATCAACCCATGGTTTCGTTTTACGAGAAGGTGGCCAAAGAAGCGGCAGACAGAATGATGCTGGTTGATTTTCACGGAAGTCATTGCCCTAAAGGCTTGCAGCGCACCTACCCCAACGTGCTTACCTATGAAGGTGTTCGTGGTTTAGAATGGAATAAATGGAGCTCAGCTTTAACTGTAGACCATGATGTAATACTTCCGTTTACACGGATGTTGGTCGGCCCGATGGATTATACGCCTGGCGCAATGGAAAACATTTCAAATTCCAAAAAGCACAAGATGAGTTTAAAGCACCCAAAGAGTATGGGAACGCGCTGCCATGAATTAGCCAAATATGTGATTTACGAAAGCCCGTTGCAAATGCTTGCAGATGAGCCAACTGCTTATGAAAAGGAAGAGGAATGCATGAAATTCATACGTGCGGTTTCAAGTGTTTGGGATGAAACCGTTGTGCTGGATGCCAAGGTGGCTGAGCACATTTTTCTCGCACGAAAAAAGGATGATGTTTGGTACTTGGGAGGAATGACCGGAAGTATTGCGCAGACTTTGAGTATCGATTTCGCATTTCTTGGAGAAGGAAATTTTGAAATGGAAGTTTGGCGAGATGGCGAGAATACACGAACGGACGGCACCAATTACGAGTACTTTAAAGAAGACAAAGTAGAAGCATCCATGAAGTACGTTGTGTCTATGGCAGAAGGCGGTGGCTGGGCTGCAATCATCAGAAAAAAGTAAGGGTAATAAACTGACGATGTTAAAATGAAAAAGAGTTGGTTAATCGGGTTTAATGTTGTTACGCTTTTAGCGTGGGCAATATTCCTTATCCATTCGCTTAGCAACGGACTTAATTTCACTCCTACGGGGCTCATTCTTTTAGCAATAGCCCAAGGCTTAGCAGCTTTCGAAATCTTAAACGCTGTACTCAAAATTGCAGGAGCTAATTGGCTGCTTACAACGCTGCAAGTTCTATCACGCTTTATGGTGGTAGCCCTGTTTTTTTGGATACCAGAAGAGCGCTGGATTGAAATAAGCACCTACTCTACACTCACAGGTTTTATGCTCATTGCAATCGCATGGAGCACCACAGAAATTGTACGTGTATTATACTACCTCACCGAGATTGGAAAGAAGCCAATTAAAGCAGTCACATTTTCCCGTTACACCTTCTTCATCTTCCTCTATCCTATTGGGGTTTTAGGAGAGTTTCTGGCGATGTTTACGTTTTGGGAACATCGCCAATTTGAAGTTAACGTTATCAATTGCGCGTTGGCTTTAATTGCTCTGTCATACTTCGTATTTTTCCCGAAGCTCTATTTCCACATGTGGAAACAGCGTAAGAAAAAACTTGCTTAATGGAATATATTGTAATCGGTTTTGTAGCCGCTTTTGCCTCTCTTCTCACCTTCTTTTCAGGCTTCGGATTAGGTACTATTCTCACTCCAGCTTTCATGTTGTTTTTTGATATTGAAGTGGCCATTGCCTTAACCGGAATTGTTCATTTATTGAACAACTTGTTTAAAATGGGTTTGGTTGGAATTAAAGCCAATTGGGGAGTTGTACTGCGCTTTGGTGCGCCAGCTGTAGTCGGTGCTTTCATTGGAGCATGGATTCTTCTAACATTCTCTGTTAGCGAACCACTTTACACCTATCAATTGATGGGCAAAACAATGGAGGTTTTTAGCGTGAATCTGATTGTTGCAGCACTTATGGCATTCTTTGCAGTATTTGAGATAATTCCAGCGTTAAAGAAGATGGAATTTGATAAGAACAAACTCATTGTTGGAGGTGCTATTAGCGGCTTCTTTGGCGGCTTAAGCGGGCACCAAGGTGCGCTGCGTTCTGCCTTCCTCATACGATACGGGCTAAGCAAAGAAGTATTCATTGCCACTGGAATTATCATTGCCAGTTTCATAGACATTACACGCCTTGGTTTGTACTTCACAAGAATGGAACGTATCAATATTCTAGATAACATTCCAATTCTTACGGTAGCTGTTCTCTCAGCCTTCTTAGGTGCTTATTTCGGCAGAAAACTGCTCAAGAAAGTAACGTTAGACTTCGTGCAATGGACCGTTGCCGTCATGATTCTGATTCTATCAGCCTTGCTTGCGATGGGAGTTATTTAAGGGCAGCGTTTTGCAACTATGAAAATAGGGCTTTAATACCTGCGTCCTTTCGCCCGAACCGACCGAAGGGAGCTCACGGCCAAAGGACGTAAACCGAAAACTGCAAACCGTGATGAACTTGCGGCAAACGCTTCGCGCCCTGTTTTCATAGTTGGTGTTGGGGTTAGTTAATTTCAGTTTCATAAAGTCAAAGAACCAGAGCCATGTGTGAATTTCCCGTCACTATTCTTTGTCGACCAGAAGTAGCCTTGTGTTGGTGCATCGAAATCAGGTGTTGATACCATTCCACGCATATCAACCTGAAGATTAAAGAACAGAAGCGTGTCCTGTCTTTTCTGCACCGTATAAAATCCCTTGGAAAACCATTTCATGGTCTCAACCCATTCTGGGTCGTAATCCAGGAGCATGCGTTCATTCTTCTTAAAAACTACAGTTGGTTGAGCCAAGTCCTTGAAAGAATTATACTTTTTCAAATAAACGGATGAATCTGTAGAGGCAACTCCGTACCAATTAATACTGGCAGTACCGACTGGCATAGTAAGCATGTTTATGTATTCTACATTTTCCTTTTCAAGGTCTTGGGTAAAACGGGCATTGACCGTTTGTTTATTGGTAAGAGTAAAGAGTAGGTATACGGTACTTAAGACAAGTCCAAGTGCGTTGAGCCGTAATGCATAAGGTTTGAGTTTGGGAATGAGTAGTCCAGCTAATGTGCCAATTAGTAGCGGAAGGGTGTAAACAGGGTCGACAACATTTATGGTGTCCAGCCCAAGACGAACATCTGAAAAAGGCAACAGCAATTGTGTCCCGTAAGCCGTACAGTAGTCTAAGAGAATATGGGTGATTAAGCAAAGGAATGTAAACCAATAAAGGCGCAGATAAGCGACTGTTTTAAACCATTTGGCCTGCTTAATCAGGAGTGTTAACGCAAGCGCGCCAATCAAGCAGAAAATGATGGAATGGCTATGTCCACGATGTATACGTAGCATATCAACCGAGTCGTAAAATGCGTATAGAAATATATCAAGATCGGGAATGGTCGCAATCAATGCACCTGCTATTGCACCCGTCTTCCCAAGTTGTCGTCCTAAGGTTGCTTGTCCGATGGCCGCACCGAGTGCCGCCTGTGTTAAACTGTCCATGTTTTACGCTTAGGTCGATGTGTGATTTCAGCTATCAACCACTAAGTAAGGATGCGGCTTTATTAATTACCCCCAACGTTTCTCAACTATGAAAAATAGGGTTTTAACATCTTCGACCTTTCGCCCGAACCGACCGAAGGGAGCTCACGGCCAAAGGACGTAAACCGAAAACTGCAAACTGTGCTGAACTTGCAGCAAACACTTCACGCCCTATTTTTATAGTTGGTGTTGGCTGTAGTTTTTTATCTTAAAAAGATGTCACTTCCACCACCTAAGCGGGTTCAGTTTTTTGAAGCTGCTCTCTGGGTCTCCTCCTGGACCGAAGGACATCATCACCATGCTTATCTCGTTGTCGATG
>JBLHEU010000219.1:0-5001 GCA_047614525.1 Bacteroidia bacterium | reverse complement strand
TCCAACTCACCTTGAAGTTGAACGACTTCATTTTCAATTGCGGCAATTTCATTAACTAAAGCTTGATCGGCTCCTTCCAAAAAACCTTTATTACGTTGCATTTCTTCCTTTAGCGCCTTTTCTTTTTCCCGAGCAACTATTTGATGCTCTTCTAATGCAAGTCGATCAGACTCAATTCGCTTTTGCAACACCGCATCTACACCAGAATCAGGTTTTTTCTGCAACGGTTTCAGAGCGTAATCCTTATCCGGTCTAGCAGCTGCGTCTTCAGCAATTTGTTCCTCAATTATACTAAGTGCTGAGAGATAATCTTGTGGGCTAGCATGGCTTTTTAGAACCGCGATTTCCTCTTCGACCTGAACTACTTTTTCTCCTGAAATCAAAACTGCACCAGTGGAATCAACAGGTTTATTTTCCGATAACTGTCCTAAATCACCTGCTGCAGCTAGCGCTTCAGCCTTAGCCGTATACTCTTGTTTTTGGTTTTCTTTTCGTTCAAGAGCAAGCTTCGCATTTTCCTCATCAATTAAACGCTGTTGCTCTGCTTTCTGAGCTTCCATTTTAGCTATGGTTTCAAGAAAAAGGTCAGCCTCAGAAGAAACTTGAACCTCTTCAGTCTCAATTACAGTGGTATTCTTAACCGAAGGTTTTAAATCCTTCTCAACATTTAATTCTTCAATAATTTTTGGAGAATTATCTTGAGCCAATTCAGCCTCAGCTAAATTCTCAACTGCTTCTTCCGTTTCAACATCCGAAGTTTGAACAGAATTTTTGGACTGAGACGTAGCTGCTATTTCTTGTTCTTTTAAAAGCTCAGCTTCCTTTTCTGCCATTTCCTTTAACAGATCGTCAAACGATTTATCTTCCTTAGGAGTAATTTCGTTCTGTGCTATAGTCAAATGCTCTGCAGAGTCCTTCAATGCCTGTTGCTTGGCAAGCTCTACTTCTCTGCGAATGTCTTCTAGTCGTTCATTCTCTGCGATAGCTAATCGCTGAGCAACCTGCAAAACCGAATCTTTAATAATCTTTTGTTTTTTTGACTCCTCAAGCAATGCTAGTTCTGCTTGGGCAAGACTGTCCTTTCTTGCAGCCTCTTTTACCGCAAGTAAACGTTCTAGTTCCTCTTGTTTACGCTGAGTTTCAAGAGCTTTTTCGGCCTCAACGATGCTAAGGCGCTGTTCCTTCTCTTGTTTTTCCCGATTAAGGTTTACTTTCTCTTCTGTAACAATTGCTATTTCCAAGGCTGCTGCTTCCGCTTCAATCTCAAGGGCTAATAATAAATCTACAACGCTATCATTACGATGTTTTTCAGCCAATTCCTTCGTCTTTTCCGCTTCGCTCTCAGCTGCAAGCGCTAGCAATTTTTCCTCTTGTAATTTCTGAGCAGCCAATTCAGCAGCCTTTTGATTTTCTAGTTGCTTCGCCTTAGTATCCGCAATCCTTTCTTTTTCTTCCTTTTCAGCCTTAGCGAAAGCAATTGCTTCAGCAGCATTCAATTCAGCAAGAAGCTTTTCCTCCTGTGCTTTTTGAGCTACTACCTGCGCTTCCTTTTCTTCCTCTTCCAACCTTTTAGCTTCAATAGCGGCTAGTCGTTCTTTTTCTTCTTCCTGAGTTTTAGCTAAAGCGATGGCTTCGGTAGCTTTCATTTCGGTAAGAAGCCTCGCATCTTCTTTTCGTTGGACCGCCAACTTCGCTACTTTTTCCTCCTCTAGCTTTTTAGTTTCAGCAAGAAGTCGTTCTTGTTCTTCCTTTTCTGCTTTGGCCAAAGCCTCCGCTACTTTCATCTCAGCCAAAAGCTTTCCCTCTTCCAATTGTTGAGCCGCCAACTCTGCGGCTGCCTTTTGTTCCTCCAACTTTTGTTCTGCAGCAGCGGTAGCAATTCGATCTTTTTCCTCTTTTTCAGCTTTAGACTTAGCCAATGCAGCCGTAACTTCTTTATCGGCAATCGCTTTTTCATCAACCAGTTTCTTGGCTGCGTCAAGTTCAGCCTTCTTAGCAAGTTCAGCTTCCCGGTTTGTCTGTGCATTCTGCCTAGCATCAGAGATTTGCAACTCCCCTGCAGTTTCTTCTCTGGCAGCCAGAATATCGCTCGGATCTGACATGGCAACCATTTTATCTAGAACCTCATTTAATGGTTTGCTTTCTGCTAAGACAAGAGAATCTGGTTTACCTGTAGCATCAAAATAGTTAGTCACCGTTACCGTACCCTTCTCAGAAGAAGCACCGTAAGTGATTGTCTGTTGGAGAGGTTTTGACGAATCGCTTTTTGGAACGTCTAAATCGAAGTTAAACCCGCTGGCCTCTCTAGGGCCAACATCTATAATGTAGTCATTTTGCGGAGGCAGAATGATTACATATTTCCCTGTTTCTTGATTGGTTCTATACTTTCCTATAACCTGATTTGTCATTGGATCGAGAACAGTCAAAGAAGCGTAATTGTATATGCTATCAGTCTCATCTATGAAGGTCCCTTCAACCACGGAAAGCTCAACCTGGTCTGGGTCATACAGCAAGGTTTTCATAACCCTCAATTTACCTTCTGCACTATTTCGAGCGGTGGTAAAAAACGCCACTTTGCCATTTGGGTCGCTTATATAGAGAAAATCATCAAATGGCGAATTAATAGGGTATTGCAAGTTTGAAGGTGTAGACCAGGAATTCTTATCCGGATTAAACTTGGCACTAAACACATCATACCCACCCATTGAATTATGACCTTTTGAGGCAAACAAAAGCGTGTTCGAATCTTCACCGTAAAACGCATAATCTTCATCATACTTGGTGTTAATATTATCTGATAAGCGTTGAGGAAAAGACCATTCTCCATCCGGAAGTCGAATTACCTTATATAAATCTTTAGCATTTGCACCATTCTCACCATAGCTAGCATAAACCAAAACATTACTGTTTGATGGCGTGTAAACCACCGTTCCAACTAGGTTTTTCTGATCGTACTTTGTCTTAAAGCTTGGCGGCATCGGAATTACCTTGCCTTTCAACTTCCTAAAATCGTAAGGTCGATAGAACTCACTTTCTAAAACCACTTTATTCTGCGCAGGATTAAAATCGATTGCGGGATTAAAAAGAACCTTTCCATTTAAACTTTCCTCAATGTTCCGATCTAGGTCAATTCCGGCTTTTGAATATCCAGCATCCTTAGCCTTTTGAAATGCCACATGAGCATCTTCAAACCGATAGTTGTATTGATAAGCCTTACCAAGAAAATAATACGCCTCTTTATTTACACCATTGCTACTTGCGCCACCTTGGATATAAGGCAACGGCTTAAGCGGGTCGGGCTCTGTGTACATTATGCAAACGCCAAAACGATAGTTGAAATTTGGATTCAACGCTTCCTTGCTCAACAATTGAGAAAACAATGGCTTTGCTTTAGAATAAGCCCCTTCATTGAAAAAGGTATCTGCTGCTTTCTCTAATTCTTCTTGGCTATCAAAGCTGACTTGAGCCATTCCTGAGAATGCGCAAAACGTCAAAAGAAATGTGAATAATAAACGGTGGTACAAAGACATAGGTTTACCCGTTTTTCGGGTTATTTTCGACAACTGATTCAAGCATCCAAAAATATTTGTTTTTACCCAATGAAAAACGTTGAACTTTTGGCATTTGAGTATGTTTCCAAACATGCACTTTTTACTGTTGAATTGACTTGGTTTAGACGCATAATTCTTCTGCTTTCCATAATTGTTCTGTCATCTTTTTCTCTAAAGGCCCAAGTTTCCGTTGGGTTGATGGCCCAAAACCCAGTTTCTACCGTGATGATTTCACCAATTGGCGGCAAGTACATTATTGTTAATCACAACAGCGATACGATTTACGAATTCCGTTCCGATGATGCTGTTTCATTCTCAGTTTTGGCCAATAAGGTTGTTGCCAAAAGTGTTTATGGTCTGAATGATACCTTAGAATCCCTCAAAGTCATTGGTTCTGGTCTTAATCCATCGTTGAAAATGAGGATGGAATCAGACAAAAAAGAGCATCTCTATTTTGGGTCAGTTGGAGCGAGTGCGAACAAGGAAAAACTGCTCTTAACAAATACGGTAGACATTGATCGTTATGTGAGTATGGTTGTTCAGGCCGAGGTGGGATATGGTGCTGCAGAAGAATATTACAAGATTCAAAGCATCATTTGCAGAACATACGCGATGAGAAACCTAGAACGGCACGTGCTTGATGGTTATGATTTATGTGACTACGAGCATTGTCAGGTTTTTTCTGGTTTAAAACAACCAACCAATGAGGTGGTGAAAGCAACAGCCGCAACTAGCGGATCGGTAATGATTGACCCCGAAAACAATCTAATCCTAAGTGCATTTCATGCCAACTGTGGTGGACAAACCGCTAACTCCGAAGATGTTTGGAAAGAATCTCGAACCTATTTAACATCTGTTGAGGATACGTTCTGTCTTGGTTCGCGCAACGCAACTTGGTCTAAATCATTGCCGCTATCGGAGTTCTTATCTCAGGTTGGCTTCCCAATTGATAAAGACAGTTTAAACGGACAAAGCTTTAATCAACCCAACCGTAAAAAGCACTTTACAATGGGGCAAGATTCCTTGCGAACTTCGCAAATGAGAAGGCTTTTAAGATTGAGATCCGCTTACTTTAATCTTGATGTAAAGGAAAATGAGGTGCACATACATGGTAGAGGATATGGTCATGGTGTTGGCGTTTGCCAGCAAGGAGCCATGAAAATGGCCGAAAGTGGATACACCTACAGCCAAATACTGGGATACTATTACAAAGGCGTTAGCCTTGTTCCGTTATCAGCACTTCAAGCAGAAAAATAGTCGCCTACCATTCCCTGTGCGTCTTTAATAAAAGCGCCAAACTCTTCAAGAAAATCCGGAACCGACTGCAAGTAAATAGCCACAGATTCATGCATCTGTGTATCTACAGAAGTTCTTCTATCTAACCCTTCTAAAGACTTTTGAAGCCCCCATTCGTACTGGTAATTGTAAAGCCAATTTTGCGCTTTCATGT
>JBLHEU010000218.1:0-5008 GCA_047614525.1 Bacteroidia bacterium | reverse complement strand
TTCAGCGTAAGTTCTAAGAACCGGCTCTGTTCCTGAAGGACGAATCATAACCCATTCATGGTCAGAAAGCCAGTATTTCCAGCCATCCATGTCATCAATTCTTATGACTTTGTATTCGCCAAAATGGCCATACTTACCAGCCTGACAATTAGCTACGATTTCTTCTTTCAGTGATTGAGCAATGCGAAGGTCGTTTCGTTCGAAAGCAAACTCTCCAACTACATCATAAACTTCCTGAATGAGTTCTCTAAGACTCTTGCCAGAATTGGCCATAAACTCCCATATTACTAATCCATTCCAAACGCCATCACGTTCCGGAATGTGACCTTTTACAGCAATTCCACCACTTTCTTCACCTCCAACTAAAACGTCTTCGGTAATCATAATTCCACACAAGTGTTTGAACCCGATTTTAACCACATCTAAATCCAAACCATACTTCTCACAAATTTGGTTGATTTTAACGGTAGAGGAAAAACCAGTTCCCACTTTACCGTTCCAGCCTTTTACTTTATGCAGATAATGGATTAAAAGTAATAGAATGTGGTGGCTGTCTATGTAGTTTCCTTCGCCATCAAAAAGTGCAATTCTATCTGCATCGCCATCATTGGCTAAGCCGCAATCAATATCTCCCGATACTTTGATGATGTCGGCAAATTCCCCAAGGTTTTTCAGAATTGGTTCTGGCGAGATTCCGTCAAAAAGAGGATTGTATTCGCAATGAACTAACGTGATGTCTGGAAACAACCTTCGCATTACAAATTGCCCAGAGCCGTACATGGCATCGTATGCAAATTCCATATCTGAATTTCGGATGGCATCCAAGTCGAAATTGGCTTCAACCTTTTCAACAAACATATCTTCTAATTCAGTTTTCTTAAGCTTTCCGCTTTCGCGATAAGAGGATAAATCCATAGAATCCAAATCAGCCTCAACCGTATCTGGAATAAACGTTTCTACAGCTTTTACATCTGCTTCTAAAAGCGGTCCGCCATGGTTTCCTTTCAACTTAAAACCATTATCCGTTGGAGGATTATGACTTGCTGTTATAATGACACCTATTCCGGTGTTTAATTCCTTCGCGCCAAGCGAAACCATTGGTGTAGTAACCGGACCCTCAGCTAAGTGAACCTCAAATCCGTTATGAAGAAAAACCCTCGCAACGGTCTCCGCGAAAAGCGGTCCACCAAAACGACAATCGTGACCAATAACAGCAACTAACGGTAGCTTCTCATTCTTAACCCAATCGGCAGTTCCTTGTGCAATTCGTGCTACGTTTTCTACCGTAAATTCTTTGGCGACCATTGCGCGCCATCCGTCTGTTCCGAATATAATTTCGAGTGCCATTCTTGTTGATTTTGGGCGAAGATAACTTCTAGCGATAAACCTTCCTTCTGTTCAATTCGCGCTGGAATTCTCTGGCGTTTTTCAGATGCTGAGAATATGTACTGGCAAACGAGTGATAGCCAGAATTATCCGCCTTGGCGCAGAAAAACAAATAACTGTGCGACTTGGAATTTAGCACCGCATCAATGCTTGAAATGCTAGGCAAACAAATTGGTCCAGGAGGCAAGCCCTTATACTTATATGTGTTGTAAGGCGAATCGATTTTCTTGTGCCAATTCAGTACACGCCTTGCTGTAAAATCTTTGTTGGCGTAAACCAAAGTTGGGTCGGCCTGAAGCAGCATTCCCTTTTTTAGCCGATTGAGATAAACCCCAGCAACAGTTGGTTTCTCATCGTTCTTATTGGTTTCACCCTGCACAATGGAGGCCAAAATGCTTACTTCTGATTGACTTAAGCCGAGATTCTTGGCCTTCTGCTTTCGTTCTGCTGTCCAATACTTTTTGTACTCCGCGGTCATACGGTCTACAAATTGTTCAGCAGAAGTGTTCCAATAAAACTCGTAAGTATTCGGAAGGAAAAGTGTCAGGAAAGTGGTTGTATTGAACCCGTATTTAGACACGTAATCGTTGCTATTCAACAACTCAATTATCTGTGTACTGTCTGACTCTAGAAACTTACCGACTTTACCCGCTAAATCTTCTTTGAAACGAACCGTGTTAAACGTGACCATTATTGGTTCCTGTTCTCCTGACCGAAGTAAATTAACAAGGTCATTATTGCTCATGTTGTTCGTGAGACGATATTTACCAGGCTTAATGTTGAGCTTGTATTTCTTCCGTTCAGAAACCCAATCAAACGTGGTTTGACTGGTAATAATCCCTTGTTGAACCAGCGCATTGGAAACATCCTGATATTCAGAACCCGTTGGGATATAGAAATACTTGTCGTCTTCGGTAAAGCCAACATTGGGTTTGTATATCAAGGAGTATAACTCCCATGCGGAAAACCCTCCTAAACAAACCAAGATTATCAGCACTACTGCGAATGCCTTTTTCCAAGAGGATGAAGCTTTCTTTTTAGAGCGTTTTTTAGCCATTTAATCTTTGCATAAACAGAGCATCAATAAATTCATTTTCTTTTTTCACCCAATCCTTACAACGACCAGTTTCTTCAAAACTACAAGAACTAAATAGCCGCACACTTGCTTCATTATCAACGGGAATGTGGCAATACAATTGTCTGAAATTCAGTACATCGAAGCAGTAATTTGTTAAAATATTAACGGCTTCTTTGGCGTATCCAGACTTTCGGTTTTTGATATCAGCAATCAGAATTCCAATACCTGCCCGTTGGTTGTGTTGGTCAAATTCAAAAAGGTCGATACAACCGATAGTTTCTTGTGCACAATCAATCATCAAACGTAATTGGCCATCAGTATAAATATCGCCAGTTGCATGATTTATGAAGTCAGAAATTTGTGCTTCTGTAAGCGGGTTATGTTCGTCCCCCAAATAATCAAGCTCGGGACGGTTTTCCCAATCTAAAATCAATTCTAAATCGGAATCGACCATCTCGCGAAGCCGAATTTTTTCACCAAATAGTAATTCGTATTTCATTCTGGTAATTCAGTTTCTCCTTCAAAAACAGAAGTGGTTGGACCCGTTAGCCAAATGCTAGAATAAGAACCATCAGTATTGGGCTCAAAGGAAACGCTCAGTTTTCCGCCCAAAACCTTTACAGGAACTTCCAATTCAGAAACGTGTCCTAAATGATGCATGGCAATGGCGCAAGCTGTAGCACCAGTGCCGCAAGAAAGTGTTTCGTCTTCCACACCTCGCTCGTACGTTCTAATATGCGTTACGCCATCCATCATTTCTACAAAATTCACGTTTGTCCCTTCCGCAGAAAAGCGATTGTTATAACGCACTTTTCTAGCATCATTAATCAAATCTATTTCCAAAACATCCTCAACAATAGTTACATAATGAGGCGAACCGGTGTCCATATAAACATCTTGGGCAATCACTTCTATTGCAGAAACATCACCCATTTTCAAACTCACCAGCCCATCAACCATTCTGAAAGGGTGCATTCCGTCAACTGCTAAAAACTCACCGTTTTCTGACAGAACTTCAAGCGTCTGACAAAACGTAACGAAGCACCGTCCTCCATTCCCGCACATGCTACTTGGGGCACCATCAGAATTGTAATAAATCATCTGAACCACTTCGTTTTGTGCCTGCAATAAGATGAGGCCATCGGCACCAATTCCGAATTTACGATTACACAATTGCGAAATCTGACTTTGCGCAAGCTGTAGGTTGAGGTCCCGATTATCAATCATGATAAAATCGTTTCCAGTGCCGTGGTATTTATTAAACGGTATTAACATTTTTTAAACTATCGATTACAACGATCAGGTTTGGGTGGCGTTAGAATTGCTGTAGACTCGGTAACGAGCCAGAAAAACAAAGTTAAATCAAAAACAAAGCGAGCATGAAAACTATAGGCACATTGATACTAGCCGCTCTAACAGGAGCCATTGTTTCTGTAGGAACGTACACGTATTTGGATAAGAATAACGGAACCATTGTAGAACAGGTTTACACCGCACCAGTTCAGCGTGTAAACTACCCAATGTCTGCACCTGAAGGAAGCGTGAATTTTGTGGAAGCGGCAAACAACTCCATCCATTCGGTGGTACATATTAAGACTAAAGTGATGCAAGGAGGAACTAAAAGTTCTAATCCATTTCATCAATTTTTCTTTGATCAAGGCATGCAGCCGCAGGCTAGACAAGGAAGCGGTTCTGGAGTGATTATTTCTGGCGATGGCTACATCCTCACCAATAACCATGTGGTGAGTAATGCTGATGAAGTTGAAGTGGTTTTAGACGACCAAAGAACCTATAAAGCAGAGGTTTTAGGAACAGACCCTAACACAGATTTGGCATTACTTAAGATTGACGAAGACGAATTGAGCTACATCCCTTACGGAAATTCAGAAGATGTTCAGGTTGGAGAATGGGTATTAGCAGTTGGAAATCCGTTCAATTTAAACTCAACAGTAACAGCAGGAATCGTCAGCGCCAAAGGCAGAAACATCAACATATTAAGAGAGGAATTTGCCATTGAGAGTTTCATTCAGACTGATGCAGCCGTAAATCCTGGAAACAGCGGTGGAGCACTGGTAAACACTAAAGGAGAATTGATTGGAATTAATACTGCAATTGCATCTACAACCGGAAGCTATGCTGGATATTCGTTCGCAGTTCCCGTAAATATTGCTCGCAAAGTGGTTGATGATATCCTTGAATTCGGAACAGTTCAAAGAGCATTTATAGGAGTAAGCATCAGCGACTTGAACGGGAAAATAGCTTCAGAACGCGGCTTGAATATTTCCGAAGGTGCTTACGTAAACGGCCTTTCTAAAGGTGGAGCCGCACATGATGCTGGAATAAGAGAAGGCGACATCATTGTAGGGGTTGATGCGGTGGAAGTGAAAAATGTGACGGAACTTCAGGAGAAAATCGGCTCTTACAGACCAGGAGATATTGCGCAAGTAACGGTGTTAAGAGAAGAGCAACTGAAAAAGTTTGATGTTGAGCTACGCAATCGACATGGTGACACTGAGCTTGTTACTAAGGAAGCGGATGTATTGG
>JBLHEU010000217.1:0-5069 GCA_047614525.1 Bacteroidia bacterium | reverse complement strand
CCGGTAATTATGGTGATGCAAGTGGTATATTTCTTCGCAACAATAGAGTTGGTGTTGGTATTGCTAATCCGACAAACGGATTGCTGCATGTTGCAGGGTATCACGATGTAAATTTTTCTTTTGCTTACTTCAACGGTGGGGCTGCAATTGGAACCGGAGGAGGAAATGTTCCAATTTCCATTTGGGCACAGCATAGAATTGCCACTTCAGAACTTCAAGTCTTTTCAGATGTAAGAATTAAAGATGTAATTGGTTTGTCTAATGGTAATGAAGACCTATCCACCCTTATGGATATAGAGGTTACAGATTACACCTACAAGGATAAAATCGGACGAGGAAATTCCGTTTTCAAGAAAGTGGTTGCTCAACAGCTAGAAGAAATTTATCCAATCGCAGTAAGTAAAACGACCAATTTTATTCCAGACGTTTATCAATTGGCTAACATCGAAAATGGTACAATAGCACTGACCTCTTCGGATATTGAATCTGGTGACAAGCTAAAACTGCTTCATAAAAATGGAGAAGCAGAAATAGTGTTAGTAAACTCCACTTCGGAAGAAGGAATACATACTTCATCTACATATGCCGGAAACGTATTCGTTTACGGACGAGAAGTAGACGATTTTAGAACGGTTGATTATGAAGCTATTTCTATGCTTAACGTTTCTGCTACACAGGAGCTATTTAAGCTGATTAGCCAATTACAGCTGAGTAATACAGCGCTTAAGAAAGAGGTTTCTAACTACGCTTCTTTAAAAGCAGATGTTCAACTTTTGAAAGAAGCTTTAGGTGTTGATTTGCAAACAAGCAAGTAACCAGCGTTTATTAACCATTGTTAACTCCTAGTTAAAGCTGAACACTGAAATTTGACTTCCATGAGAAATTCACTCTTAGTAGTAATTGTCCTTTTCAGCCTGCAACTTCAGGCGCAGGTTGTAAACGAAGTATCCGTTTTTGTTAAACCGGGTACAGAAGTGCATTTGTTTGAAAACGTTACCAACTCCGCCACAGGCAATTTTGAAGTTGGAGATGAAGGCTTACTGTACGTTGATGGAACCCTTACCAATAACGGTAGCATGACCTTTAACAATGCCAGCAGCCTAATGCGTGGTGCTACAGGCAATGATGGTACGGGCTCAGGGACCTACTTTGTAAAAAGACAGGGAAGCAGTAGTTCTGCCGTTTACAATTACTGGAGTTCGCCAATGCAAACATATTCTGGGGTACCTGGTTCTCAAGCCTATTTGTACAATCCAAATAATGGAACAATAGATTTTAGTGATGACCAACCTGCAGATCCGGGTTGGACAGCGCATTCTGGAGCTATGACACCTGGTGCTGGTTATGCTGGCCGTGGTGCCGGACTTGCCACCTTTAATGGCGATGTAAACAACGGAAACGTGACTTATCCCCTCACCTATTACCCGTATATCCCGGGGAATCCTGCCGCAGGAACACCTTTTAATCTTGTTGGCAACCCATACCCATCTGCAGTAAGCTGTGCATCTTTAGTAGCTGGAAATGCAGATATTAACGGGTCTCTTTATTTCTGGGATGATGATATTAGTGGAGGAGCTGGTTACAACTCTAGCGACTACGCTATTTGGAACGGAACAGGCTCTTTAGGCACTGGTAGCGGTTCTGCTGGTGCACCAAACGGCACAATATCAACCGGACAAGGTTTTAAAGTGCGTGCGTTAACTGGGAGTGCAAATCTCAATTTCAACAACACCATGCGTGTTGCCAACACCACTCAGTTTTTCAAACCAAATACAGACGACTCAAGAATGTGGTTTAGCATAGAAGGCAACAATCTTTTCAATCAAATTCTTTTAGGTGTACTGTTTGATGCAACAGATGAGGAAGACAGGCTTTATGACGCCATTAAGTTTCATGGTAATTCTAGCATCTCTTTAGCTGCCCAAAACCAAGACAGAGAGTATTCAATTCTAGCCTTCCCTCCTCCTGCTACAGAAAAGTCAATCCCGCTTAGTGTATTTGTAGATCAGGCTGGTGCGTACACGTTTACCGCCAATGTAATGGAGAATTTCGAGTATCAAAACGTGTTTTTTGTAGATACAAAGCGTGCTGACTATATAGAGTTGCAAGAAGGCACAGAAATCACAGTGCAACTAGAAGAAGGCGCTTACAATGAGCGTTTCTACCTCAACTTTTATCCTGATGGATTTGTAGGTATTCCTGAGTCTACCAGCAATCAGATAGATGTTTATGCGAATAGAGATTTGGTCTACCTAAACAGTTTTGCTTCTCAGCAAGAGAATTTAACCCTTAGAATACTTGACATTAACGGACGATTAGTTCTTGCAGATGACAATTTGAATCTAAACGGAAAGAAATCATATTCCCTTGCAGGGGTAGCAACAGGGTTTTACATGGTGAGTTTAACTAACCATGCTATTCAGATAAACGAGAAGGTTCTTATCTCTCACTGAAGCGATTGAATCGGCTTAAATCAAGTTTGCTGCGTTGATATTTCACTAATTTAACCGTCTACCAAGCAGTAGCTTGGCCTGACGGTTAACCTAAGAAAGCAACAGTTTAAATGCTTAATCAATTTCCGAAGTTTTTTACTGGAGTTGAAAACCGCGAGGAACACCTACTTAAAATTGGTTATTCCGCGTTTTACTTTGCATTCACTTTCATTCTATTGCATTACATAGGGCATGCTTGGAGCACCGCCAATGCTTGGGATTTCGGTTACCGTCCGTTGTTTAGCTACGACCGAATGGACTCCTTAGCAACAACCGATAACTGGACGGTAGCACGAGTAGGATGGGTATATCTTGCTTCTCCTCTATTCGGTTTAGCGGTTAGTATTGCATCAGTTGTGCTATTCAGAACTGTTGATGGCACTAGAACACACCTTAAAACCATCCTCTACTGGTTTGGCGTAAATGGTTTTATGCTGTACTTCTCCTATTTGATAACAGGCTTACTTTCTGGACAAGACTACGGCTCTACCATGTATACGGGGTTTGCCAGTTATTATGGTTGGCTTGAGTGGGAATCGGGGAAAATATATGGCATTTTAACAGTTCAGATATTACTTTCTCTACCTTATGCAGTATTATTTTCTAAACCCGTACTTCAACTCAATTACTCAAGGCTGTTAGCTTCAAAACAGAACGGAAAATCATTGGTGTTCATAAACGTAGTGCTGCTTCCATTCTTAATTGGAATCGCATTAATTGTACTTACCACCTTTCCGCTTGATGCACGCTATCAGATAGTTAGATTGTTCTGTTACTTTCCATTATTCCTAGTGATGTATTTAGGGGTTGGATTTTACAGAGCTAAGCATATAAGTATTGTAAAACGAGGTCTTAAGCCCGTTCCAATGATGGGACTTATTGTGCTTATAATTTTACTCTTGGTCTCTCGGGTAGGATTGTCGCTTCCAATAGAACCATTCTGGTAGTTTTCGATTGAGAACAGACTGTATATTCGCGCTTTAATGGATACGATTAGAAAATATCTCAACCACAAATATTTGGTGGTGCTCTACTTGTTTTTAATTGGGATAGCCTTTAACAGTACTTACGAACGCATTTTTGACAAAAAGGTGCATTTGGGTGGCGATAATGCAGGCTATTATATCTACGGCAAGTCCATTGCCCAAGGAGCAGGCTACACCGCCATTCATTCAAAAGATAGAAAGCCAGGTAACCACTTCCCGCCTGGCTACCCTACTTTAATTGCTACTGTAATGAAGGTGTTTGATGGAAAAATCAACACGATTAAGGCGGCCAATGGTTTTTATATGCTAGCTGCACTATTTGCATTGTTCTTCCTTTTTCGTGCGCTCACAAAAAACATTCATCTATCCTTTGTAGCCTGTCTGTTTGCGGCCTATAATTTCCACTTGTTAGAGTACAGCACCATTATGATGAGCGAAATATCGTTTGTGCTATTCTCGGCCATAAGCTTGCTACTATTTGTGCTGATAGATTTTGAGAAACAGTTTTATAAGAACTGGAGATTCTTTCTTTTTATAGCAGTAATGACGTTTGCCTTCTACATCCGAACGCTAGGAATATCTCTGGTCATATCTTTTACGCTAATTCTGTTGCTTAAGAAACGGTGGGCGTATGCAGGAACCTTGGTTGTTTGCTTTTTTCTTTTGGTACTCCCATGGCAACTGCGCAGTGCCAATTTAGGTGGTAGTCCGTATGTAAAGCAACTCTTGCAGAAAAACCCATACCGACCAGAGTTAGGGCCAATGGAAATTGCCGATTGGCCAGAGCGAATTGGTATGAACATAAAAAGGTATTTGGCTTTAGAAATTTCTAATAGCGTTCTGCCTTTTGAGACAATAGATTACAAACAAGCGGTAAGGCAATTAAAAAAGGAAGCTGGCACCCTAAAAACGCCAACAGACCCTAAAACAGGCAAAAAGAAAGAAGCGAAGAAAGAACCTACCCTAGAAGAAAAGAAGGCTGAAGCACTTAAACGTGGATTACCCAATGCCAAGGTTGAGATTACCAATACCGATTACATCATAACCCTTATTCTTCTTATTCTAATGACAATTGGGTTAGCCAGAATGAAAGAATACAAGGTTTTAATTGGCCTTTATTTGGCAGGAACTTTTGGCATTCTGTTCTTATGGCCAGAAGCGTGGTTTGGAATTAGATTCATGCTGCCTGTGGTGCCTATCCTCATTATGTTGGCATTACACGGTGTGGTTCAAATTCCAGAATTGGCGGGGCTTGCCCTTAAGAAAAAAGAGCCTTGGATTTTAGCTGTAATTCTTCCGTTCATCCTGTTCTTTACCTTCTACCCCAAGCTAGATTCTAGGGTAGTTGAATTAGAGAAAAGAGCTAAAGGCATATACATAAGTAAGTTCAAAAACTACTTTGACATTGCTAGTTGGTCAAATAAAAACCTACCAAAAGATGCTATTGTGTCTTGTAGAAAAGGTCAGCTCTTTTACATGTATAGCAACCGTTGGGTTGCCGGTTTTAGAAACACATTAGACAAAGAAGAGCTCATTGGACTTCTGAAAGAAAGAGGTGTTACGCATGTAGTGCTAGACCAATTGGGCTATG
>JBLHEU010000216.1:0-5071 GCA_047614525.1 Bacteroidia bacterium | reverse complement strand
CTTTCTCTACGAACACAGCAAAATTCTCTGCCCATTTCTGATACGTAAGAACAGAAGGATGCACGCCATCGCTAAAGAAATCTTCTGGCACTAAGTTGAGGTTATTCTCTGCTATCCAACCACGAAAATCTAACTGAGAACTATCGAAATAGACATTCTCCAGCTCTCTAGTCATAGCAGTTAAAGTGACAGCCAAATAATCTACCTGATTGCCAATAGCATTATGCATAAGGCTAGAAAACGCAGGAAATTCGCGTACTGGTGGCATATTGGCAAAGGCAATAGGAACTTGGCCATACTTGCTTCGAATATCCTTAATAATTGCACCGATATTCCTTTCCCACAAATACGGAGGGGTAAATTCAAAAGAATCGTTTCCTCCTAGCCCAACAACTATTAAGTCAATCTTATCTTCTTTAATCTGAGGAAGAATCTCGCGATGTACCTTTTTTGCATTGTAGCCACTTTTGGCATAAACCGACCAGTTAACAGTTCGACCTAAATCTGAAGCTAACTGCTTTGCCAGCGTTCCTGTAAATCCTTCGCTGTGCGTCTCTACTCCCACTCCTGCCAAGGTACTTTCTCCTAATGTTACCAATTGAAAAGGCTTACTTCCTGCAATTTCTACCGAACCATTAGGTTCAATCGCTTCTGGTAAATCAGGAATATTCTTCCTAATCAACTTGCTCTGCACATACATTACGGGAAATGCAGGTATGTTCTTGATGATATTAAAGAGGTACGGACGGTCCATTTCTAATTCTATTGGCAAAATACTTGACCGAAAAACCAGTCGGTTGTTCTAATTACAAACTCACTTTATCATAGAGTGCAGGCAAATGGTTAATAATCTTCATACCAACCAAAAGTGGTTTCTATGATGTGCTCCTTTTCTTCTTCTAAATAGGCCAGAAAAGCAGTTGCCACTGGCGAAAGCTTTTTCGACTTTAACCAAATCAAATTCCATTGTGTGGTTATTGGTAATCCCTTAAATGGGATAATCTCAATATCACCGTTCTTGAGTTCATTCTTGATACCAATTAGGGGCATAATGGTATAACCCAATCCTGCTATAACAGCTTGTTTTATAGCTTCGTTAGAAGTAAGCTCTACCTTTTTCTGAATAGGTAAATCATTCGCATTTAAGAACTGCTCCATGGCGTTTCTGGTTGCCGAGCCTGGCTCGCGAAAAAGCAACAGGGAGTTCTCAAATATCTTCTTCTTTGAGACCTTGCCTCCTTTCTTCAATTTTGGACTACCCACTAGAAATAACTTGTTCTTAAGCAGTCGTAAACTATCTGTCTTCAACTTGTCTGGAATAACAGAAACCAAGGCAAAATCAACTTCATTCTGCTCCAAGCTCTTTACCACATAAGTCTTGTTGGTAACGTCCATCGCCAAATCAACACCTCTGTGCTTGTGCATAAAATCAGATAGGAAATATGGCATTACGTACTTCCCGGTAGAGGCTACAGAAACCTTTAATCTACCACCAAGTTGATTCTTGTACTGGATGGTTTTGTAATTAATGGCGTCAACTTCATCCAGAATTCGCTGTGCGGCTACTGCTATTTCTTTCCCAAAATCAGTGACGTAAAGCTTCCTTCCTACCACTTCTGTTAGCGGAATAGTAAACTGTTCTTGTAGCTTTTTCAGCTGAATTGAGACTGCTGGCTGAGTTAAAAAAAGTTGTTCCGATGCTCTGGTAATGCTTTCGTATTCTGCAACTTTTAAGAATACTTTGAGCTGATGTAATGTATAGTTCATAATATTCGCTTATGCATTTCATTACAAGAATAAATAAAAATTAATGAATTACATCACCCAAATTTGTCATGTCCTAAAAAAACAGACCATCATGTCTAAAACAGCTCACAACATCTGCCAAAACAGAGGCAAGAGTATGAGCCTTAACGAAGTTGGTCTTGACCTATTGAACAAATTTCAGAGTATACTGACCACGCTTCGACCCGCTGTAAGCCTAGCCATAATTGGAATTTCTGCCGCTGGATTACTTTATGCAGTCGCCATCGTTAAATCGGCTTACCTCTATCAACTAGCTCCAGCACTAGCAATCATTTTAATGGTTTTGGTGCTGCGCTTCTTTTCAATTCCAATTAAAGTGCAATCCAAAGAAGAATCCAACAAATAATTCATTCAACAAAACCTCTTAAAATCCAATTATCATGAAAGATCAACATCACCAATTTATGCTTATCGACAATACGTACGTAGCAGAAAATGCACGAGAAGTAATCACATCATTAATCAGTGACAAGATTAAGTTTTTAAATATTCACATGCTGAGCGATCAAGAACGTTTTGGAACCGATGTGTCACACTTTGAAAAACGCGTTAAGGAGCTTGAAGCAGATCTTAAAAGGATGATAGCCTTGTTCTCAGATTGTGTAGCTAATGATAAGGACATTGAAATCTCCTGCGAAGTAAAACTTGTAACTAAACAAGCAGCAGCCGTTCACGCTTAATGAACCTGAATCTTCTTCTGGATAACCTTACCAATCCGGCATTACTATTCTTCTTCCTAGGGATACTGGCCGTACAGCTAAAAAGCGATTTAGAAATCCCGAAGAATTCTTCAAAATTCATATCCCTTTATCTACTTCTATCCATAGGTTTTAAGGGCGGACAAGAGCTCTCAAACAGCGTTTTCTCAATGGAAATAGCATGGGGGCTTTTGTTTGGGGTTTTCCTAGCCGTATCGGTTCCTGTTTACACTTACTTTATTCTAAGAAGGAAATTCAGTGTTCCTAACTCAGGTGCAATTGCAGCATCTTATGGTTCTGTTAGCGCAGTAACTTTTGTCACTGCAATCTCCTTCCTGGAGATGGAACAAATTGATTTTGGAGGGCATATGGTTGCTGTAATGGCTTTGATGAAAGCGCCTTCTATTATTGTTGGCGTACTGCTTATTGCTTACTTCGATAAAGAACGTGAAGGTGATTTCAGTATATCAAATGTGGTTAAACACGCGGTAACTAACGGTAGTGTTCTTCTCATTTTAGGAAGCCTTTTCATTGGCTACATGGCAAATGACAAACAGGCGGAAGGGATTAAACCCTTTACCACCGACCTATTCAAAGGCTTTTTAGCCCTGTTCCTTTTAGACATGGGAATTACCAGCGGCAAAAAACTCGTAGACCTTATTAATAAAGGATGGTTTGCACTTGGATTTGCTATCATCATTCCATTAATCAACGGATGTATCGTAGCTGTTTCAAGCAGTCTGTTTTCTAGTAGCGATGGAGACCGATTTCTATTTGCCATTCTTGCCGCAAGCGCATCGTAAATAGCTGTTCCTGCGGCCATGCAATTAGCTGCGCCAAAGGCTAACCCGAGTCTTTATTTACCAATGGCACTTGCAATTACCTTCCCATTTAACATCACCTTGGGTATGCCATTATACATGGGATTGGTGGAGTGCTATCCTTAATTAAGACCTGAAAATTCAAGCGTTTTACTGTTTGCTATTCCTAGCGTGTTGCAAATCCTTTAACATTCGTTAACAGATACAATTTACCCAACCGAGGGCTGGTTCTAATACCACACCAAAACCCTCATCCCATGCTAAAGAAAAGTAGAATTATCTTTCTGGCGATGTTACCCGTATTCGCCTTTTCCCAAAACGAATTAAAACTCAAGAACCACCATGGTGGGCTTTTATCCCTCGGGATGAGAACTACGGTAAGCACCTTTAATCATGGTTCTTGGCTAGGCACCAGCGTTGGCGCTGGAGGTCAGTTTAGACTACAGATTCACGACCGCATTAACATGGAGTTTTTTGCAGATTACCTCACTTCTGATATTGGAAAAACAGGTAACCGTAAAGACGCGCACGTTGGCTGGTCTGTGATGTACTATCCGCTAAAGGATAAAACCTTTAAGAAGTTTATGAAACCGTACTTGGTTATGGGGCATTGCTTCGACTATACTAAGGTTGCAGAGAACATCAATCCTGATAACTCTGCAGACAGATGGAGCTCGGCCATACAGTGTGGTGTTGGAAATCATTTCAACATTACAGAACGCTTCGACCTCACGTTTGTCGCCCAATACATGTTCCATTTAGGAGCTCATGTAGAAGCACACGAAGCGGAAGGCGTATTAGTAATCCACGACCATGGCAGCATAAGCCTAGAAGGTCATTTATTGTTCACCCTTGGTATTAACTATAAAATCGCAGACCTATGGTAAGATTAGCCTCTCTCCTGTTATTGCTAGTGAGTACACTTGCATTCGGACAGAAAAAGAACAGACCAGAACTAACTGGCCAAGACATTATCCGCAAAGGATTAGTGCGTGCTCAAATAACCCTCTCTCCAGGATGGACCATTGCAGATGGAAATACGAACCTCTATTTGCAAGGCGATATGGAGTATTTCCTTCAAGATAGAGTGACTTTGAAAGGAGATATCTCTTACTTCATCGCAACCGTTGGAGATGGCTATCTAAAGCACAACCATAGTTTGTTCTTTGGTGCACAGTATCACTTTCCTATAAAACGGTTTGACCCTTATATAGGATTTCATCCGGGGGTAAGTTTGGTGCAAGCCACAAACCCAAATCGGGGAACAGCAGAAGTTCCTGTTGCTTACTCAGAATCGGTTCTGAAGGCATCGCCAGCAATATCTGTAGCAACTGGGTTTAACTTTTACGTTTGGAGATATATTCACTTTATGGCCAATTTGAAATACGTGCATGCTAAGCATGCAACCGAATGGGGAACGAATTACGCCTTAGATGAGTTCAGAATCTCCTTCGGCCTTGGTTGGAATGTGAACATGGCCAAAAGGAAAAGATAAGTCGAAGGATGTAGGGTCTAGGAAGAAGGGAGCCACGTGCCGACTGTGACTCCTAGACCCTCGCCCTTTGCAACGACAAAACAATTCAATGTAATTTCAGTTTACGTATTCATGAAAAAGTTCCTCCTCAACTTTATAGCATTTCATCTGCTAGTCATCGCTATTGTAAGTATTGCCTCTTGCGGAAGCACCAGAAAGGCTTTTATAAATGCTCAGTCTCAGATGCCTTTTGACGCCATTATTGTTCCTGG
>JBLHEU010000215.1:0-5125 GCA_047614525.1 Bacteroidia bacterium | reverse complement strand
TGCGGATGCCGCGTTTGAGGCAAAGGATTACAAAGTAGCTGCTGCTGCGTATGAAGAAGCATTGACGATATCTACAAACAAACGTGGTTTTGGCCCTAATGAATTTCTACGCATCAACTCTCAATTGGCCGCAGCGCATTCTGCAAGCGGAAACCCGTTGAATTCGATTGCCAACTACCAGATAGTTGTTCAGGCGGATAAAAGGCCTGAAACACTAATAGCATACGGTAGAGCTTTACTTGCCATCAACCGATACACGGAAGCAAAAGAACAGTTTCAAGTGGCTTTGAAAGCCTCTCCGCAAAATCCTATAGTTATTAAGCTCATTTCTATTTGTGATAAAGCTAAAGCTGGCGAAATGAGAACCTCTACGGTTCAGGTGAAATCATTGGCATTCAACACTAACCTAGACGAATTTGCGCCAGCATATTACGGCCATGGTGTACTGTTTGCATCAGCACGAAACGGAAGAAAGAAAGCTGCGAAATGCTGTTCATCTCATTCTACAGAAACCATTTCTTCTCCTACCGACATTTACCTAGCCTTGCCAGGAACAGACGGACAAATGAGCCGTGTGGAGAAGTTCGCTCAGGGAATTAATACGAAGCAAAATCAAGGCGCTGCCGCTGTTACCAGCGACATGAAGTTTGTGTATTACACAACGGCTATGAAAACCTTCTCTTGCAAAGCAGCACGGAAAGACGGTAATAAATTGGTTATCGCGAAGCACGAACTGGCAACTGGTAAAAGTGAGCTTCTCGCTTTCAATTCTTCCGCTTTTAATTATGCACATCCTGCACTTTCGGCAGATGGAAACACGCTTTATTTTTCTTCAGATATGTCTGGTGGACAAGGTGGAATGGATATCTACAGCATTTCATTGTTGGACACGGCTCAAAAGCCGTTGAACCTCGGTAAGAATGTAAACACATCGGGCAACGAGGTTTTCCCTTTCGTTTCGGTGAATGATGAACTTTATTTCGCTTCGGATGCATTGCCTGGACTTGGTGGTTTAGATATGTTCACATCAAGAAAAAACAGCGAAGGAGTATTCGGAACACCTATTAACTTAAAAGCACCTTACAACTCTGGTGCGGACGATTTCGGATACATCGCATCTTCATCTGGCGAAGCTGGATATTTCAGCAGTAAGCGTAACGGCAGTGATGATGTTTTTAGCTTCTCGCAAAGCGGAACGTTACCAATGGTCTACGCTGGAACTGTGAGTGATGCCGCTTCTAAGAAAGTACTGGCTTCTGCCAAAGTGGAAGTAATTCCAACCGGACAGCTTAGTGGAAAAGTAGCCGTAACTGATGCCAACGGAAACTTCTCGTTGGAGATTCCACCACGCCAATCGGTAGAGGTCCGAATACTTGCAAACGAATACGATACAAAGAGTTTCATACTCACCGACCCATCGTTGCAATTGGCAGAACAGAATGAAGTGATGCTTACCAAAACGCTTCCTACGGCTGAAGAACTAGCACTACTAGAACCCAAAAAAATAGTTTATCCTGAGTTTACAAACCTCTTGTTTGAGAAGAACAAATGGACTGTGCAGCCTGATGCGAGGGGTACGCTTGATGAATTGCAAGAATTTTTGGCTGCAAATGCTGGGGTTCGCATAGAGCTGAGTGCTTTCACGGATTCTAAAGGTCCTGAGTTATACAACCTTGGCCTTTCTGTAAAACGTGCTGATGCAGCTTCCAAATACCTAAGTAACAAAGGAATTGCTGGTGATAGAATTACCAACAAGTTCTACGGTGCCGAGCTTCTTGCAGCTAACTGCAATGATGATCCAGAGTGCATTAAAAATGCCGGCAAGCAAAACCGAAGAATTGAGATTCGCGTTTTAGGCGAATAATTAGCTGAGTTTCTTAAATCAAAACGTCTAATCTTCGGATGTGTGGCCTCTTCTGCTTCGAGAGATAGATTCCTCCTGCGAATAGATTTCATGTAGGCCCAATTTAGCTACTTCGAGCACCTAATGCCTTTTGTGGCATTAAGCCATTCTGATTGTCTTCTTTAACCAAAAAACCCCTCGTAAATACTTGATTTGCGAGGGGTTTGAAATGACTTGGTGAGGCCGAAAGGACAAATGTCGAAACCATGGAAAGGCCTTATAGCCTTGGTTAGAGCAGTAAAACCGAGGTTATAACCCCAACGGATTCAGGTATTATTGGTTCAAGCCAAAACTAAACCAATACCTTTTGAACCAAGTTTTGCGACAGAACCTTGAGTATCTGGTATTATTGATTAACTCTTCGGCCTATCTGACCTAGTTTTCGGTTATGTAAATCTATTTTGACAGTCAGGAAGGCTTATCCCCTATTTATTCAATTTATGGTAGCACTTTACAAGCCCAACACCTCCTGATCCATATACAGGCGTTGTAAACCTTCGGCAAAATCATAACCTCTATCTGCATTGATGGTTTGCCCTCGTACACCATCCATCAGCCCACTGCACATTACATAACACACCTTCGCTACTTCTTCTAATTCGATGTGGGTGAAGGGAATATCGTACTTGGCTATAAATTCTACCCATTCGTTTCCTAAAGTAGAAAGCAATGAATCGGTGATTACTGGGCGGGTTCTTACAATATTGAAAATCACTTCTTCTTCATAAAAATGATAGTTCAAATACTTAATCAAAGTCTCATTCAATGCTTTGGTAGCTGCCGCAAAGTCATAGTTTTTATGGAACCTATCTGGGCCATGAGAAGACAAGCCCAATACATATTTAGGGTAAACGCCAAACACATTTTTCATTTGGCGAGTGTACTCTACCATAGGCCAGCAGCTATATTCAATACTCTTTAGCAAATTGGCTTCTTTGTAATCTTCCATACTTTTCACCAAAGTGGTGAAAGAAACATTGGAGATAAACACATCTAATTTTCCAAAACGATTCTTTATATCATTGAGTAATTCGATGGTGTCTTCATTGTTAATCACATCGGCTTGTTTTAAATAAGGGGCTGGCAATCCTTTAGCCGTAAAGTCGGCTATAATGTCTTCTTCTTCCACGCTTCCCCAGCCATAAGTGATAATGACTTGGTCGCCATGCTCGGCAAACTTCATGGCTATTTCTTTGCCTATTCCTTTGCTGCCACCTGTTACCAGCACTACTCTTTGCTTGTTATCTGACATAGTTTTCTTGTATGATTTTTAAAATCTCTTCTTCATTAAAAGTAAGCTCGTGCATCATGGTTTCTATACTGTATGTTTCCTCAAACAGCTTTCTGCGTTCCATGCTTTGGTAGCGTTTAAGTACTGTTAATGCCTTACGCGGCTTTTCGGCAATAGCTAACGCCAAACTTTCTGCTTTTTCTTGCACTTCAGCCTTTGGCAAAATGTAATTCAAGTTCGTTTTACCTATTAGGCTTTGGCCTTTATAGAAGTTTCCTGTGTACTGCATTTCTTGGGCCATGGCGGGGCTCATAAAATGCTCTAACAATTTTGTGATGCCCATGCCGGGTGTAAAGCCCATATTCATAAAGGAGCAGCCGTATCTACTTTCTTCCCCCAAAATCGCAATATCAGCACAAGCGCCAATTGCCAAGCCGCCTCCTATTGCGTGCCCTTCCATCGCTGCTATCACTGGAACTGGTATATCTAAAATCATTTTGGAAAGAATAATATCCACCGGCTTGATTTCTCTTTTGCACAGCTTGATCAGGGTCTCCATATCTGCCCCTGAACAAAAAATGTCTGAAGTACCGCTCATCAGAACTACCTTGATAGCAGGATTATTCTTCAATTCTTCTAAAACTGGCATTAACTCCTCAATAAATGGTGCAGATAGTGCGTTTTTCCCTGCCACATCCTGCATTTTCAAATATGCAATTGAATTGGAATCTATAGAAAGTTGGATGAGCGCGTTTGATGGAGACATTACTATTGTTTTTAATCTATTTCGGGAGCTCAATTTTCCTGCAATATTATTTCTTTTAAAACAACAAAGTCTGATTATGATCAATTGCCGTTGTTGCCCAATTCGAAAATGCAAATGGGAAATGAGTATTGAAAAGCGTTTTAAGATTGCGATTTAACGGATTATTGAATTGTGCCAATACCTTTTGAAAGACAATTTCAAGTTTTCGTCAAGGCGTAGTTTGCGTGAATCGTATAAGTTTGCGGCAAATCTTAAAAACAAAGAATGGAAAGAGAAGTAATTTTAGAAGTAATAGAGAAGCATTTGAAAAAATCAGTTGCCACCGTTACCGAAACTATTGATGCAAACAAGGCATTTACAGACTACGGTGCAAACAGTTTAGATATTGTTGAAATTGTATCTGGTACAATGCGTGAGTTAAAAATCAAAATACCTCGCACCGAATTGTCTGACATCACAAACATCGCTGGATTGGTAGACAAATTTGAAGCTCTCTCAAAAAACTAATTCTTGAATAATTCATTTTTAGATTTCACGGGCAAAACAGTTCTTATAACTGGAGGCACTAGAGGTATCGGATTAGAGACGGGGCTTTCCTTTGGGAAAAGAGGGGCTTTGTGTGTGCTAACCTACCGCTGGGGCGATCATGATGCTGCAGGTATCTACGAGCAATTTGAAAAAATAGGCGCACCTAAGCCTATTTTGGCGGAGGCTGATGTAGCCAATGCCGAGGATACTAAAGCTTTGCTTGAAGACTTGAAAAAGTCAGTGGACAAGATTGATATTTTCATCAGCAATGTTTCTTCGGCTATGGTCATCAATTGTTTTGAAGATTATACCCTCAAAGGTTTGAAACAAAGCATTTCTTATTCCACCTGGCCAATGGTGGCCTATACGCAGGAGATAGAGCGGATTTTTGGGGCTTATCCAAACTACATCATGGCGGTTTCGTCAACAGGTCCTACCGATTATTCAATTGGTTACGATTATGTAGCAGCCTCCAAAACGGTGATGGAGGTTTTTGTAAAATATATAAGCTACCGTTTACGAAAACACGATGTGGTTATTAATGCAGTGCGGTCTCGCGCCATTAAAACCAAATCGCTAGAAGCAACTTTTGGAAAGGACTTATATGAGTTTGCCCAAAAATTTGTTCCTGATAGTTATTGGATCCAACCCGAAGAGTTGGCAGAAGCAATGGTGGGGTTGTGTTCCGGTTATTGCG
>JBLHEU010000214.1:0-5148 GCA_047614525.1 Bacteroidia bacterium | reverse complement strand
ACAGCCATTTGTCTGGCATCATTGATGTCGTCCAAACTACAGCAACCTGTAGTTTTGGTGCTACCACCGGCAGACGCATAATCCCACGTTTTCATGGTAACGCCAACAACTTCATAACCTTCGTTATGCAACATCATGGCAACAACAGAACTGTCGAGGCCACCACTCATTGCTACAAGAACTTTTCCCTTACTCATTGCCTTTTTCTTCCCAATCTATTGTGCTTACTAAAGTACCGTTCTCCCAAACCTCAACCCGAAGTGTGCTTGCATCTTCATTAAAATGGGTCACTTTTCCGTTGAGCTGATCTAAATGATACCAACCTTTAGTTTTAACCTTTGTGTCTACGAGTTGTTCAACAATTTCATCTGCCCCCCCCATTTTTCCGGGCACTGGAACTAGCAAAAACTCTCCAGTATCGTAGAATATTTTGAATTCGCCCTCTTTATTTCCCTTCCTGTACTTATATACACTTTTAGGAATTCCACTTTCGTAGTACTCCTTGAATTCCCCATTCTCACGCTTGGTTGTTTTAAGCACACCATGTCTGTAAACATCTTGCGTGTAAACCGATCCGTTTGCATTGAATTTAAGCCAAGCACCCGTCCTAATTCCTTGATGGTAATCACCTTGAACCTTTGGCTTTCCTTTTTCTTGATACATTTTGAATGAACCATGCAGGTTTCCATCTTCATAACTGGCATCAACCCAAGGTTTTCCATCATCAAAAGACTTCTTCCATACTCCGTGTTTAACGCCTTTTCTGTAATTAGTTTCTTCACCTAATTTACCGTTTTCGAAGTAGGTTTTCTGTGCACCATGCAGTGTATCCATGATGTAAGTCTCCTCCAAAACCATCAATTCTCTATCGTTAAAATACTGCCATAAGCTGTCTTTTTTCATCTCTCGATAAAGACCCTTGGCTTTAATCTTCCCGTTTTTATGATAAACGTGGTTAGCTACATTTCTATCGCCAATGTGCTTGTTGGTAGCCTGTAGTTGGCTGTTGTCGTAGAAATACTGAAAAAGGCCATAAGGTTCGCCATCTTTAAACTGACCCTGATACCTAACTCTACCGTTCGTATATCTCTTTTCCCACTTACCTTGCTTCAGACCCTTAGTATCAGTCTGGTTTAGGTCTTGGCCATTAGCACTTATTGCTATCGCGAAAGCACAGATAAAAATTAAAGAAATCGTTCGGAGAATGGTCTTCATTTATTCGGCAAAGATAAGGTTGGGGTTTGCCACCACAAACCCTTACTCAGTATTAGTCTATTAACGGTTTTTCAGCACAAATCATTTCACGCTTTCCTGGCGGACCAGGAACTTTGTCAACGATAAAACCTGCGGCTATCATGTTTCTTCTTACGTAACCCTTACAACAGTAAGTTGTCAAAACCCCTCCTTCATTCATCCACGAAAACAGTTTTGAGAAAACATCCTTTGTCCAAAGCTCAGGTTGTGTTTCAGGTTCAAAAGCATCGTAATAAACTAAATCAAACATAATCTCTGGCTGAAAATCTGGCAATGAAATTTGATGTTTGGTAAGCAGAAACCGCTCCAAAACAGCATTAGTTTTATTCCACTCGCACTTGTGCATGTTTTCAAACAATTCTTGTTCTGCGCTTAATTCTTGTGGCAATTTGTATTGCGTCCAAACTTCTTCTGGTACAGGAAACAATTCTAAACCATGATAATTTATCGTTAGTTTTTCTTGTTTGCATAACTGTGCAGAAAGCACCGCATTTAGCCCTGTTCCAAACCCCATTTCCAGCAAACTGATAGCTGTCATTCCACTTTCTACCTGCTTTCGCAAACCTTTGTCTATGAAAACATGTTGTGATTCTGTGAGTGCCCCATGCCTTGAATGATACGTAGAACCCAACGCTTCATTTAAGATGGTTTGTGAACCGTCTTTAGTTTCTACTAATTTCAGAACCGGGTTTTTAGGATATTCGCTCATAAAAAGGACAAAATAGATATGATTACGAAGGAACAATTTGAAAGTGGATACACCTATTCTGAATACAGAAAATTGGTTAACGACAAATTAGAGGAGAGACAAACTACTGGCCCAAACAGTTCTGAAGATTACCTGCAATACACCAAAATGAACGTGCATCGCATGAACAGATGGGATAGAACCATTGAATTGAGCCAGCCGGTAACCGAAAAGCTCAAAGCTATTGCGTGCCCAGTTAATTGGTTAGTGCTATCGGAAGGTTGGTGCGGAGATGCTTCTCAAAACGTGCCTTTCCTCAATAAAATGGCCGAGGCTTCTCCGAACATTCGCCTTAGAATTTTACTGAGAGATGAGCATCTCGCCATAATGGACCAATACCTAACAAACGGTGGACAGGCAATTCCAAAGCTTATCATCTTGGATGAAAACATGAGCGAAATTGGAACTTGGGGACCAAGGCCAGCTGAGATTCAGGAAAAAGTTCGGTTTGAGAAGTACGAAAACGGAATGAGTTCTGAAGACATCGGCAAAATGGTACAGAAATGGTACGCAAAGGATAAAGGCGCAACCATTGAAAAAGAGATGATAGCAGTTATTGGCCAAATGGACTGCGTTTTAGACAAACGGCCTTAACATTCCTTAACTGCTTGCGTATTTTTATTGGGAAACGTTCCAAATACTTTAGAGCCTATGAAACAACTACTACTCTATACATTTCTGGTTTTGTTCACCAATCAGGCCGTTGCCAATGCTGAAACCATCAAGAATAATCCTTTCACACAGAAAAAGGAGTTGCCAAACTGGGACGCTCAGATTTACCCGAACCCAAATAATGGCGAATTCAACATTATGATAAACGGAAGTTCTGCGCCAATGAACGTGGTTGTGTTTAACGTAATTGGGGAAAAGGTTTACGAGCATCAGATTTTAGCGAAAAACGGAACTAAGGTTGACCTTACTGGTATGCAGAAAGGCTTGTACATAGTTCAAATTGCGGATGAAAAACTTGGCGAGATTGTTACTCGTAGAATGCAGATTAGGTAATTACTTAATCCCCCTCTCCTTCTTAATGCTTTCGTAGGCTTCGGTAAGTTTTTGAAATTTCTCCTTTGCCGCTTTTTGATGTTCCTGACCTAAATGACTCACCTTATCTGGGTGATACTTAACTGCCATTCTTCTAAACGCCTTTTTCACCTCATCATCTGTAGATGATTTTGGAACCTCCAGTATCTGATAAACAGACTCAGTATTCACGGTAATAAACATGGCCTTAATGGACATGAAATCTTTCTTGCTAATTCCGAGATACGAAGCAATCCGTGTTAACATGCTTATCTCATTACCATGAATTTCTCGGTCTGCATTTGCCAACTGAAATAGGTAATGCATTAATTGAAGTCGAGAAGCATGATCCATAAAAGACCTAATCTGCATACTAACCTGACGAATTTCAATCGGCTTTTTCAGAATCTCGCGAAGCAGAAGTAACTGTTGTTTTGCTTTTGCATCTCCAAACTGCTGAGTTAAAAACTGCTTTACAAAGTCCAATTCAGACTTCTTAACCGCATTGTCAGCTTTCATAACTGCGGCAGTCAGAATAAGTAAGGAGGCTTCAAAATCTCCAGAAGTTGTACTTGTTCTTGCCCGATTTCTTGGTTGAGTTTGAGGTTCGCCCCAAGTGGCTACATCGCCACTGGAGTTATCGTAAAGTGTTCCGAGTGCAAAACCCAATGCCGCTCCAATTGGGCCACCAAACGCCCAACCAAATGTTCCCCCTAACCACTTTGCGTACTTAGCCATTTTGCGAAAATAAGCCTAAGCTCTTGTTAGTTTGGTAATTACATCCGAATGATCTGGGTATTGCTCAAGTAGAAGCTTTCTCCGAGGCATTTCAAAATCTTCAAAATCAAACCCTGGAGATACCGTGCAGCCTACTAAGCACCAAGAGCCGCCTTCCTTTACTTCGGTAGCAAACCAACTGTTGCATTTTACCACCAACTGTGGTTCTTCTATTCCTTCTAAATCCAATCCAAGCTGATGTTTTATGTAAGAGCCAGTCTCGCTTATCTCATGAATAGACAAGCCATCACCATCATAGAAATGCCACATTTCGTCACTTTTAATACGGTGAAAAGCCGAGAAATTGTCTTCAGTAAGAAGAAAATAAATTGCAGTAGAGTAATTTCTGTCGCCATCAATATTTTCCAATTCCGATGACGGAATTGAACCTTTTGCACGATAAGTCTCTTTGTACCATCCGCCTTCGGGATGCCGAAGCATTTGCAATTGATCAATGTAAAATTGTGCCTTTTCGGGTATCATAAAAAATGTTTTAAATACTAAGCTTCCTTCTTTTTCTTTCCTCCTAGGGATTCCATAATGGACGTGATAACAGATAGCACGAAGCTAAAAATCAGCGCCATAATCCAGCCATCAACCTTAAACCCCTCTACGAAGTAATCCGCCATCAGTATAATAGCCGCATTTATTACAAGTAGAAATAACCCCAACGAGAATAACGTGACGGGAATTGTTAAGACTACCAAAATTGGTTTAAGAAAACCATTAAGTAAAGACAGCGCAACAGCTACCCAAATGGCCGCGAGGTAATCAGTTACCTCTACTCCTGGCAACAGTTCTGCCGTTAGAAAAACCGCGAGAGATGAGATGATAAGCTTTATAAATATGTTCATTTGGTATATATTATTCGGTAAATACAATTTGCATGATCATCAGAAACCAACAGGCTCCCATCTTCCATTTCTAAAATATCAACTGGCCGTCCTCGTTTGTCGGCCCCTTTCAGCCAGCCCTCGGCAAACACTTCATACTTAACAGCTTTATTACCATCTAGTTCAACACGAGTAATTCGGTAACCATCTGGCACTGTTTTGTTCCATGAGCCGTGCTCAGCAATAAACACGGATTCTTTGTACTCCTCAGGAAACACATCTTTCTCTATAAAGCTTATGCCTAAAGAAGCAACGTGGGCTCCAAGTTTTTGGGCTGGAGATGAAAACTCCGAGCATTCTCTTTTATCTCCAAATTTCGGGTCGGAAAATTCACCTGCATGACAGAACGGATAGCCGAAATGCATTCCTTTCTGTGGCGCATGGTTTAACTCGTCATTCGGCTTATTATCCCCAAGCCAATCTCTACCATTATCTGTAAACCACAGTTCTTTT
>JBLHEU010000213.1:0-5156 GCA_047614525.1 Bacteroidia bacterium | reverse complement strand
AACTGAATATTCCCAACAAAACGGTCGATAAAGAGCTGAACACGATTGTATCAAATTCATTTGGTTTTGGAGGCACTAATTCAACACTGATAATTCGTAAGTTCACGGATTGATTGAAAATGGAGAAAGCTGAAATAATAGAAAAGGTAAATGAGTTCCTAATGGAGGAATTTGAAGCTGATGCGGCCGACATTGTGGCTGGAGAAGACATGCATGAAGCTTTGGATCTTGATAGTCTAGACTACGTGGACCTTGTTGTGCTAATAGATGAAAACTTCGGTTTTAAAACCACTTCAGAGGATTTTCAATTGATTACAACTTTCGATGATTTCTACAATTTCATCTCCTCAAAAATAAACGCCTAAAACTCGATGTCAGGCTGGAGCGGTAAGAGCCGAGGCAACGCACTAGGATATTGGTTTTTTATCTTTTTCCTTAAGAATCTTGGACTCGGATTTACCTACGTTTTCTTGCATTTTGTAGTGCTATACTTCTTCCTTTTTTCGTGGGAGTCTTCAAAATGGATTCATCATTATTATCGAGTAAGACTCAGATTCGGAACTTGGAAAAGCATCGTTGGAATCTATAAAACGTACTACGTTTTTGGCCAAGTAATTATCGATAAAGTAGCATTGGCCTCTGGTTTTCAGGACCGTTTTAAGCTTGAACACAACGGAGCTGAACACATCCGAAAAATGGTTGAAAACAAAACTGGTGGCATCCTCATTTCAGGCCATATGGGAAACTGGGAAATTGCAAGCCATTTAATGCGAGGTTATGGAGGGGTTGTAAACGTGGTGATGTATGATGAAGAGCATCAGAAAATCAAGAAACATATTGATGAAACCACAGGCGGAAGGAAATTTAATGTCATTCCAATTAAGGACGATATTTCTCACGTTTTCCTAATCAGTAATGCGTTGCTAAAGAAAGAGTTGGTTTGTATTCATGGTGATCGTTTCCGTGATGGAATGCGAACTATGAAAAATGACTTTCTGGGAAGAGAAGCCCAATTCCCTTTTGGGCCATTTGCAATTGCCGCCAAGTTCGATGTGCCCAAAACTTTTGTCTACGGTTTTAAAACGGGAACTTATGATTACTCGTTCTTTGCGACAAATCCAATCGAAGGAAAAATGAAGCCAGAACTTTTGTTGTCAAAATATGTTGATGAAATGGACAAAATGGCTCGGGAATTTCCGAATCAATGGTTCAATTTTTACGATTTTTGGAGAGCTTGATGAAAGAGTTAATAAACACAACAACATTCAGAGTTAGATTTAGTGAGGTGGATAGTCTACGGATTGTTTGGCACGGTAATTTTCTGAAATATTTTGAAGACGGAAGAGATGCTTGGGCAGCTGAATTTGGGTTTGATTTTATGGAGGTTTATGAAAAACATGGCTTATTAATGCCGCTTGCTTCTTCTCACATGGATTATAAATACCCACTTCGTTATAACGAAATTGGCTTGGTAGAAACCACTTTTGTCAACTCACCAGCGGCAAAAATGATTTTCCGTTTTAAAGTTTATAACGAAGACAAAACGCAGTTGAAGGCAAAGGGAGAAACTGTTCAGGTTTTTATGGATGCTGAACACGTTTTGCAGTTAAACACACCGCTTTTCTTTGAAGAGTGGAAACGAAAGCAAGGACTGGTTTGAGTAAAGTTTACGTTGGAGGAAAATCAGTTTTGTGTCCTTTGGGCGATACTCCCTCAGTGGTTTATGACGCTATGCTGAAGGGGGAAACGGGGCTTCAATCTGTCGAAAAACCTTTTGGTGTTAATACAGCTAGTCATGTTGGATTGATTTCAGATGACATTATTCCTCAGGAACATATTGATAGCACGAGGTTAGAAAACATGCTTTCTGTATGCTACGAAAGGTCGGTTAGGAAACTCCGCTTCGACTCTTTTAAGGATGAAGATGGATTGGTGATTATTTGTACCACCAAAGGGAATATAAACCTGATTGAAGATGTAGATGATCCAAGATTGCCGTTGCCGCGATTGTCCAAATTCATGCAACAGTCATTCGACCTTGGTAACGAACCGTTGATTATCTCAAACGCCTGTATTTCTGGTTTGCTCGGGATCATTACAGCGGCACGATTAATTAGAGCCGGTAAATACGACCATGTGTTGGTCTTGGGGGCCGATGTTGTTTCTCAATTCACACTATCTGGCTTTGCTGCGTTGCATGCACTTACAGATGGAGTTTGCAAACCGTACGATGAAAACAGAAAAGGAATCAACCTTGGTGAGGCTGCCGCTGGGCTTGTTTTATCCAATGACGAAACCATTTTTAAAGGCGCATTTGACGAGTATATTTCCGGTGCAAGTTCTAATGATGCCAACCATATATCGGGGCCATCCAGAAATGGAGAGGGGCTTTACAGAAGCATAGAACGCACGTTGAAACCCGCATCAGTAAGCCCGTCAGAAGTTGGGTATTTATCAGCACACGGAACAGGAACATCTTTTAATGATGAAATGGAAAGCATCGCGTTTGAAAGAGCAGAACTTTCTAACACTCCCATCAATAGCATGAAAGGCTATTTCGGACACACATTAGGTGCGGCTGGAGTTATTGAAACTATGCTCGGTTTAGAAGGAATGAAGCGTAAAGAACTCGTTCCTTCATTGGGTTATGAAAACCATGGAGTTTCTCGGCCAATGAATATTATTCAAGCAAAGCAACCACCAATCTCCGATTACTTCTTAAAATCTGCTTCAGGTTTTGGAGGATGTAATGCGGCCGCCTTATTTAAAGTAGGATGAGTTTGTTCCTAAAAACATATTGCAGAATTAAGGACGAAGAAGTTCACATCAATGGCGAACTATTTTGTCAGCACATAGATGAAGACCCGTTCTTGCGTTCTATTTATAAGCATATCGGGCTCACATATCCGAAGTTCTTTAAGATGGATGAGCTTTCGCGATTAGGGTTTCTTGGAGCCGAAATGACGCTCATGCGTTCAGAAATGAATGCTTACAAAGACGATGAGATTGCAGTTGTTTTCTCAAATCATTCTTCGAGCCTTCAAACGGATTACGAGTTTTTTAAATCCGTACAAACTGGGATTGCAAGTCCAGCTCAATTCGTGTATACGTTACCAAATATTGAAGTTGGCGAAATATGCATCCGGCACAAATTGTATGGAGAAAACAACTTCTTAATCATGCCAAGGTTTGATGCGCAAACGCTTTTAGATCAATGCGAAATCTTGTTTGCTGATGGAGCGGCTAAGGCTGTTCTCATTGGCTGGACTGAAGCTGATGGTGCAAATCACGATGGTTTTTTCGCTTTCATTACTGCCGCTGGAACGGATGAAATAAACGCTGAATATTTAACCGATTTATACTTGAATAGGTAATGGAAATCGCGATTACAGGCATCGGAGCAATTTCAGCAATTGGCAATAATGTCAATGAAAACCTCAGTTCATTACTCGCAAAGCAAACAGGTATTGGCAAAGCAGAATTACTGAGTTCTAAGCACACAGAAACGCATTTGTTTGGAGAGGTGAAGCTCTCTGATAACGAAATGAAAAGTGGATTAGGCTGGAAATCAGATTCAGTTTCACGAACAACCCTTCTGAGCGCTTGGGCTATGAAAGAAGCCATTGAGCAAGCAGGAATTGAAATTGATAATCAAGTTGGTCTTGTTTCATCAACCAGTGTTGGTGGAATGGACAGGAGTGAAGGTTTCTTCGAACCTTATCACACCGAGCAAGATTTTACAAATGTCTTTATGCTCGGTACGCATGACTGCGGATCTTGTACCAAACAAGTGGCTGAGCATTTTGGAATTACGGCCTACACAGCAACAATTAGTACTGCCTGTTCATCTGCGGCAAACGCAATTGCAATGGGTGCTCGTTTACTCAGACAAGGAAAACTAAAGCGAGTTGTTGTTGGAGGAACGGACGGACTGTGTCGTTTCACCACGAATGGTTTCAATTCCCTCATGATTTTGGATACGGAATGGTGTAAACCATTTTCAGCTAATCGAGCAGGGTTGAACTTGGGCGAAGCCTCTGCATATTTGGTTCTTGAGAACAAAGAAGATGCGGAAGCGCGAGGAGCCGAAATCCACGGGTTGGTTACTGGTTGGGCGAATACAAATGACGCCTTCCATCAAACAGCTTCTTCTCCAGATGGAAATGGCGCGTTTATGGCGATGACTCAAGCTTTGGAAAAAGCTGAATTACAATCTTCAGACATCAGCTACATCAATGCTCACGGAACAGGAACTCAGAATAATGATCAATCTGAGAGCATGGCAATCCATCGTGTTTTTGGTGGGAATAAACCACCCATAAGTTCGACTAAAGCGTTTACTGGTCACACACTTGCGGCCGCTGGAGCCATTGAAGCTGTTTATTCCGTTCTTGCTTTGAAGGAGAATAAATTGTTTCCAAATCTCAATTATCAAGACCCCATTGAAGGAAATGATTGGCAGCCGCAGCTAGAAGTTGAGGATGCTGAAATCAATCACGTTCTTTCCAATTCGTTCGGGTTTGGAGGGAATAATTCAACCGTCATTTTTTCGAAAGCGTAATGTATTTAGGAGCTCCAACTTGCATATCGTTTCAAGATACTTTCGGGAATGAAAATCCGTGGAATTCACTTGAATTAGTCACGGCTGAGTCGCAACTAATTCAGCCGAATTACAAAGAATACGTGAGCCCCTCTTCATTGAGAAGAATGAGCACGGTTTTAAAAATGGGAGTTGCTGGAGGTAAATCTTCCTTGCAGCATTCTGGATTGGAAAGTTGTGATGCAATTACTGTAGGAACTGGTTTAGGTTGCGTTCGAGACACGCTCAAGTTTCTCAAAGCGGTTTATACTGATCAAGAATCTGGACTATCACCAACCGCTTTTATTCAGTCTACCCACAATTCTATTGCGGGCCAGCTAGCGCTGTTACTTGGCAATCATGGCTATAATATGACACATGTTCAAGGTGCATTGTCCTTAGGGTATGCACTCTCCGATGCTGAATTGCTCATTGGCGAAGGCGATGCCAAAACGGTGCTTGTAGGGGCTGTTGATGAGAAAACAGATGAGTTGGTTGAGTTACTCGCTAAGCTTTCCGAAACAATTAATTATCCATTGCCTGAATTAGGAGAGGGCGGAGCATTCTTTGTAGCCTC
>JBLHEU010000212.1:0-5163 GCA_047614525.1 Bacteroidia bacterium | reverse complement strand
CCCAAATCTTTGCGCGGTTCTTATTCCAATGTGCTTTATGAACACCAACCATAACCGCATCAAAAATGAGTAAGAAACCACCTTGCAGGATGAGTGAGTAGCCCATTCCCTTAAACGAATCCCTTACGTTAGGATTACTGTATCGATTGCCAAATTCTTGCATAAAAACACCGGATCCAACATACAACACATCAGCCGCCATGTTTATGGCGTAAAGCGTCACTTGTTGTCTTTGTAATTTAAATGACCCCGGAATATCATACTCCTTATTCATCCTTTTCCTTGCTCCAAAATAAGCGGGTAAAGCAATTCCCAAATTCACAACATTCCAAGATGCGTTCATCAAATGAAAGCTGAACATGGTTGAACCTTGCTTCGTGGTCAACGCGCCTGCGGTTCCAACTATAATGTTCCCAATCCCCCAACTTCCCAAGGCAATCATACCATTTTGTGAGTGCATATTCAAATCGCGGTTGTATTGATTGAATACTTCCATGTTTTGGGCCACGGATTGAAAAGTCGTAGTCAGAATAGCAATTCCTACAATAATCTGTTTCATAAAACGGAAATTAGTGAACTATCAGTTGAACAGTAATTTTCTCTAATGGTTTCGCGTTGATGCGTCTTAATCGAACCATTAACTTCGCGGCCAATGTGGGCACTGCTTAAAAAAGAGGTAAACAGTTTTCTGAATTCACTCATCGGATACATCGTTATCTGTGTGTTCTTGTTGTTTGTGGGCCTTTTTATGTGGGTTTTACCCACAGAAGCCAATGTAATAGACAACGGCTATGCCGATTTAAACACACTTTTCGTTGTGGCACCGTGGGTGTTTCTATTCCTTATTCCAGCCATTACCATGCGCAGCTTTGCGGATGAGAAGAGTACCGGAACAATTGAGCTTTTGCATACTCGTCCACTCACCGATTTATCAATCATTCTCGCTAAATATTTCGGAGGTTTTACATTGGTTGTGTTTGCCCTCCTCCCTACTCTAGTCTATTTTATGTCGGTTTATCAATTGGGAAACCCCATTGGTAATATTGACACGGGTAGTGTTTGGGGCTCTTATATAGGATTGCTCTTGTTAGGAGCTTCTTTCGTGAGTATTGGTATATTCAGTTCAGCCGTTTCAAACAATCAAATCATCAGTTTTATCCTTGCTGTTTTCCTTAGCTGGACTTTATGGATTGGCCTTGAAACCGTAGCATCATTTCAGTTCCTCGGAACATGGGACCATTTGCTGCTGGGTATTGGAATCAACAGCCATTATAGCAGTTTAAGTCGTGGTGTTATTGATACGCGAGACGTGGTATATCTCCTCAGTTTAATTACCGTTTTCATTGTGCTAACCAGAACAGCTTTAGAAAGCAGAAAGTGGTGATGAAGGCTTCTATTAGAGATATAATACAGTTGGTTGTAGTGATAGGAATTGTCATTGCGCTTAATATGCTAAGCGGTTTTTTCTTCACGCGTTTTGATCTTACTACTGAAAAGAGATACACGCTTTCAGAGACTTCTACCGATTTACTGGAAGACCTAGAAGATGTAATTTATCTCAAGGTTTATTTGGACGGTGAACTGCCAGCTGGTTTTAGAAGATTACGCGACCGTACAAGAGAAATGCTTGACGAGTTTAGAGCGTACTCGGGAGGAAAAATTGAATACGAATTCATCAATCCAAGTAATCAGCCTGACGAAAAAAGTAGGAATGATGTTTATCGTCAACTTTCGAAGCAAGGTTTGATGCCAACTAACATTCAGATTAAAGCTGAGGATGGCGTTGAACAAAAGCTGATTTTCCCAGGGGCAATAATGACATATCGTGGTGAGGAAACTGCGCTTCAGCTTCTTAAGAGCCAAATGGGCGCGGCTCCAGAGCAAATGCTAAATAGCTCTACAGAAGACCTCGAATACGAGATAACCAATGCCATTCGTAAGGTTACTTCCATTAAGGTTGAAAGCGTTGGTTTTATTGAAGGGCACGGAGAGCTTTCCGAACGACAAGTTGCCGACATGGCCAAGTCTTTATCTGAGTACTACAGACTGGAACGTGTAAAGATAAAAGGCAAGCTAAATAGCCTAGTTAGCAGAGCCGAGGGTGATAGTGGTGCCATTATTTTCCCTCGATACAAGGCTGTTGTAATTGCCAAGCCGAGCACCGAATTTTCTGAAGAAGACAAGTTTATGATTGACCAATACATCATGTATGGCGGTCGTGTCCTTTGGTTGATTGAACCGGTTTTTTGCGATATGGATAGCTTGCGATATGCTTCCTCTACCCTGGCAATTCCTACTTCGGTAAACCTTGAAGACATGCTGTTTAAGTATGGGGTTAGGGTGAATACAGATTTAATACAAGATGTGCGATGCGCTGCAATTCCGGGACCTGCTGGTTATGTGGGAGACCAACTTCAATGGGCACTTCAGCCTTGGGTGTTCTTCCCTATTGTAATCCCAAGAGCTGAGCATCCAATAGTTAGAAACCTGAACGGAATTAGGCTCGAGTTTACTTCCAGTTTAGATACCGTTGGGGCAAAAGGCATTAAGAAAACTATACTTCTTTCAACTTCTGATAAGACACGCATTTTAAGGACTCCAACTCAGGTGAGTTTAGACGTTATGATTGAAGAGCCAAAGCCCGAACAGTTTAATAAAAAGCATTTACCTGTGGCCGTATTATTAGAAGGCAAATTTGAAAGCGTGTATAAAAATCGCCTTACTACTGGAATTCTGGGAAGCAACGAGATTAAATATCGTGAAGACGGAAAGCGCACTAAAATGATTGTCGTTTCTGATGGAGATATCATGCGAAATCACATTAACCCAGACGGTACATATCTACCTACAGGTTTTGACAAATACACCAGCCAGCAGTTTGGGAATAAGACTTTCTTGCTAAACGCGCTGAACTATTTGTGCGATGATATAAGCCTTACTTCTATTCGTTCGCGCGCTTTGGAAATCAGATTATTGGATAGAAAAAAGGCTGAGGCTGAACGAACTAAGTGGCAAATTATCAATGTTGGAATTCCAATCCTGCTAATCCTACTTTTCGGGTTTGTAAATGCTTACCTACGCAAAAAAAGATACGCTTAGCACATGAAAAAGAACCTCATTGGTCTTATAATTCTAATCATTCTCGGAACGCTTGCTTTTGTGGTTTTTAAAGAGCAAGGAACGGGAACCATTAAACCTGATTTACATGATTTTGCAGTAAAGGATACCGCTGAGGTGACCAAAATATTTATGGCGGACAAAATGGGCCAAACTGTTTTGCTAGAGCGAAAATCTGCGGATGAATGGATGGTTAATGACACCTACAGGTCTAGGAAAGACGCCATCAACTTGCTACTTAAAACAATCAGTAGAGTTGAGATGAAAGCCCCAGTTGCCAATACTGCTCACGATAATATTATTAAGTTACTGGCTGGTAAATCAACAAAAGTTGAAATTTACAAGGGTGATGATTTGGTGCAAACCTATTATGTTGGCGATGCCACCAAAGACAACATGGGAACTTACATGCTGATAGAAGGGTCTAGAACGCCATTCATATGCCATCTTCCCGGGTTTAACGGTTATCTTTCAAGTAGATACATGACCAGGTCATTAGAATGGAGAAACAGTGAAATTTTTAGTCACCGATTGCCTCAAATTACTGAAATAAACGTTCAGTTTCATTTAGAACCAGAAAGGTCTTTTAAGATTACACATAACGCCAAAAGAGAGGTACAGCTGTTTAAACTTTATCCAACGGAAACATTGGTTCCCAACATGGATACTGTTTTTGTTAAACGATACATGCTTAATTACCGAACGGTGAATTTCGAAGGTATTCAACCATATGATGCTAACCGGGTAGATAGTATTGTTAACTCTCCTCCATTTTTCAGTATTAGCATGACAGATTCTGATGGAATTAAGGGAACAGTGACTTCCTATCGGATTCCTGCAAACCCAGATGCCATTGATTTAGAAGGAGCCCCATTAATTTGGGATACGGATAGATTGCACGGGGTAATCAACGGGAATGAGGATGAAATAGCTTTAATCCAATATTACACGTTCGATAGGCTTACTGTTCCGATAGAAAGTCTCTTGACAGACCCGAAACTCAGGAGAGATAACTAATTCAGAGTTTTCAACACACAGATTGCTCAAAGGAGCTTTAATCTATATTTGTGTCCCAATCGAAAAACACACACATGAAGTTCATTGTATCGAGTCAGTTATTGCTCAAAAACTTACAGGCAATTAGCGGTGTTGTAAGCACAAACAACACGCTTCCGATTCTCGATAATTTTCTATTTGAAATTGACGAGAATAAGTTGACCGTTTCCGGGTCAGACCTAGAAACAACCATGACCACTAGTTTTGAAGTTACTTCAAAGGAAAAAGGTCAAGTTGCTATTCCAGCTAGAATCCTTCTTGATTTGCTCAAGAGTTTTCCAGACACACCAATTACATTCTCGATTAATCAAGAGACGTTTGCCGTAAGGTTTACATCTGAGTATGGAGAGTATAATGTTGCTGGTTTGAATGGAGAAGAGTTTCCTAAATCGCCAGAAATTGAAGCAGCTGCCTCTACAGTGGTTCCTGCAGACTTACTAGCCAGGGCGGTTAGCAAAACAATTTTTGCCGCTGGTAATGACGAGCTAAGGCCGGTTATGTCTGGTGTGTTCTTTGAGCTTAATTCAGACAACATCACGTTTGTTTCTACCGATGCACATAAATTGGTTAAGTACACCAGAACAGACGTTAAAGTAGATGGGGGCGCAAGCTTTATCATGCCTAAAAAGCCATTGACTCTGCTTAAGACTGTACTAGCTACTGAGGAGGCCAATGTAACTATCGAATACAACGAAACGAATGCAAAATTCAGCTTCGGTGAAGTAACACTTGTATGTCGATTAATTGATGGAAGATACCCGAACTATGATGCGGTTATTCCAAAAGTGAACCCTAACGTATTAACTGTTAATCGCGGAGCATTTTTGAATTCTGTTAAACGTGTTTCTTACTTCTCAAATAAGACAACACATCAGGTTAGATTGAAAATGGCTGGAAGCGAATTGCATGTTTCTGCTGAAGATCCAGACTTCTCAAACAACGCAGATGAGCGATTGACTTGTAGTTACAAGGGAGATGACATGGAGATTG
>JBLHEU010000211.1:0-5194 GCA_047614525.1 Bacteroidia bacterium | reverse complement strand
GTTAGTATGTCTAAGGATGAGTTGGAGAAAATGGATAAGAAGAAAAAGGCCCAAAAGCCTGAGTTTAAATATCTTGACGACACCAAAGATGTTGCTGGTTACAAATGCAAAAAGGTACTAGTAACTATGGAAGGAGTTGGTGAAATGGAGGTGTATTACACAGAAGATATTCCTTCAGGTGCCAATTCACAATTTGAAGGGTTGAACGGTTTTCCACTACAATACACAACGGATGCTGGTCAATTCAAGATTAAAATGACCGCAAAAAAGGTAACAAGTGAAAAACTTGAGAAAGGTCTTTTCGAAATACCTGAGGGTTATGAGGAAATGACTTTTGAAGAATTTCAGAAGTCAATGAGTGGAATGATGGGAGGATAATCTTCTATTTGATATCGAATATTAAAGCACTCTTCGGAGTGCTTTTTTTATGCTCAATTGGTTGTGAACAAAGCATGTTATTACACCGAAATTGACCACAAATTAAACGCACCTTTACGGGTAATGAAATTCTCTGAACTAAACTTGCACGAAAGCCTCATGGAAGGCTTAGATGCCATGGGCTTTGAAGAAGCCACTCCAATACAAGTACAATCAATCCCTTCGCTCATTGCTGGGCGAGATATAGTTGGCTGCGCCCAAACGGGAACTGGTAAAACTGCTGCTTTCCTAATCCCTGTGATTGAGCATGTTATAAAAAGCAAGAACACAGGAGTAAAAGCTGTTGTTATTGCGCCAACCCGAGAGCTCGCTATTCAAATTGATCAACAACTCCAAGGTTTAGGATACTTCGGAGGTGTTTCTTCTATCGCCATTTATGGTGGAAAAGATGGCACTTCTTGGGATTTTGAGAAGTCATCTTTACAAGGAGGTGCCGATGTAATTATTTGCACGCCTGGTCGTCTCATTGCGCACATGGGATTCAATTATGTCAACTTTGATAAGCTGGAATGCTTGATTTTGGATGAAGCTGATAGAATGCTCGATATGGGTTTTCACGATGACATTATGAAGATTGTGGAGTTGACACCTAAGAGTCGTCAGACAATGCTGTTCTCAGCCACCATGCCACCGAAAATTCGGAAGCTGGCGGATAAGCTTTTGAACAACCCAATCAATGTAGAGATTGCAGTTTCTAAGCCATCAGAAAACATTAAGCAATTGGCTTATTTGGTGAATGATGAGCACAAGGACCGACTGTTGGAGATTCTGATGGAGCAGCAGGGAGAAGTAAACAGTTGCATTGTTTTTTGCTCTCGGAAAACGGCTGTTAAATCGGTAAACCGAACGTTGCAGAAAAAAGGCTGGAAGTCACGAGCTATATCGTCTGATTTAGATCAAAAGGAACGGGAAGAAGTTCTTTCTGGGTTTAGAAATAAGAAGTTCAATTTCCTTGTAGCTACGGATGTTATGTCTCGTGGAATTGATATTGATAGTATTGAAATCGTTGTGAACTACGAGGTTCCAAAAGATGCTGAAGATTATGTTCACCGAATTGGTAGGACGGCACGTGCTGGAGCATCTGGTTTGGCCATTACGCTTATCAATAAGTTTGACGTTGATGGTTTTGGCAACATCGAAAAGCTGATTGAAAAAGTTATTGAAAAGCCTGCTCTGCCAGGGGGGCTTTCAGGACCAGAATACAACCCAGGTGAGAAAAGAAGTAGTGGTGGTGGAAACCACAAAAGTAGTGCTGGAAAGAAGCGCTTTGATAATAAAGGTGGAGGTAGTGGAAAAAAACGATCTCCCAATCCAAACTGGAAAAAACGTAAGAGTGGCGGAGGTTCAGGGGGGAATTCTGGAGGAGGACAACCTTCTAAACCACAAGCCTAGAAACGGTTTATTTCAACCTTAGTCTTATTGAGGTAATAGTTTTACCATCAAACTGCGAAATGTAAACCTTGATTTGCCTGTTTTGCAATGCGGAGTTTGGAGAACCTGTATAGGTAAAAGATGAGGTTTTCTTGCTCAAATACTTCTTCTCATAACTCACCGATTTCAACTCCATAATGTGATTCTTAACCATTTTAGAGTCCATACCAAGAGTAAAACCAAACGGGAATTTGCCTTTGAATCCTCCTTTATCTGTAAACGCTCTTAGTTCAATCATCATCACCTCAAATTTTGGTAATGCAAACTTGTCGTTGGCCCTATTCACAAACGTGATTTCAACTCCTTTTTCCTTGCTCTTCCAAGTCTTTGACGTTCCGTCTTGAGAAATACTTTCTTCAAATGGCCCACAATTTCCCTGAAAATCAGTTACCGTTTTGTTGATGTCTCTTTGCCCAACGAGTACCAGGAAATCTTCGCAAGGGGTTTGAGCGAAAAGAGTCGAGGTAATGAGAAGTAGCGGTAGGATAAGTTTCATAGGAATGAAATTACCCTTCTAGTTCAGAAAGCTCCAACCACCTGAATTCCTTTTCTTCCATTTCATCTGAAACACGTTTAAACTCTGCGGAAATTTCCATGAGTTTCTCATGGTCGTCAACTACAGATTCTAATTCTATGGTGAGTTTAGCTTTGCGCTTTTCCAACTTTGGGATTTCTTGCTCTAAGAGACCAAACTCACGTTTTTCGTTGAAACCCATTTTGCCTTTGGCGGCAAGCTTTTCAGTTTCTTTCTGAACTTTTTTAGCAGAGGCTTTGTGCTTTTTATCATCATCCAAAGCAAAACGATATTTATCGTAATTACCCACAAAACCACGAATTTTTCCTGCTCCTTCAAAGATGAAAAGCTGATCTACCAACTTATTCATAAAGTGCCTATCGTGCGTTACAATCAGCAAACAACCCTGAAATTCTAACAAGAAATCTTCAAGCACGTTTAAGGATAAAAGGTCAAGGTCGTTTGTAGGCTCATCCAGAATAAGAAAGTTCGGATTAGCTATAAGAACCGTGAGAAGATAAAGTCGCTTTTTCTCTCCACCACTCAGTTTGTCAATGTATTGGAAATGCTGACTTCTCGGAAATAAGAAACGCTCCAGCAATTGGGCGGCAGAAATCGTTTTTCCTTTTTTAAGCGGAATAAATTCAGCAATATCCGTGATGACTTCCTTCATCCGTTTGCCTTCTTTCATCTTCAGACCATCCTGCCCGTAATAGCCGTATTTAATCGTGTCGCCTTTCACGATTTTGCCGCTATCAGGTTCAACCTGCCCCATAATCATTTTCAGAAGTGTAGACTTTCCGCTACCGTTGGCGCCAACTATTCCTATTCGTTCACCTTTTCTAAACTTGTAATCGAAGGTTTTGAGCAACACATTATCTCCGTAGGCTTTACTCACTTTATGAAACTCAAGAATCTTGCTTCCCATGCGTTGCATGTCCACCTCCATGGTAAGCTCGTCTTTCTTCAGGTTGGTTTTAGCAACCTTCTCTACATCGTAAAAAGCGTCTTCACGAGACTTGGATTTCGTGGTTCTAGCCTTGGGCTGTCTCCGCATCCAATCAAGCTCTTTCCTGTAAAGGTTTTTTGCTTTATCTACGTTGGCGTGCTCAACTTCTTGTCGCGTTGCGCGATTGGTTAAATAAACAGAGTAGTTACCCTTGTGCTTGTAGAGTTCGCCATTGTCTAACTCAATAATCATATTGCAAACCTCGTCAAGGAAAACTCTATCGTGCGTTACCATCAATATGGTTCGTTCCGATGCACCAAGAAAGCCTTCAAGCCATTCAATCATCTCAATATCGAGGTGGTTAGTTGGCTCATCCAAAATCATTAAGTCAGGTTGCTCAATCAGCATTTTGGCCATCGCCACACGCTTTACCTGACCACCAGAAAGTGTTTTAATCTTCTGTTCAAAATCGGTGATGTTTAACGAAGTAAGAATCTCCTTAGCCTGCGCTTCAATATCCCACGCTTGGTGTCTGTCCATTGCATCGAAAGAACGTTGCATTCGGTCAGAGTCCCCCTCGTCAAGCATTGCTTCTTCATATTCCCGAACAACTGACATAATCACGTTGGTTGGGTCATAAATGGCATCCATCACCGAATGGTTTACATTCAATGCTGGTTCTTGTTGCAGGTACCCGATTGAGATGCCATTTCTGGTCACAACCTCGCCTGTTTCAGGTGGCTCTAGTCCAGCTAATATGCGAAGCATGGAAGTTTTCCCTGTTCCGTTCTTGGCAACCAAGGCCATTTTCTGGCCTCGGTCTATACCAAAGGTGATTTCCTCAAAAAGAACACGCTCTCCGTAAGAACGAGATAGGTTTTCGGCTGATAGATAATTCAATAGTTAAGATTCAATGATAAACGTTGGGGCGTATGACCATACGCCCTTACAGGCCGCGAAGGTCGTTAAATCTACCGTCATGCTGAACTTGTTTCAGCATCTATTTGGTTAGACCCTAAAACGAGTTCAGGGTGGCGTATTCTCAGGCTTTAGCCTTCTTCAAAACATTCTCAGCAATACTTGCTGCGGTAGCCGAAGTTTTACAAACAGCTAGCTCTTCAGGAGTCCCTTCAAACACAACCATTCCACCGCCTTTTCCGCCTTCTGGGCTAAGGTCAATTGCGTAATCGGCACATTTGATTATGTCAGGATGATGTTCAATTAATATGATGGAATGACTATTGTATAAAAGCGCGTTGAAGGCTTTTAGGAGTTTGCAAACAAATAGATAATGTTCTAGGGTCTCCCAGCATTTAAATAATTTCGACAATCAACGATTTTTTTCAGTCTTTTCAGATAGGAATTGGTAGGTGTATTCGGCAACTGACTCTCCCACTACTCGATGAGTGGGTTGGTTCCAATGCCCAACACGACCGGTAGCCGGCCAGTACGTAGGGTTTACTCCGATATCTTTCATTCGTCTGAAATCTTCTACCAAAGAAAAGGAAGATAAATTGCGTTTCTTACATAATTCCTCCAGTGGCTTCCCTAAACCAATGGTGTCGCGGTTAATGATGATTGTACTGCTAGGATCCAAATTTTGGATAATCATCCTAGTTTTTTTGGCTAATTCGACAGGCTTTTTTTTAATCAATTGACTTGTATTTTTAGGGTATACTAAGTAATAGAACTTGCCAAATAGAATACCATATGGGGGGCGTTTTTTTGCCCTTTTAACACAATTGTACAATAGGTTAACCAAAACGGAGTTTTGGGTGAAGAATTTGCCCCAGTTGAATAACTTCAATGTTTGAGCCGGGTAATCAAATCTGATTATCAAACTATCTGTAGTTGAATCTAAT
>JBLHEU010000210.1:0-5231 GCA_047614525.1 Bacteroidia bacterium | reverse complement strand
GTAACTGCTCCGCCAACGATACAGCCAGTTTGATTGTCCGTAACCTCACAAACGTAGATTTGGTTATGAACTCCCGAAACGTGTGTTACCGATGAAAACGGGTCCGTTAACCCTTCCGAAGGAAACCATTCGTAGCTGAAATCTCCAGAGCCACCTGCAGCGAAGGCTTCCATGTAAGCTTCTTCTTGGCATGCAACTGTATCATTAGACATAACAACCGAATGACCTATGGTAGCACTTATTTGTTGAGAAGAAACACTAACACATTGACCCACGTCAGTGGTGGTTAATGTTACTGTATGAATACCTGTAGTCCCAGGAGTAAAAACATGGGTTGGGTTCATTCCCGTACTTGTATTGCCATCTCCAAAATCCCATTCGTACGATACAATTTGGGTTGATGAACCAGGGAAAAACTGATACCATGTACCGCACTGTTGAGGTTGGGTGTTGTAAGTGAAAAAGTTCTCACAATCAACACAAGGAACAACTGTAACCAGACTGGTCATTGCTCCACATTCTGGGAAAGAAGCCACGGCAAAATATTGGCCCGGCTCGTTAACGTTTAAGGTTTGCTGAGTTTGCGGTACGTTCAATGGATAATTGTTGTTGTCTAGGTCTGTCCAAGAAAGCCAATCGTAATAATCAGCTCCTGGTCCAAGGTCAATAGTTACGAATCCATCGCACAAATCAAGAGAATCGATTATCCACGATTGTTGCGTGACGTTTACTACATCCGAAACAGAACATCCGGTTTGATTGGTAACCGTTACCGTGAAGTCTACGCTATCTACTCCTCCCGAAACTATTGGGTTTGGAATGGTAGGGTCTGAGAGGTTTTGGATTGCTGGTTGCCAAACATAAGTGTAAACACCTGCTGGCTGAACATCGGCAAATAGCTGCGCTGGTTGCTGGCAGGCAAGAATATCTGCCCAAGCATCAACGGAAAATGGTCCACTAACAGTAACCGAATCTTCATCAGAAGAGACGCAGCCATCTGCAGAAACTGTTGTGAGCGATAGCCCATAAACACCTGGATCTAAGGTGGCAACTCCTTGGGGTTGGGCGGAAACGTTATCGGAATTGATGTAGTAGTACCAATCTTCTACAGAATTACCTGTTCCGAGATACGAAATTTCGCTACCGCAAGTCAAATTGTTTTGAGTGTAAGCCAGCACTGTAAAACAAGCTGGGTTTGGACTGTTTCCGTTTGAATTAACCTTTACTAAATAGAAATCATCCTGTGGCCCGTTGTTGGAAAGACGAAGTGTTCCGCAAGCGGCAAATCCGCCATCAGCGCATTCAATCACATCTGCAAACTGGCCTGTAATTCCTGTAGTAAAACGTCTCTCCCACTGGAATTGACCAGTAGTATTCAGCTTCACCAAATATGGACGAGTTTGAGTATCCCAACTAACTCGATTACCTGAGGCGATGATGTAACCGCCATCCGAAGTTTGCTTTGCGCCACCAAAGGGTGCAGAGTCGTTTTCGCCAATCTCATACATCCACTCTTCGCTTCCCAACGAATTGGTTTTCACCAACATCATTTTATCCTCGCCCGCTTTTTTGGCGATAAAAATGTACCCACCATCTGTGGTTTGTTCTAGACTATATGGTCCGCGAATTGGGTAATCGTTTGGCGCTTCTAAGTCCGTTGCAAAAAAGTAGGCTGAAGATATTTCTACTCCTTGAGGATCCGCTCTTGTAAGCACAACTTCTCCATTTTTGGAACCAATAAACGTATAACCGCCATCAGTTCTTTGAACCACATCGGTGGCAACATCTTCAACTGTTGGGAATCCTAAAACGCTGGTCCAAATCGTATCACCACCGGCATCTCGTTTTATCAAGGTTGCTTGCAAATTATTGGATTGGCTGATGGAATAGCCGTACCCGCAGGTGATGTAACCGCCATCGGTTGTGGGCTCAATCGCCTCTTCGGTTACAAAGGCTAAATCGTTAATCAGCTCCGAGCTTGACCAAGAGTAGTTTCCATCAACGTCCACTTGCCAAGCTTGCTTTCCTGCAAACACAAAGTTTGAATCTGGCAGTGTCTGATTTACATCTCTGAAATACTCAGCTGTCTGTGAGTCTCCCCATGTTCTGTCCCATTCAAAAACACCATCACCATCGGTCTTAACCATATACTGATCGGCCCAGTTGAGGCCATTGGTATAACCAACAATGGCAAAGCCACCATCTAAGGTTTCTATGAGTTTTAATGCTGTGTCTTGTCCGTTAGTTGGGCCATTATACACACGCTCAAAAGTTGTCTGGGCTACAGCTCCAATAGACGCTACGAGCAACAGAATCATTCCACTGATTCCCTGAAATACTCGTTGTTTATTTTTCATGGGGTTTGTCTTTAGACGGGTTCACGTTCCAAATGTATCGTCACAATAGCCATATAAAAATCACATTATTTTTGTTTTGTCGGACTAAATAAAATATAAAATAACATTTAATTAGTATAATTATACCAGTAATAATTCGCTTTTGTCGGACTAAAAAATCAAATGCTAACACTAGAGCTTATCGAAAAACTTGAAGCACTCGAGTGGAATGAGCTAAAACGGTTCATTCAGTTCCGATATCCATGCATGCGGCAAGAGGTTTGTCTTGTTTTAGACTTGCTTCGCGAAAAGAGACCCACGTCCATTTCTCGGGAGAAGATTCATGCTTCTATTTACCCATCGACTGCATTCAAAGATAAAACCATTCGGTATTTACTGACTGATGTAAACAAACTCATTTTCGAGTTCTTCAGTTTTAAACAACTAACCAAAAAACCTCGTCAGCAACAGGCTTTGTTACTCGAAGAGTTATCGGAAAGAAAATGTACCAAAGCGTTTGACAAAACCTATAATCAAGAATTAAAACGGATTGAAAATTCTGCTCAAGTAGATACAAGTGCCCTTCAGTTTAAGTACGAGCTACATTCTCTAAAGGCTAAATCAGAACTTGAATCTGGAAAGCGTTCTTCGGATGTTTTTGAGGAAAGCTCGCTCTACTTGGACAACTATTTCGTTGCCAAAAAGCTTCAAATAAGCGCTGAGAAAATCAACCTCAACTTCATTCTTAAAAAGGAATGGAACGATCCGTTTCTAAAAACCACACTAGAACAAATCGATGCTGGGCTTTTTAACCACAGCCCATACATTTTGCTTTATCGTTTGATTATTCAAAGCCTAACTAATCCAGAAAAAGAAACCGTCTTTGATCAACTTAAAAAGGAGGTTCCGAAGTTACTTGGGCGCCTGTCTGAATCGGAGCTTTCAGACCTTTATCAATATCTACTCAACTATTGTATTAGACGGATTAATGCTGGCCGTCTTATCTTCCAGAACGAATTACTAGCTGTTTATCAAAGTGCGCTTGAAAATGGTGCGTTACTAACAAACGAAAGAATCTCTCAATGGGATTTCAAAAATGTGGTAACTATTGCTTTAAGGACAAAGACCCTCGATTATGCCAGAGAATTTATCCATCGGTACAAACAACACTTACCTAGCGATCAGCGAACCAACGCTCTTGCTTATAACTTGGCTAACCTCCATTTTTCTGCAGGAGATTATCGAGACGCCATCAAGCAGTTACAAAAAGTAGATTTAGATGATGTATTCTATCGCCTAGATGCCAGATCCATTCTGCTTAAATCGTACTACGAATTAGATGATACAGATGCTTTGTATTATCATGGAACGGCTTTCCGCTCATTCCTTAACAGGAACCGAAAAATCTCTGACAATCAACGTAAATTGTACCTAAATTTGATAAAACACACCTTATCACTAACCAAAGCCAGAGGAGATAAATCGCGATTAGAACTCATAGAAAAACGAGTGAAAGAAAACCCTAATGTGGCGGATTTAAACTGGTTAAAGGAGAAAATGTCAAGTTTCAGTGTATAAAAAAAGCCGTCCCCCCGGACGGCTTTCAACCCACAACCCATAACCTTACTTACGCTGCATTTAATGAAGCCTTAAATTCCTTTTTATATGCTCTACCAATAGGTACGCTAAAGCGCATATCGCTGTCTTTTATCTCAATGGTACTGCCCTTCACAGCACACACCTTGTCTAGATTTACTATGAAGGACCGATGTGATCGTACAAACACGTTTTCTGGAAGATTCTTCACCATATCTTTCATTGTAGAAAGAGTAATGTACTTCCCGGTTGTAGTTTTAATGATGACGTAATCACTTAGTGCTTTAATAAAAAGAATCTCGTCAAGGTTTACCGGTACCAACTCATAATTCGCCTTAATCAAAATTCTGTCTTTGCTCCCACTGTTCATATCTGTTCTCATCTCTTTGACCTTTTGTTGATTTAGTCTCGTTGCCGATTCTAACCTGGTATTGTTTCGTTTGATGGGTCTATTACACTTTTTGTCCCTTCTGGGTTTCGCCTTTTAGACGAAAACGGCATAATCAGCGACCAATCGACCAACGTCATTTGTGCTCGTTTGAGCGTAAAACAAGTCCGAAATCCATTTATTAACTTTGCCAGCCGAATTTTTAAGGCGGATAATATTTAGCAAGTTTGTGCGTTTGGCGCTCATTTCCCTTTCATTGGTAAAACACCTTCTCATACTGTCTTTTGTTCTTTTGGGTTTCGCTGCTACAGCGCAAGACGGAAAACTGATGCTAAATGGCAACGTTACGCTTGAGGGTGCGCCTTTGGCGGATGCCGAAATCAAAATATTCAAATCGGACGGGGGGCTTAAATATTCTAGCGCCAATAACGTTGGGGCGTTTGTTGCTACACTAGATTTAAACACCGAGTATATCGTTAGTGTATCTGAAAAAGGATATGCTACTAGAACGGTAACGGTGCTTACCGAAGTTCCAGCAACTGCGAAAGCCGGAGAGTTCATTCAGTCCATCACCCTCAATCTAACAAAGGTTAGAAAAGACTATAAGGGGAATACTGTGCGTGAGGAAACGGCTGGCGGAGTTATGTTTAATGAGCAAACCAAGTCGTTTGTCACTGTAACTAGAGATATCAGCCGTATTAAAGAAGAGCAAGAGCTTGCAGCACAAAGAGCAAAAGAAAGAGAAGAGGCCAGAGCAAAAGCTTTAGATGCCGCCAGAGCACAGGCCAGATTAGATTCTATCGCGCGTGCACGCGAACAGTTTATAGCAGACTCCATCGCTAATGGGGCTCTAATGCAAGAACAGCTGAAAGCTTCAAAAGAACAAGCCGTACAAGATTCATTGGCCGCAG
>JBLHEU010000209.1:0-5242 GCA_047614525.1 Bacteroidia bacterium | reverse complement strand
ACAACTGCCGGATCTTATTGGGTTACTCAAACCATTGAAGATGCCGAAGGTTGTACGGCTTCTGATAGCATTGAGATTTTGGTAAACCCTAATCCTGATGCAAACTTTGATGTTTCCGAAGTTTGTGTTGGAGAAGAGACCCTTTTTACCGACCAGTCTGAAGTTTTATCAGGTTCTGTGACCACCTGGGAATGGGAATTTGGGGATGATATCTCAGGTAATGGCGAGACAACATCAAACACGTATTTGACTGCGGGTACCTACACGGCAGATTTGCTTGTAACAACTAATAATGGATGTATAGATTCTGCCGAAGCATCTGTACTGGTTTACGATAACCCAACAGCAGAAGCCACGCATGACGCTTCAAACCTTGATGTGGAGTTTAACGCAAACTTAGAAACCGGAGAAGGCGCAGTTTGGATGATTCACGATACAACTATCACCGGATCTGGAATCGTGAATTATTCGTTTCCAGATAGCGGATGGTATGACGTTACGCTTACTGTTACAAACGCAAATGGATGTGAAGACGTTTTTATGTACTCCGTATTTGTTGAAGGTATTCCAGAGTATGAGGTTGGTAACGTATTTACCCCAAATGGAGATGAATTCAATGAAAGGTTTCAGCCTTTTACTTATGCAATGGTTGAGGCCAATATGAAGGTTTTTAATCGCTGGGGAAGACCCGTTTATAAATATGATGGCGCAATTCCTCCAATAGACTTATGGGGTTGGGATGGCACCATAAATGGCGGGGCCAAAGCAGCAGAAGGAACCTATTACTATATTCTTGATTTAAAGGGGACAGACGGCAACAATTTTTCTGAACACGGCACCGTTACTTTAGTAAGGTAGACGTTAATTAGCATTGGTGATGGAAAGGATTGTGAAGTTGGGTTTGCTGGGGGGGGTTCTCCTGTTTGTTGCTTGCAAGAGTAATGCGCCAAAGGAGGTAATTTGCCAAGAGGTAGGCCCAGCCCTAGAATCTAACATCGAATACGGATTTGCAACAGATTCTTTTCTAGTGATAAAGGATTATGTAAAACGTAATCAGAACCTGTCATCTATCCTTTTGCCTTATGGCATTCCGTACGCAATTATAGACCAGCTGGCTAGGGCGTCTAAAGAGATTTTTGACGTGAGAAAGTTGGTCACCGGAAAACCTTATACAATCTACTGCAGAAAAGACTCTTCCAAACTTGCTACTTGTTTTGTCTATGAACCTAATGCAACCGATTATGTGGTTTTTAACCTCCAGGATAGTCTAAAGATTTACAAGGGACAGAAGGAGATTGTGAAACGAAATAGGTACGTTACTGGCACCGTTAACTCATCGCTTTATGTTGATTTAAAAAAGCAAGATGCCGATCCGTTATTAGCCGTTGAGCTATCGGAAATTTATGCTTGGACTATTGACTTTTATCGCATTCAGAAAGGAGATGCTTTTGAAATTCTTTATGTAGAGAATTATGTTGATGATAAATCAATTGGGATAGATAGAATTTTGGCCAGCACCTTTACCCATTTTGATAAACCGTTTCAAGCGTTCTATTTTGAAGGCGAAAACGAAAAGGGTTTTTTCGATGAGAAGGGAAGAAATCTCAAGAAGGCATTTCTAAAAGCTCCTGTTAAGTTCTCCCGAATTAGCTCTGGTTATTCTAATCGCAGGTTTCACCCTGTTCAAAAACGGTTTAAAGCTCACTTAGGAACCGATTATGCCGCTCCTAAAGGAACGCCCATTGTAGCAGTTGGAGATGGCGTTATATCAGAAGCGCGGTACAAAGCCAACAACGGAAACTATGTGAAAATGCGGCACAATAGCGTTTACGAAACGCAGTACCTGCACATGTCTAAAATTAAGAGTGGAATTAAACCAGGTGTTCGCGTAAGCCAAGGCGATGTAATTGGCTACGTTGGCAGCACAGGATTGGCCACTGGGCCGCACGTGTGCTACCGATTTTGGAAAAACGGGAAACAGGTCAATCACCGAACACAAGAATTGCCAGCATCAGACCCGCTAAGCGAAGCGTCTAAGCCTGCTTATCTCCAACTTATTTCTGAGATGGATTCGCTAAAAACTACACTAGAAAGACCTATTTAGCTGCGTTTTAATTTCTATTAGATAATGTTAGACTTAATGGTAATTTTGAGTTACTATGAATCTAATCTCTTAACACAATGAAAAACGTATTTACCCTAGTTGTACTGATTTGCTTCTCGTTTACAGCAGCAAATGCTCAGGACAAAGCCGCAGTAAAAGCGGAAAAAGTGACAAAAATTGAATCAAAAGACGCTTTGAAAAAAGCTCAACCTCAATTAAAAAAGGTTGATGCGGCCAAAATTGAGCGAAGACGTACAAACGTTACGCGCATCGATGCCAACAATTCACAAGGCATCATTCAAACAGAAGAGCAGAAAAAAGCTCGTACAAAAGCAACTGCTGTTAAAGCTTACGGGGAAATTCAAAAAAGAGAAGAAAAATAATTGGTGGATCGCCCTTGAGTTCTAGCTCGAGTGTAGGTCTCCCTCAAACGCCACTAACATGAAAAAACTACTACTCCTAATATTTATTATAGCTGCAGCTTGGTCTCAGACCAGCGTGGCTCAGAATTTCGGAATCGTTCTATTTGAAGATTTCGATGTTGCAACCGCACCTGTAGATTGGACGCAGACAACGGACCAAACTTTCCCAACGGGAATTTCCTCTACAACCCCTTCTGATGGATGGGAATATGGCGCAGCGCCTTACTCATCAATGAATTGGAATGTTCCAGCTTCTCTTGATGCTAGTCCCTTTGCCCTTTCAAATGACGATGTAACTGACCAGAATAGGCTTGATGACATACTGATTAGCCCGATTTTAAATCTAGCAAACTTCGATTCTGCTATTTTCCTGTATGACGTTTTTTACGACTCATTATTTCAGGCATCGCAAGGGTATTTCCTAATTAGTTACGATGCAGGGGCCATCTGGCTTACTGTACCGCTAACCGCAACGACCTTCGTAGATGGATGGGTGGAAGATGGTACTATACTTCCTCGTACAATCACTGTCGGTGTTGATCAATACACGTTCAACGATCAAATGATGATTGGTTTCGTACATACCGATCGAGGAGGCTGGGGATCCGGGATTGCAATCGATAACGTGATTGTTGCAGGATACAACAACCCTTGCGATGATGTAATAACCATTGCAAGTTGCAATGCTCCACAAACGGTTACACTTGCGGGTCAAGGTATTGTTGATTTCAATTTTGAAAGTGCATGTACGTTTGACGTACCTGGAGCAGAACAGCTTTACAGTTTTACACCAACCACTACTGGAACACATACTTTATCAATTACAGCTGCCGAAGGAAATAGCTGGATAGACTACATGTGGAAAGAAGCATCAACTGGCTGTGATACGCTTGGTTGGACATGTATTGGTGACGCAAATGCTCCTGGAAACTATTCAATTAACCTTACATCAGGAACCGAATATTTATTCCTCTTAGACAATGAGTTTTCTACTTCTGAAACTCAGACCTTCAGTATTATTTGCCCTGCTGTGCCAGGAGAACCTTGCTTAGTTTCAGCAGATACTTGGGGAGACCTTGGGTCTGCACCTTGCGTTGATGGCGGATGCGAAGCAGCAGATCCTGGTTATATCAATTTTGGCATCTATGGTTCTGAAACATATACGTTAACAAATGTACAGGCAACATACGATTATGTGTTTGATGTGTGTGCTGGAGTTGGCGCTGGTAGCTGGATTCCTGAGATTGTTATTCTTGCGCCTGATGGAACAACCATTGACGCATGGAATGGTGAGCCTGCTACAGGTTCTACTTTAACCCACGCAGACCAATGTTCTCTAGAGTGGACCGCTACACAAAGTGGTACTTACAGCATCATTATTAATGAGCTAGGAACAGCTAACGGAGATGCACCTGGGCAAGTTGATTGCACCACCTCTTTTGCAACTGATAATGGAAACCCAACAGTTCTTTGTGGTACTAACCCTGCACCTTGCCCAGTTTGTGAAGCTGGAACCCTTACTTCTCCTGCGGTACAAGATCTTTGTCCTGGAGAGAGTTTTGACGTTGCATTAAGTGGAAACAGTACTCCTGGTTCTTACACCTTATTCTTCGACAACACTACATCTGGTGGTACTGGCGGCATAGAAGCTCCTGTTTCCATTACTGGATATGTTCAAGGAGACTTTCCAATGATGCTGGACGAAGATCTTAACGGAACGTTGAGCCTCAACACCTTACCTCCTTTTGCTGGAACTTGGGAAGTGAAGGTTATTGTAGTTGATGGTGTAGGTATGAATTGTGATTCTACAGCTTCATTCACCGTAAACTTCCTTACATCTGCAGACCCAGCGTGTCAACCAATAGGTATCCAAGAAGCGGAAGCGGTAGATGTAAAAATCTACCCTAACCCATCAAACGGTCAGTTTGTAGTTGAGGTAAATGGAGTTGATTCTGATGCACAGATTACAGTAATGGATGTTACAGGTCGTCAGGTTTACACAGAAGGTGTAATTATGAACGGAAACTTCCGCAAGGAGTTGAACTTGGATATTGCTTCAGGAACTTACTTATTACAGATTAGTACTGTAGAAGGAAAAGTGACTCGTAAGATTCAGATTAACTAAACTTCTTTAGTTCTTTATTTGAAAAGCCCCGCCATTTGGCGGGGCTTTTTGTTTCCACATATGTTGCGTCAAATGGTTTCGGGACTTTAATTTTTCGGAATTGTTTTGTTCTGAATAAGTCAAAGTTGTCTTTTGACACGGCTAGACCAATGTTGTACTATAGTATGAAATACCTAAATTGCACGATTCACGATTGAGCACAAATCAAACCTTAATAATTAATCTATAAACAACATGAAAACACTTAGACTTTTAGTGGCTGCTTGCCTGTTAGTTGGTTCCTACAGTATGGGAATGGCGCAGAGCAATACAAAATCTGATGAAAAACCCGTAGAGGTTTCTTTCAAGGATGTTGATGTAAAAGCGGCACAGGTAAATCCTAATGCTCAAACAAGTAAAGCAGAGTCAGAAGTGGCTAAGCAGGTTACATCTGAAGAAAAAAGAGCTTTAGGAAAGAACTACAGTAAACAAGCAGTTCGAACTGAAATTAAGGTTACTTCTAACATGAAGATTGCTGGAAAAGTGGACAGTGCTGGGCAGCTTAAAGCAGCTCAGAAAGATGCTGCTGCAAAGAAGGAATTAGAGTCTAAA
>JBLHEU010000208.1:0-5244 GCA_047614525.1 Bacteroidia bacterium | reverse complement strand
GATGGGATCCTAATCAGCCAACTATAGCTGTAGATGCAGGGGCGCAGTCTTTATCAGGTGTTGAAAATAACGCCACGATTTGTGATACAGAAGTAACGCCAATTCTTACCATCAAGAATTCTGGAATAGACAATCTTACAGCTTGCACGGTTTCTTGGGAAGTAGACAACGTAGCTCAAACACCTTATATGTGGACTGGTAATCTATCTACCAACGCAACAGATGAAATTACTTTTCCAACTCAGACTTTTGTAGATGGATTGCACACGATCGAATTCATGATTACAAGTGCTAACAACGGCACAGATTTAAACGATGTAAACGATGACCTTATTGTAAGTTTCACCAGTGTAGATGGAGAAGAAATGACCGTGAGTTTGCTTACTGATGATTATGGAGATGAGACAACTTGGGAAATTGAAGACGCTCAGAATAACGTTGTTGCTTCTGGCGATGGTTATGATGATGCTACCCAGTACGACTTAGCTAATTGCCTGCCAGATGGATGCTACACTTTTACCATTTACGATTCTGAAGGAGATGGAATTTGCTGTGGAGAATGGGGTGATGGAGCGTATCAGCTTTTAGCTCCTAACGGTGATGTTATGGGAGAAGGAGGTGTTTTTCAAGACGATGAATCAATTGAATTCTGTCTGCCATTTGTAGTTACACCTCCAGTATCTGCGTTTGTAGCACCTAACACAGATTTATGTACTGGCGAAAGCATCAGCTACACCAACAACAGCACACCAAACTTAAACGTAACATACGCTTGGACGTTTGAAGGCGGTTCTCCAGTTTCAAGCGCGGCAGAAAGCCCATCTATTACATACAACACTCCTGGCACTTACGATGTAGAGTTAGTGGTAACAAACTCAGCCGGCACCAACACAAGTTCGCAAACGGAATACATAAGTGTTGAACCTGCTCCATCGGCTTCTGCTTCTAGTACAGGCGAGAATCTTTGGACAGGTGGCAACAACGGTTCGGCAACTGCGGTTGCAACTGGCGGAACTCCTCCTTATACCTACTCTTGGAATAATGGTGGCGGATCATCAGCTACAGCTACTGGTCTTGATGCTGGAAACTATACCGTTACAATAACGGATGACAATGGTTGTGAAGCGCAGTCTACAGTTAGTGTTGGAAACAACGTTGGTGTGAATGATATTGAATTAGCTGAAGCAGTAAACTTGTATCCAAACCCAACAAACGGGCTGGTTTTCATCGACTTGCCAACTGAATTCAAGGTAATTGATGTAACCATTACAGATATGGTAGGGAGAGAAATCACCAAAATCAATGTATCGGGTCGGATAAGAACAACTGTTGACTTTTCTACTCTAGCAGAAGGAATTTACCACATGAATTTCTACACAGCAGAAAGTAAAGCCACCAAAAAAGTGGTTCACTTGAGCAAATAAATCTGACAAATTATTTAGCGGCCCTTTCAGTAATTTGGAAGGGCCGTTTTATTTTTATTGGCATCGATTTTGTCTTTTGAACCTATCAAAACCAAACCTATGAGAATCCTCACCTACTTCTTTGCCACTACCCTGCTATTTACTGCATGTAAAAGCACCGAAAAAGCACCGACTAAAATTGCCGCGTCTACAGAAAAAGAGCCTGCTAAAAGCGAGCTTAACGTTAAGGAAGTAATTGTTGGAGCCAAAAGACAGATTACGGAAAAACCAGATTTTTCGGTTTTAGAATGGGATATAAACCGAGATACATTAACAGCTGTAGTAAGATATTCTGGCGGCTGCCAGCAACATGATTTCAACGCATATTTCTCTGGTGCTTGGTTGAAGAGTTTACCTGCCCAAGCCATCATCGACTTAGAACATATCAACCTAGAAAATGACCCGTGCCGAAGTTTGATTAAGGATACATTGAAGTTTGATATTACGGCTCTTCAGTATCCTGAATCAAAGGACATTATTGTAAAATGGTCTGGCACTTCTGAAATGGCGGCTAAGTACAAGTACGCCAAGAAATAATAGCGGGCTAGCTTAGGTTTCTAATTAATCCTAAAAGCTCATTTCTCAACTTATCTGATATTTGAACAAGCGGTAAGCGAACGTTTTCTTCGCAAATACCTAGCTCGTTAAGAACGCACTTTACACCTGCGGGATTTCCTTCGGCAAAAAGCAAATTAACGATGTCAATAAGTTGGTAATGCAGTTTTCTTGCATTACTAAAGTCTCCGCTTAAGCCACTAGAAATCAGTTGAGAAAAACGCTCTGGTAATGCGTTGGCTACCACCGATATAACTCCATCCGCACCGCAAGCAATTAGAGGTAAAGTCAAATTATCATCTCCAGAAATAACCAAGAAATCATCTGGTCTATTCTTTATGATTTGCATGCATTGCTCAAGGTTTCCCGAAGCTTCTTTTATAGCTACTATATTCTCAAAGTCTTTGGCCAACTTAAGCGTGGTTGATGCTTCCATATTTGAAGCCGTTCTACCAGGGACATTGTAAAGGATTATTGGTAATGGCGAAGCCTCAGCAACTGCTTCAAAATGAGCATAAATTCCTTTCTGCGTTGGTTTATTGTATGATGGAGAAACCGACAAAACTGCCGTTAATCCAGTCTTATCAAGATGGTTGAGTTGTTTACAAACTTCAGCAGTATTGTTTCCTCCCACACCAAGCACAATCGGAAATCGACCATCTGCTGTTTGAACCACAGAATCTAACACCTCCTCTTTTTCTGGCTTGCTCAGGGTTACGCTTTCCCCAGTGGTTCCCATCACCACCAAGTAGTCTACTCCTCCGCTAACTAAATACTCGGTCAACTTTTCTAACGCAGGAAAATCTACTTTTCCATCAACATCAAAAGGCGTAACCATGGCAACGCCTGTTCCTTTCAACGCTTTCATTTTTGTTCGCTCAACATGGTTAAATAATGCTTTATCTGCTCGATGAAGTAACTGAGCTCTGGCTCTCCTTCAACATCAATCATTAAATCATAATATTCTTTGAAGTTGTTTCCATATCGACCAACCTTAAACTGCGCTCTAGAAAGCCCAACAATAAAAAGTAACGGTATGGATTTATTGAGTCGCAAGTCGATAAGAATATCAAAAGGCTCGCTAATAAAACCCGCTACTTTTCTGCCCTGCGGTTTAAAAAACCAATTAAAATCTTGTTTCGAGAAGAAATCAAAGTCTTGGCTTGATTGCAAAAATGATGAGACCTCCGCTTTTGGCACAAACCCTAGAGCCTTTACTTGTCTTAAGCCACCGCCTCTTAAATGATCAGTAAGCTCTCTAATTAGTTTGAAACTGCTCTCATCTTTAGCGTTGAAAATAACCCCTATGCTGCGGGCAGCATCTAGCCCCATTCCCTGCACATCCCGCTTACGAATACGCATTTCCTTTGCTAGAAAATACGACCCAACGGTCAACCTCACTTTATTGACGATTGCTATATCTGGTAGCCACTTCTTCACATTACAAATTACGCAGATTGTATTTGTTACGTATTTGCAGAAGCACAAGAGTTGTTAACACAAGATTGAATAGAAGTCTATTGCTTTTTGGCAATGCCTCTTACATCAAACTCCCGTCTGGTAATCAGCAATTTGTCTTCTTCCCGTTTTTTAGTCCTGTAGCCTAGCAGATGAAAAATCTCAGTACTTAAAAAACGCGCAATGCGTTTGTTTACCACCAAAGTGTGCTTATCGCGCCTATCCGTGCTTACTCCAGGCAATAGTTTTAGGAGGTTTTCAAACTTCCATGTTCTAAGTATTGCAGAAAGCCAGAGCCAAAAAGGAGAAACTTCTCTAACCAAGAAAAAGCCATCGTCTCCTTTTTCTTGATACAGAGGCATGAAAATTCTCCCCGTTTCAACGGCCTTGATTGTTTCGTTTTTAATGTGAGCCAACGACTCTCCTTGCTGAACAGGCTGCAGGTTAGCGTAGCCTGGTTTCATTTTAAAGCCATCTGCTGAAGAAATACCTTCTCTGTGTCGCACCTCAAACACCCGCGTCAAATCAACATTTGAGGCACTTAACGTAGCGTGATGTTTATCCAAGTCTGGAATTTCTTTTTCAGAAATAAGTCCTCCATAAACCAACGATAACCATACAAATGCCTTGTGGTACTTCACACTGTCTGGGTGGAAATGTTCTCCCGCTTCAAAAGCGAGAGACGGGTATCCGATTTCCATCACCCAACTAAGGATAGGGCCAACTAAGAATTCCTCAATTCCAACAATAACCGGAACAGGGAACTTAGTAGCAAACTCTCTATTAATGAGCGTATCGTTAAGCGTTATAAATGGTACGGTTGGGCCAGATGTTGTGTGCAAATCGATGCAATAAACCTGATGCTCGTGTTTTCTAAATATCTCTTTCCCAATGGCAAACAGTTCCATTTGTTCTTTAACATCAGCATTGGCGTTTTCAGCATCAACCTCACCTTTTTCAAGGCTTCTCATTCGTTCTTTTGTCCAAACACGATTGAGGTCTTCTTCCTCAAACCTGATGTTTTTCTCTAGAGCATTCATATTGCCAGAAATGGCATAAATGCTACCGTTAATCTTGGGTTGAAAACGGTTGATTTCGGCCATCAACTCCTGTAAGGCAATTACGCCTGCTGTTTCGTTACCATGCACACCGCCAAAGAACACCAATACGGGTCCTTCTTCTGCTCCATGAAACTCTCCAATAATACGTTCGGTTTCGTAATACTTATCGAACGCTTGGCTGTAAAATCGCACTTTTTTCAACGCCTACTCATCTTCCAATTCTTCGACATCAAACTTAGTAATTACCCCAACCAACTTACCATCATGAATTACGGGCAACGAACCTATTCCTTTCTCAATCATAAGCCTTTTAGCAGCAAGAATTTTCTCGTTAGGATCCACAGTAATTACATTCCTCTCCATAATTTCTGAAGCAAACATATTTCCTAATTCGCCATGTTTTTCTCTAGCAACCCTAAGGCTGGTTGAGGTAATAATTCCAATACATTCTCCTGCTTCATTTTCTACAGGAACTTGATGGAATTTGCGCCATTCCATTATTTTCTCAACCAGTTCTACCAAGTCGTGCTCGTGCGCTGTTTGAGGGTCTGTGCTCATAAGTTGGTATACATATTCCAACTTGAGCTCATTTCCAGTAAGCTGATCTTTTGAAGCGAGAGGCCATTCTCCAACAGGTTTTCCTGTGGACTGGTTTCTATGCATTAAAGCGGTCATTCTTCGCAACGAAACATCCTTTAAATGACCAT
>JBLHEU010000207.1:0-5251 GCA_047614525.1 Bacteroidia bacterium | reverse complement strand
ATATGGCTTTTAATACGTTCACTCTGCAAAATTACGAAAATCAAACTCCAAGGTTCGTCCTAAATAGTTTAACGGCAATGGCGAGTAATATTATACCGAACACTTTTCTTAACACATTGATGCCGCCTTTACCAAGGAAACGCTCAATTCGTCCAGTTGTTTTTAAGACGAGATAGACCAAGGCAATGTTTATGACAATTGCAATAAGGATATTGATTACCGCAAACTCAGACCTTAGGGAAAGCAGGGTTGTTAAGGTTCCTGCGCCAGCAATAAGCGGGAACGCAAGTGGTACAACAGAAGCGGTTGATGGAGAATCATCTTCCTTGTAAAGCTGAATGCCAAGAATCATTTCAAGGGCCAAGAAGAAAAGGACCAATGAACCAGCAATGGCAAAATCTCCAACGGTAATTCCAATGAGACTAAGAATATTTTGTCCTAGAAAGAGGAATAGAATCATTATCACCAGGGCAACAAAACTGGCAAGACCAGAACGTAATTGGCCGTTTTTTTGTCTTAAGTCGATGATGATTGGAACGCTACCGATTATATCGATAACGGCAAACAAAACCATTGTGGCGGTTGCTATTTCTTTGAAGTTTAATTGCACGATTTCCAAGTTTAAAATTGGCGCGCAAAAGTAGATTCTCTACATTCCCTTGCAACTCCAAAATGTTAAATATTTGTTAACCGAAAAGTTGCGAGAAAACATCATTCACTTTAGCAACCGGAACCACAATAATTCCTTTTGCTTTCATAACGTTCTCGTCTGCGTTTCTTTTGGAGATAAAAATGCGTTTCATCCCCATTTTTGATGCTTCTTCAATGCGTTGTTCAATTCTATTTACAGGCCTAATCTCTCCACTTAACCCAACTTCTGCGGAAAAGCAAGTGTCTGGAGGAACGGGTAAATCTGCGTTTGAAGAAAGAATGGCGCAGATTACTCCAAGATCCAAAGCCGGATCGTCAACCTTAAGTCCGCCCGTAATGTTTAAGAACACGTCTTTTGTCCCAAGATTAAACCCACATCGTTTCTCTAGAACAGCCAGGAGCATGTTCAGTCTCCGGATGTCATAGCCAGTTACAGAGCGTTGCGGGGTTCCGTAAACGGCAGAGCTAACAAGGGCTTGAGACTCAATTAACATTGGGCGTATTCCTTCTAATGTTGCAGAAATTGCTACACCACTTAGCGGCTCATCTCTATCAGGAACCAGAATTCTGCTTGGGTCAGAAACAGCTTCTAAACCGTTAGATTTCATTTCGTAAATACCTAATTCTGGAGTTGAGCCGAATCTATTTTTAACTGCTCTAACAATCCGATATAAATGATGTCTATCTCCTTCAAACTGAAGCACAGTATCTACCATATGCTCAAGAACTTTAGGGCCCGCTATTGAGCCATCTTTGGTAATATGTCCAACTAAGATTATAGGGATGTCTGATTCCTTTGCGAAGCGTAAAAACTCACCTGTACATTCTCTGATTTGAGAAACACTTCCTGGTGTAGATTCAATCAAATCTGAATGAACAGTTTGTATAGAATCAACTACAATAACCTCTGGCTGAAGTTTCTTTATTTGCTTGAATAGCTTTAGCGTTGAGGTTTCGGTTAAGATGAAACAGGAAGAGTTTTTAATGCCTAATCTCTCCGCTCGCATTCTGATTTGGCCTTCGCTTTCTTCGCCTGAGATGTACAGGATTTTCTTGCCTACCCAATCTAGGGCTAGTTGAAGCAATAGCGTTGATTTTCCAATGCCGGGTTCTCCACCGATTAAGGTTAAACTACCAGGCACCAATCCTCCGCCAAGCACTCGGTCAAACTCTGCGTCTGGTGTTTTGAACCGTACTTCTGGGTTGGCCTCAATCTCCGTTATAGAACGGATTTCATACTGCTTGCCCAAACTACCAAGTTTCGGTTTTTCTGCTGAAGTCTTCCCTGAAACCACCTCTTCTACATAGGTATTCCATTCGTTGCATGCGCTGCACTTCCCTTCCCACTTTGGGGAAGAATTTCCACAATTCTGACAGAAAAAATTGGTTTTGACCTTTGCCATGACGGCAAAGATGAGAATTTACTCTATGCGTGTGAACTCTCTAATAACGTAGGCACCATTACTGCCTTCTTGGTCTGATGTGGCAAGTCTCATTACTTCACTATCTATAACATCAATTGTCCATTTGCCATTTGATAACTGCTGATTTGCAGCAGCAGCAGAGATTGAAGGTATATGTCCAGAAATATCTACGACTGCATCTAAAAACTCAGCAGATGTTTTGTATTGTGCTCTAGCGCCAACACTGGGCTGCGGCAAAGGACTACTTACATCATAAATCAGAATTGTTAGCTCCCCATCTTGAAATTGCCAGACGTAAATGTTCGGGTCACTTAACTCATTCAACCAAAACACTTGCCATTGGCCATCAAGTTTTCCAATATTGGAAGTACTGCAAGAATTTGTGGTTAGACAAATGCAGAAAAGTGCAATAAGACCAAGGAAGTTGAACCGTTTCATTGTAGTTGAATCAAGCCTCAAATATAGAAAGATGATTTTAGACTGCCTTCGGCTTGGCGCTGTTCATTAATGGCATAGCAATCAAGGAAACTGCTCCCCATCCAAGAATCATTGCCGTTTGCCCAGTCCAAATTATCCAACCCAAGGTTACTCCAGTCGTTTCCGATAAGCCATACAATTCAAGCACTATAGCAACAAATAGGGGGTAAACTCCAATTCCTCCTTGCACCAAAATAATACTCAATCCACCCATAACAAATGCTGCTAAAACTCCAGCAAGCGGAACGTTGGAAGTTTCGGGTAGCGCAAAGAATACAACGTAAAACATGAGGAGGTACATTATCCAGATGAAGGCTGTGTGACCAATAAAGGCCCACTTTTTTTCCATTCTGAGAATAGACATAACCCCATCAATAAGACCGGTAACAAAGGTTTTGAGTTTTACAATGAATGGGTGATTTGACTTTCGAAGCAAAAAGAAGCCCGCAATCAATATCAGTAAGCCCATTACAACAACGGCAATTAGTTTAATAATCAGGTCTTCTGGGTCTCCGCCTTTTCCCAGCATTTCTTCAAGAGTTTGCTGAAGAATGTCAATCTGTAGAACCAATACTATTGCTATAATGGATAGAAGAATCAGCATGTCTGCAACGCGCTCTGCCACAACGGTTCCAAACAGTTTTTCGAACGGTTGACCCTCGTACTTAGCAACCACCGCACATCTTGATACTTCACCCAATCTTGGAAAAGCAATGTTGGCTACGTAACCAATCATTACCGCGAAAAAGCTATTGCTGAACTTGATTTTAATATCAAGAGGCGCTAGTGTATATCTCCATCTGTAAGCTCTACTCAAATGGCTCAAGGTTCCAAACGCAACACTCAGCAAAACCCAGAAATAGTTGGCGTCCCTAAAGGATTGCTTAATGGTTTCTATCTGTTCTGGTGCAAGGGTGGAATACTGGTACCAAATGATGTAAACCCCCAGTGCCAGCGGAATACCAATTTTTAGGGTGTTCCCTATTAGCTTTTTCAATTGCTTAGATTGAGTTGGTGGCGGTGTCGGGAAATAGAAGCGTTGGTTTGAAGGTTTTTGCTTCTTCAAAATCCATGATTGCATAGGAGATGATAATTACCACGTCTCCAACCGCAACTTTGCGTGCGGCAGGCCCATTTAAGCAGATGTTTCCAGAGCCTCTTTCGCCTGTTATAATGTAGGTTTCAAGCCGCTCACCATTATTGATATTCACAATTTGAACTTTCTCGCCTTCAATCATATCAGCAGCCTCCATCAACACGGGGTCAATAGTGACGCTGCCTATGTAGTTTAGGTCAGCTTGGGTAACTGTAACACGGTGAATTTTACTCTTTAAAACCTCGATTTTCATGGGCGCGCAAAAGTAATCATTTCACTCTCATGTTATCTATTAGACGGACCCCATCAACCCATGCTGCAATACACGCTTGGACCGTTGCAGAACGTTCAGTTGTTGGTCTGAGATTGTGTGGATTTACTATTTCTAAGTATTCAAGCTCTAAACCCGTTGTATTGTTCAGTTTAGACACAGCCTCTTTTTTGGCTTGCTGAATGGGGGCGCCCTCAGCAATTTGATTTTTAATGCCAGAAAGCACTTGGAATATAGATGAGGCAACTGTTTTTCCACTTTCAGATAACCTTTGATTGCGCGAACTCATAGCCAATCCTGATTGCTCCCTTATAGTTGGGCAGCCAACTACCTTGATTGCATAACCAAGTTTTGAACTCATGTGTTTAAGTATAGCTAGTTGTTGAAAGTCCTTTTCTCCAAAAAAAGCTGAATCGGGCTGAACCATGTCAAACAAGCGCGAAACTACTTGAACTACGCCATCGAAATGACCAGGTCGATTTGGCCCTTCCATAAACTCATCTAGCCCATCCAGTTCGTAGGAAGCTGCTTCATCAGTCGGATAAACTTCGCTAACCGTTGGGTAAAACATCGCATCTACATTTTCCATAGAAAGAAGCCCCTTGTCTTGGTCAAAGGTTCTAGGGTATTTTTCAAGGTCAGATGAGTTGTTGAATTGGGTTGGATTTACAAACACAGACACAACAACTACATCGGAATTACGTTGGGCTTGCTGTATAAGCGAAATATGCCCTTTATGCAGCGCTCCCATAGTTGGAACAAAAGCAATAGACTGGTTATTTGACCTGTTTTGGGTCGAAAAAGCAGACATATCTACCGCGGTGGTAATAATTTTCATTTATCGATAATGGTACTATACAAAGCTAAAAAGAGCAATTTGATAATGTCTAAAAAAATGCGTATAAGAAAGTAGCCGAGTTGCTATAACCCGCACCACACCTTGCATACAGCGCACTAATTGTGTAAATTTGCATACTTTTTTCACCCAAAAAAACTAAACATGTCTCAAAAGGAGAGAGTGCTATTTGTATCTCAAGAGGTTGTACCGTATTTGCCAGAAACTAATATGGGTAATATAGGAAGACACCTTCCTCAAGGAACACAAGAAAGAGGAAGAGAGATTCGCACATTCATGCCGCGATTCGGATGTATTAACGAACGAAGAAACCAACTTCATGAGGTAATTCGTCTTTCTGGTATGAACCTGATCATAGATGATACTGATCACCCACTAATTATTAAGGTGGCTTCTATTCAACCAGCTAGAATGCAGGTTTATTTCATTGATAATGAGGAATACTTTCACCGTAAGTTTTTCCTTGCTGGAAGAGA